>JAZKYV010000016.1:0-9694 GCA_045612345.1 Bacteroidales bacterium
GTTAAAGTTGTTCTCGGTTTCGTTGAAATCGCTCTCGGTTTCAAATTCTTAAGCGTTGCTGACCAAACATACCACTGGGGTCTCTTAGACCGCGAAGTTTACCTCGCTATCTGGATCGTATGTTTCTCATTGTTAGGTCTCTACCTCTTAGGAAAAATCAAGTTCTCACACGACTCAGACGTACATCACTTATCAGTATTCCGTCTCATCCTCTGCATCGTAGTTTTCACATTCGTAGTTTATATGATCCCTGGTATGTGGGGTGCTCCTCTTAAAGCTTTATCAGGTTACTTGCCACCACAACAAACTATGGACTTCGACCTCAACCGCATCAACCAAGAAAATGCTACAAAGGTTATCAACTACGTTGACGCTAAGATGAATAACCTCTCAGTTCAAACAGAACAAGTTGACAAAAAAGTCACATCAGTATTGTGCGAAGAACCAAAATACGCTGACATCTTCCACTTGCCTCACGGACTTAAAGGTTACTATGACTACGACCAAGCATTAGCTTGCGCAAAGGCACAAAACAAACCTATCTACATCGACTTCACAGGCCACGGCTGTGTTAACTGCCGCGAAATGGAAGCTAACGTATGGAGCGACCCACGCGTTCTCGAAATGTTACGCAACGACTATGTTATCGTAGCTCTCTACGTTGACGACAAGACAAAACTTCCAGAATCAGAATGGATCATCGGCGCTGACGGTAAAGAAAAGAAATCTATCGGCCGCGTTAACGCTGACTTCCAAATCTCTAAGTTCAACACAAACGCTCAACCATACTACTGCCTCATGGGCCACAATGGCGAGCTCTTAGTTGATCCACGCGCTTACGATTTGGATAAAGATGCTTTCGTTAACTTCTTGAAGAAAGGTATCGAAAACTTCAACAACGGTGTTTCAATCAGAAACATTTATGAATAATTCATAATGCACAATGCATAATGCACAATTAAGGAGCTGCTTCAATATGAGGCAGCTCCTTTTTTTGAACTCTGAATTCTGAACCTTGAACTCTGAGCTTTGAACTTTTAAAATTGAAAACTGAAAATTGAAAGTGGAAAATTAATTTTCAATTTTCAACTTCCAACTTTCAATTCGTCGTGTTGCGTTAGGGATTGGAGCGGCATCCTTTGCAAGCGAAGTGATAACGGAGCGAGCAAAGATAGAGCGGAAAGCCCGACGCGTAGCGGAACGCCCAAGATTAAGACACTGAGTCACCGAGTCACCAAGTAGAGACGTCACTCCTGTGGCGTCTTTTGAGATGTTAAGTTGCTAAGATACAGAGATACTAAGATGTTGAGATGGTGTTTTAAACTTTGCGTTCCTTTGCGTCTTCGCGAGAGAAAAAATAAAGGATGTCACATCGTGGCATCCTTTGTTTATATGTGGACAAAGACTGTTTTTGCCTTCACGAATCTCAAGTGCTTTTACGATTGCACTACGTGTGATACTCGTGATACGTGGAGTCTGTTATCCGTGGTCTTCTTATTGCATTTTTGCAAAATGTTGATAGAAAGCGATGATTGTCTCGATTCCTTTGAAGAAGTGGTCAACTCTGTAGTTTTCGTTAGGTGAGTGGATAGCGTCAGAACCTAAACCGAAGCCCATCAAGATTGACTTGAGACCTAAAACTCTTTCGAAAGCAGAGATGATTGGAATACTGCCGCCGCTCTTCATTGGGATAGGACGTTTGCCGTATGTTTCCATATATGCTGCTTCTGCTGCCTTGTATGCTGGCAAGTCGATAGGACATCCGTAAGCCTGACCGCCGTGCATTGGAGTAACCTTGACTTTAACGTATTCTGGTGCTACGCTTTCGAAATATTCTTTGAATAATACAGAGATCTTTTCGTGGTCTTGGTTAGGAACGAGACGGCATGAAATCTTAGCGTATGCCTTTGAAGGAAGAACAGTCTTTGAACCTTCGCCAGTGTAACCGCCCCAGATACCGCAGAGGTCGAATGTTGGACGGATACCGACTCTTTCGATTGTTGTGTAACCTTCTTCGCCGCGTAATGCTGTTACGCCAACGCCGTTTTTGTATTCTTCTTCGCTATATGGTGCCATGTTGAGCAATTCGCGTTCTTCTGCTGTTGCCTCGATGACGTCATCGTAGAATCCTGGGATAGTGATGTGGTTGTTCTTGTCCATGACCTTAGCAACCATTTCGCATAATGTGTTGATTGGGTTTGCTACAGCGCCGCCGAACAATCCTGAGTGGAGGTCAGCGTTAGGACCTGTTACTTCAACTTCCCAATATGCCAAGCCGCGTAAACCTGTTGTGATAGAAGGAGTGTCGTGGTCGATCATGCTGGTGTCAGAAACTAAGATGATGTCAGCCTTGACTAAATCTTTATTAGTTACAATCCATTTTGAGAGGCTGCCTGAACCGATTTCTTCTTCACCTTCGAGCATGAACTTAACGTTACATGGCAATGTGTTTGTCTTGATCATTGTCTCGAATGCCTTTGCGTGCATGAAAGCCTGACCTTTATCGTCGTTAGCGCCACGAGCCCAGATCTTACCATCTTTGATGACTGGTTCAAATGGGTCTGTGTTCCATAATTCGATTGGGTCGACAGGCATAACATCATAGTGACCGTAAACTAAGACTGTAGGAAGTTTTGGGTCGATGATCTTTTCGCCGTAAACTACTGGGTGACCTTCTGTTGGCATGACTTCTGCCTTGTCAGCGCCTGCGGCTAAAATGCTGTCTCTCCAATATTCAGCGCATTTTACCATGTCTTCTTTATGTTCACTTTGTGAACTGATTGAAGGAATGCGAATCAATCCGAATAACTCTTCTAAAAAACGATTTTCGTTTTCTTTGATGTAAGAATTTGTAATTTCCATAATTGTTTATTTTAATTGTATTTGTTTCTTGTTTTAGGACAATAGACTACAGACAACGGTCAACAGTCTTTGTCCAGTTTATTTTTAACGTTGTTTCTTTACCTTTATTATTCACGCTTCGAAACTCCTAACTCCTAACTCCACACTCCTAACTTCATCTCATTTCCATCGAAAACAGCATAAGAGAAATCTCTAATCCAATTGCCGACTACTGTCACTATTGCGCCGTTGTCGACTTTATATTGCATCGGTTTGTGCTGATGTCCGAAGACGAAATAATCGATGTTCGGATTTTCCTTTGCGCATTCCTGAGCGTATTTATATAACATGGTGTCTTCAACGACTGCGTAATAATTGCCTTCGGCTTCTTTCTTCAGTTTCTTCGCTCTGTGCGTATGTGACCACTTTAATGCCAAACCGATACCAAGGTCAGGGTGAAGCCATCTGAACAGGAACTGGTTTATCTTGCATTCAAAGGCGCGTTTCAGGAATTTATATCCTTTGTCGCCAGGACCTCTTCCGTCGCCGTGGACGAGGAAGAATGTCTTGTCTTTCAATGTCATTGTCATAGGTTCGCGATGCAACTGAATGCCGACTTCTTTTTGAAGATAGTCGAAAGTCCAGAGGTCGTGGTTGCCGGCAAATAAATGGATAGGGATGCCGGAATCTATGAGTTGTGAAAGTTTGCCTAATAAGCGAACGTATCCGCGTGGAATCACGGTCTTGTATTCGAACCAGAAGTCGAAGAGGTCGCCCATGAGGAAGATGGTCTCGGCATCGTCTTTTATCTTGTCTAAAAAACGAATCAGCTTCAGTTCTCTCTGATGTGAATCTTCAAGTGTAGGCACGCCTAAATGAAGGTCGGTGATGAAATAAATCTTCTTCTCTGTCATTTCTCTTCAAAAAAAATTAATCCATCACTAAATTATTTTTAACATAATTCAAGATTTCATCGTTGAAACTTGTTCCTTCTTCTTTGTGGAATTTGATCTTGATAGGCACGACAAAAACAGGAATGTCATCAAACTTGTTGACAAACGATGAGTTGATCAGTCTCATGGCGTCTTTTTCAGTAGTGATAATGACTTTGTTCTTACCTATCATACTGTTATATTTTTCAATGATCATATCAATGTCTTTTTCTGTGAAGCTATGATGATCGTTGAATTTTATTTTCGAAATGGTGTTGTATTTTCTCTTGATATGATCTTCCAAAGAATAAGTGTTTGCTATTCCGCATAAAAGCAATGCGGTCTTTGCTTCTTTGATGTCGATATTATAGCTGATCTTGCTAAATGGCTTGAAGTCGAGATATTCGATATAAGAATAGAATATCTTCTGATGTGGCTGGAGCTTGAGGCTGCTTTCCACGTCTCTTCTGTAATAAGGAGTTATTACGTTAGGTGATTTTGTCACGACAACGATTTCTGCTCTGTGAGCGACTTTTTTGATGTCTCTCAAATTACCAGCAGGGACTAGATGACTATTGGAGTATAGTTGATAATAGTCTGTCAATAAGATGTTTAGTCCTGGCTTTATTTTTCTATGCTGGTAAGCGTCATCAAGGAGTATGATCTGAGGCGCGTTTTCTTCCTGAAGGAGTCGTTCTATTCCTTCGCAGCGGTTTTCATCCACAGCGACTTTGATGTTATCGAACTTTTTGAAATATTGAAGAGGTTCGTCACCGATGTCGTGATGAGTATGAGTCTCGTCGGCAAGGATGAAGCCTTTGGTTTTGCGTCCGTAGCCACGGCTTAGAATCGCCACTTTGTATTCTTCAGACAAAAGATTTGTAAGATATTCTATATGAGGAGTCTTTCCTGTACCTCCTAAATTAAGATTGCCTACGCAAATGTTCGGTATGTCGTAACTCTTTGATTTTAATATGTTCCAATCGTATAACTTATGCCTTAGAAATAAGACAATGGAATAGAGAAACGATATGGGCAATAATAACCTTTTCATGATTTTTAACAATTGAACAAATTTACAATTATTTTCTTGAAAAACAAACTATAAATGACAAAAAAATCGTATTTTAGCAAAAAAATAAAAATGAATAAAGTCTCTGAAATTTTGTCTTATATCACCGAAGTCGCACCTATTCATTGGCAGGAAAGCTACGATAACTCAGGACTTCTTGTCGGTGATGCTAATGCCTTGGTTGATAAAGTGTTGTTGACTTTAGATCTTACTGAAAAAGTCATTGATGAGGCTATAGAAAATTCATTTCATCTTGTGATAAGTCATCACCCTTTGATCTTTAAGGGATTGAAAAATATCCTTGTTGATGACACTACCGGAAGAATCATCACCAAAGCGATAAAACATGACATTTCCATCGCTGCGATGCATACCAATATCGACAATAGCTTTTATGGCGTAAATCGTGTTCTGGCAGATCAACTTGGTTTGAAAGATTTAAATATCTTACATCCTAATATCTCAGCATCACAGCATCTCGGCGACTCGGAAGTTCAAGTTGGAAGCGGAATGATAGGATGTTTGGAAAATGAAATGTCGGAGAAAGATTTCTTAAAGATAATTAAGGAAAAGTTAAACGTGGGAGCGATACGTCATTCAGAATTGCTTGACAGACCGATAAGAAAAGTGGCTATCTGCGGCGGTTCTGGCTCATTTTTGATTGCTGACGCAAAACGTTGTGGCGCAGATGCTTACATTACAGCCGATTTAAAATATCATGATTTCTTTGACGCTGATAATGAGATACTTATCGTAGATGCAGGACATTTTGAGACAGAACAATTCACAAAACAATTATTTGCTGATATTATTCTCAAAAAAAATCCTAAATTTGCAGTCCAAATTTCGAGGGTAAATACTAACTCTGTTAATTACTTTGTTTAATATTAAATCGTAAAAAAATATATGGAAAACTTAAAACACAACGCTGAAGAACACGAAATTACTGTTGAAAGAAAACTTATCGAATTGTATACTTTACAACAGGTTGATTCTAAGATAGATAAAATCCGTATCATCCGCGGTGAATTGCCTCTCGAAGTTCAAGACCTCGAAGACGAAATAGCAGGTATGGAAACCCGTATCGCTAAATATAACGAAGAGTTGGAAAAATTCTCAAAAGACATTGTCGATTACAAAAATAAAATCAAAGAAGCTACAGCTCTTATCAAGAAATACGAAGAACAACAAAATAATGTTCGTAACAATCGTGAATACGAATCATTGACAAAGGAAATCGAATACCAATCATTGGATATTCAACTTTGCGAAAAACGTATCAACGACTGCACAAAGAAATCAGAAATGTTGAAGATTTCTTTGAACGAAACAGCAGCACGTCTCGAAGAACGCAAAGGTGACTTGGAACTCAAGAAAAACGAATTGTCATCAATCGTTGAAGAAACTGAAAAAGAAGAACAAGAACTCATGGTTCGCTCACAAGAAAGTGAACAACTTATCGAAGAACGTCTTCTTACAGCTTACAAACGTATCAGAAAGAATGCTCGCAACGGTTTGGCAGTCGTTAAGATCGAACGTGACGCTTGTGGCGGTTGCTACAACAAAATCCCTCCACAACACCAACTCGATATCCGTATGCACAAGAAAATCATCGTTTGTGAATACTGCGGCCGTATCTTGATCGACCAAGATATCGTTGATATGTACCACAATGAAATTGCAGATTGATTTTGAGTATATATAATAAAAAAGGTTGTCAATTAAATTGGCAACCTTTTTTGTTTTACATAAAACCTGAACGAAGTCTGTTGACTTTCTTAATATAATTTAAGTCTTAATGAAACTACCAGACTGTGAATGTTGGTGTTTTCGTTTACAATCAGATCTGGAGCGACTTCGTTATAGTAGTTCGTGTATTGCGAGTATAAGTTGTAGCTGTGATTTTGCAGCGTGTACATATAAGCGAAGTCTATTGTGAGGAAGTGTTGTGTGTAACCAATACCGCACGACAATGCATTTCTTCTGTAATCATTGTCTCCAATACCATAAGGACTTCCGTAGAATGAGTATCCGCCTCTGAAGCACATGCTGTGATAACGCCATTCTGTACCTAATCTGAGATTCATTGTTGGCTTATATGTCTCAGAAATGAATTGGTTGTAATCGCTATAGTCGTACTCTAAATCATAGATTCTTATCTTGCTGTAGTCAACGTATTCGCAGTCGGCTGTTATCATTCCGAAGTTGCCGAATATGAATGCAGCGCTGCCGTTGGCTCTCCAAGGAGTTCTTAAGGTGTAGCTGAAATATGATGTAGGAACGTTCCATTCATAATTGCCGAACTCTAGGTGGGAGTATGTCTCTGTTCTCCAGCTGTCGGTCAGGTTGTAAGTCGTAGGCGTGTGGAATGAAGCGCCGAGGCGTAGCCATCTGCAAGGGAATGCTATGAGGCCGAATTTGCTGTTGAAACCCCAGCCTGTGGTGGCAAGGGCTTCTTCTTGCATCCAGAAATATTCTCCTGAGTTATATTCGAAAGATTCTTCGTAGTCGCTGATTCTTTTGTAAGATACTTGTGGCATATTGATGGAGACGCCGAGGAATAACTTTTCGTTGAGGTTGATGCTTGTCGACACAGTCCATTCGTAGGTGCCGCCCCAAGAACATACGCCTCTTAACTGTCTTAATCCGTCGGCAGGAACAGGAGTGTTTAACGAGCCGTCAGCTTCAAAGTTGATGAGATATGTCTCCCATAATGGATATATGTAAGATGGAGAATAATAATTCAGTTCTTCTTTATCATATATCTCGTTGGCGATGATCTCAGTGAAATAGGCGTCTATCAAAGAGTTGCTGTCGTTGTATCCGTCTACGAATATCTGGTTGTTGAAGTTGTTGGTTCTGTTCATGCCGAATGCCCAGTTCACCACCTTTTCGTTGCTTGTGTTTATTCCGACGTAACCGATGTTGTCTACTGATAATTTCGCTCTTGAGTCTGTCGCCCAATTGTAGTTTAATTTAGACTCTGTGTAGGTCGTGTTTATTGATGAGGAGAACGTGAATGTCGGCTTTCTGAACAAACCCAAGCCTGCAGGGTTGATGCTGATGGAGGAGAAGTCCTGCCCGACAGCACCCATGGCGTTGCCCATTGCCATACTTTTTGCTGTGCCTTGGTAGTATGATGTGGATAGGTTGTACACATCATAGATGCTTTGTCCGCTGATGCAGAAAGGTAGCAAAGCTAATAATGTTAAAAATATCTTTTTCATAACTATTGGTTTTTATCGTCTTGCGCCGCTAGGTCTTGAGCTGCCGCCCATATTGCTGCTGCTTCTGCTAGAAGAGCCGGAGTTGAAACTGCCGCTATTGCTTCTTGAAGAAGAGCTGCTGCTAGGTCTGTTTATGCTTGTGCTATTTCTTGAAGAAGAAGTGCTGCTAGGTCTGCTTACACTTGAACTGTTTCTATTTGAAGAAGAGCTGCTGCTAGGCCTGCTTACGCTTGTACTGGTTCTATTTGATGAGGAACTAGAATTAGGTCTTACGTATTCCGAGCTGGAGCGTACTTGACGGTTGCTGCTAGCTGGTGAGTATGACTTGCGTTCTGTTGTATTTGTGCTGCTGCTTGATGGGCGAGCTGTGCTTGACGGACGGTTGGTGCTTGTAGGACGAGCTGCACTTGATGGTCTGTCGTTGCTTGTAGGACGAGAGCTGCCAGAAGGACGGGCTGTGCTTGATGGTCTTGAAGCAGATGATGGTCTTAATCCTTCTGATGAAGGTCTGTTGCCATTGCCTGCAACCTGTAATCCGCCGTTTGGGGCGTCAGGTCTAGGATTTGTCGGAGCTGGATTCAATCCGCCTCCTGGATGTGGCTTATGTCCTCCATGTCCAGGCTTATGTGGTGGATATGAAGGGTATATCGGATATGTTGGGTAAATAGGGTAGTAATGGTGATAATAAGGAGTCCACCACCAGTCGTAGTACCAATTATAATAATATGGATAATAATAAGAAGGGTAGTAGTAAGGATAGCCATAACTGAATCCCAAGGAGATGCCATAAGGATAACCTAATCCGACGTAGAGGTTGGTGTTCCAGTCGTCTTCTTCATCGTCGTCATAGTAATAGTCATAATTATCTTCGAGATAACCGCCGTAGCTGGAGGCGTTTTTATAACTATCGTCGTAATATGTTTCTGTGCTTGTATAAACCACACCATTGGTGTCGGTTACGGTTTCTGTTCTTTCGTAGGTAGGTTCGGCCTTTGGTACCTGTGTGGCGTTTTCGCTGTAATATGCTTGGTAGTCATATTGAGAATTGCTGCTTATGCCGGATGTATTGAATGTTCCGTTCTCTGAAACTACTAATTCCTTATCGGATTTTCCATCATTGTCGAAAGGTGAATAATAAGCGTCATCTTTTATGACATTATTGCTTGTAGAACATGATGTTAGTAAGAATCCTAAGGCGATTGCTAAAATTTTAAAACGTTCCATTTTTATGCTGTTTAAAATTATAAATATGTACAATTTTTTTTTTATTTTTGCACTTTAAAAAATATACAAATACTATACCAAAATAAAGATGGCAAAAGATTTAACATCTCGTCAAGAGAATTATTCCCAGTGGTATAATGATCTTGTTTCTAAAGCTGATTTGGCAGAAAATTCTGCAGTTAGAGGTTGTATGGTTATCAAACCTTACGGATATGCAATTTGGGAGTTCATGCAAGATGCTCTCGACAAAATGTTCAAAGACACAGGTCACGTCAATGCATATTTTCCATTGTTTATCCCTAAGAGTTTCTTCAGCAAGGAAGCTAGCCACGTTGAAGGCTTCGCTAAAGAATGCGCTGTTGTAACTCACTATCGTCTTAAAAATGATCCTAATGGTG
>JAZKYV010000017.1:0-30217 GCA_045612345.1 Bacteroidales bacterium
TCCGTAGGAGCGAAAGAGACTCTGTCGTACCTACGGCACTTTGTGATTATCTTACCTTATTTTCTTTACAGGCATTCCGAGCTTTGCTCTACATACCTGCCTATAATCTGACGCCCTTACAGGGCTGTGATTCTGACATAAAAAAATAACTTTGATGAAAACGCTTTCATCAAAGTTACTATATTCAATTGGTATACATTAACTTATAATGATTTTGCCAACTATTTTTGTCTATTATACCCCTTTTTTTTAGTCAACAGTCAACAGACAACGGTCGCTGAGCCTCAGCAACTCAGCAATTTAGTGACTTGGTGTCTCGGTGTCTTGGTGTCTCGGTGACTTTAAAAAATCCTAACTCCTAACTAAAAAAATCCGCATCATAATGACACGGATTTTTGAAATATAAAATGAAAAAGGATATTGATTCTTAAATTGAAAATTGAAAGTTGAAAACGGAAAATTAACTTTCAATTTTCAATTTTCAGTTTTCAATTTGAATTAGCAGTTCATCCCGCCGCAGCAGTGGATTGTCTGTCCTGTGACGTATCTTGACATATCGCTTGCGAGGAATAATGCTGTATCTGCTACGTCTTCTGGAGTGCCGCCACGTTTCAATGGGATGATCTTCATCCAGTCAGCTCTTGCTTCTTCAGAGATCTGGTTTGTCATGTCTGTGATGATGAAACCTGGAGCGATACAGTTAGCTCTGATGTTACGTGAGCCCATTTCTTTAGCGATAGATTTTGCGAGACCGATCATACCAGCTTTTGATGCTGAGTAGTTGGCCTGACCAGCGTTGCCTGATACGCCAACGACAGATGCCATGTTGATGATGCTGCCGCAACGTTGGCGTGCCATGATAGGAACAACAGCGTGGATGAAGTTGAATGCTGACTTCAAGTTAACGGTGATGACGTCATCCCATTGCTTTTCTGTCATTCTCATCATCAAGGTGTCGCGTGTGATACCAGCATTGTTGACTAATACGTCGATGCTGCCGAAATCTGCGTGAATTTGTTTTACTGTATTTTCAACGTCTGTGAAGTCAGCTGCGTTTGATAAGTAGCCTTTTACCTTCACGCCGAGAGCTTGTAATTCAGCTTCTGTAGCTTTGATGTTTTCTTCGTTTAAGTCGGTGAAAGCGATGTTGCAGCCTTCTTCTGCAAAACGTTTAGCGATAGCTTTTCCGATACCTCTAGCTGCACCAGTGATGACAGCTGTTTTATTTTCTAATAATAATCTCATAACACTAATTTTTTTAAGTTGAAAATTTAAAGTTGAAAATGGAAAATTAACTTTCAGTTTTCAATTTTCAATTTTCAATTATACATTTGTAAATCTTCTTCTTTGAAATTTTCTACAAATGTAAGAATTTTTGCAATCTCGGCTTCACCTAAAGCTATTGTTATTTTGCAAGACTTCATGAATTGAGCTTCTGAGGTTTTGAAGTTTTGAACTTCTGACATTCTATTAACGTCTTGTAACAATAAGTGACTCATGATAAGGTGTCCCATTGCTTCTACCATTCTGCGAGCGAGGAAGTCGTAAGCTTCTGATGATGTTCCGAATTTTTCAGCTGTCTCAACGATCTTGAGGTAGCTTTCTTTCATCTTGTTGATGCGTTGGCGAAGTGGCAACAATTCTTCGTTCAACGGCATTGCTTCGTATTCTTCCACACGTTTGAGGTAAGCGCCATTACCGATGAAGCGGATGGCTGCCACCACCTGAAGCTGTGATGTTCCTTCGTAGATGTTTAAGATTCTAGCGTCTCTGTAATGACGTTCGCATTTGTATTCTTTCATGAAGCCTGAGCCGCCGTGAACCTGGATACTGTCGTAAGCCACTTGGTTAGCATATTCGCTAGCGAAGAGCTTGAGCATAGGAGTCATCATATCGGCGCAGCGTTGAGAATATTTCATATCCTGACGTTCTTCAGCTGTGAGAGTTCTCTCTTTGCTGATAGAGTCGTATGCCTTGTATAAGTCGACGAAACGTGTTGTCTCATATAACAATGAACGTGTTGCGTCGATCTTAGCTCTCATCAAGCCTATCATCTCATAGACTTGTGGGAAGTTGATGATAGCCTTGCCGAATTGTTCGCGTTGTTGAGCGTAGTTGAGAGCTTCGTGATAAGCTGCTTCTGCGAGGCCTATTGACTGAGCGCCTACGCCGAGACGTGCGCCATTCATCAATGACATAACGTATTTGATGAGACCCATGCGGCGTTCACCGATGAGGAGGGCAGGAGCGTTGTTGAATACGAGCTCTGCTGTAGGAGAACCTTTGATACCGAGTTTGTTCTCGATACGTCTCACTGTGACAGCATTGTCTCTTCTGTCGTATAAGAAGTAAGAGAGTCCGCGACCGTCTGTAGTTCCTTCTTCAGAACGAGCGAGAACGAGTTGGATGTCGGCATCACCGTTAGTGATGAAACGTTTGACGCCATTGAGTCTCCAGCAGTTATGTTCATCATCAAAAGTTGCTTTAAGTCTTACTGACTGGAGATCAGAGCCGGCGTCAGGTTCGGTAAGAGCCATTGAACAAGTGAAGCCTTCGTTGATGAGAGGGAGATATTTGTCTTTAATCTCTTCTGAGGCGAACTCGTAGATGGTCTCAGCACAGTCTTGAAGTCCCCAGATGTTAGCAAAGCCAGCGTCGGCGCGCGACACCATCTCAGCGGCCATCACGTAAGGAACGTAAGGGAAGTTAAGACCGTTATATTTTCTAGGCAATGACATACCGTAGAGACCAGCGTCGCGCAAAGCCTCATGGTTTTTCTGTGTGCCCTTAGCGTAAACTATTTCATTATTGACGACTTGAGGACCTTCGTGATCCACGCTTTCAGCGTTAGGTTCTAACACATTAGCTGCTAATTCGCCAACTATTTCCAAGACTTTGTCGTAGCTGTCGATGGCGTCTTCAACGTTTTCAGGAGCCATCATATCGTTTTCACAGTCGACGAAGTTACGTTCTTTCAACTTGATAATCTTATCCATCACAGGATGTGAGAGATAAAACTTTAAGCTTTCGTTATCATTATAGAAATTCATATTTCTTATTTTTTGAACTAAGGCTATTGGTTTTTAGCTATTGGCTTTTAGCTTTTGGCCAATAGCCAAAGGCCAACAGCCTTAGTCATTTATAACATATTATTTTTATAACTCTTTATCATCTTAGGTAAGATATCCATAGCGTCGCCGATGATGGTGTAGTCGGCAATGCTGTTGATAGGTGCGTTAGGGTCGGTGTTGATAGATATTATCTTAGCCGATTGATCCATGCCAGCGCGGTGTTGTACTGCGCCAGAGATGCCGCATGCGATATAAAGTTTAGGGCGTACTGTGACACCTGTCTGACCTATCTGTCTTTCTATCTCTGTGAATCCAGCGTCGATGGCTGCACGTGTAGCGCCTACCTCACCGCCGATAAGGTCGGCTAGTTCATGGAGAAGAGCGAAGTTCTCTTTTGAGCCCATGCCGTAGCCGCCAGCCACGATGATAGGAGCGCCTTTGATGTTGACCTTCTGTGCTTCGATCTGACGATTTAATATCTCTACGCATAAGTCGCTGTCGTTGATATAATCTTCAGCTTTGAGGTTGCGGATGACGCCTTTATGATTTTCGTTGTAGATTTCTTTTTTCATGACGCCTTCGCGTACTGTCGCCATCTGAGGTCTTGTCTCAGGAGAGACGATGGTAGCGACGATGTTACCGCCGAAAGCAGGACGTATTTGATATAACACGTCTTTATATACAGTCTGTGTCTTGGCATCGGTATGGTCGCCGATTTCCAAGCTTGTGCAGTCGGCTGTGAGTCCGCAACGCAAGTAAGATGAGATGCGTGGTGCGAGGTCGCGGCCTACTGCTGTGGCTCCGAAAAGAACAATCTCCGGTGTCTCTTCTTGAATTAATTTAGCGATAGTACTGAAGAAAGGAAGGGTTTGATAGAATGATAAACGGGGATCGTTTACATAAAAAACAGAATCGACACCGAATGGGAATAATTGTTCTTCTATATTTTTAATGTCGTTTCCTATGACGATTGCATCGAGGCGCGAGTTTAGCCTGTCGGCGAGCTTGCGAGCCTTAGAGCAAAGCTCCAAACTCACCTCAGCTATCTGTTGTTCCTCTGTTATCTCACAGAATACTAATATGTTGTTCATGATTCAAGTTTTAGAATAAAATTATTATTTGTTATTTACAGCGCTTTCAACGAAAGAGATAGCTTCGCCAACAGTAGAAATGTTTTCTGCTTGGTTGTCTGGGATATTGATTTCAAATTCTCTTTCGAATTCCATGATGAGCTCAACAGTGTCTAATGAGTCAGCACCGAGATCGTTTGTGAAGCTTGCGCTGTCAACTACTGATTCACGTTCAACACCTAATTTATTTACGATAATGTCTATAACTTGTTCTCTTGTGTTCATAATAATTCTTTTTTAATGTTTTTAATTTAGATGATGTGAGCTGTGATAAGCTCTTTCATTAATTCGTTAATTTCGCTTTCGCTGTTGTTTATGGTTTTATTCTCTTTACTTGTAAGAACAACATTTTCTATTGATTTGACTTTTGTAGGCGAGCCGCTCATGCCCAATCTTGAGAAGTCAGGATTGATGTCGTCGGCGTTCCATTCTTCTATCTTGACCATTGGTCTTTTGCTGTTGGCTATTGGCTGTAGACCTTCAGATTCGGTAGAAGCGTTTTTGTACATGATGACGCGTTTTGCGTGACGAGGACGGCAGTCCTTGGCGTTGCCGTGTACTGTTACCAAGACAGGGAAAGAAGTCTTTACTGTCTCAACGCCTCTATCTAAGCGTCTCTTGATGATGATTTCGTTTTCTGTCATAGAGACGAGTTCTTCAGCGTAGGTGATCTGAGCCAATTCTAATTTCTCAGCTACCTGAGGACCGACTTGCGCTGTATCGCCGTCGATGGCTTGACGTCCTGTGAAAACGAGGTCGACATGACCTAATTTCTTTACTGCTGCCGACAAGGCGTATGATGTTGCCAAGGTGTCGGAGCCGGCGAATCTCTTGTCGCTGATGACGATGCCGTTGTCGGCGCCGCGGAACATTGATTCGCGTACGATTTCTGCTGCGCGTGGAGGACCCATAGTGATGATGGTGACCTTCACAGGCATGATGTCTTTAAGAGCGTCTTTGCAAGCGAGAGCCATCTCGAGAGCCTTCAAATCATCAGGGTTGAAGATTGCAGGCAAAGCAGCACGGTTGATGGTGCCGTCTTCTTTCATGGCGTCCTTGCCGACGTTGTGTGTGTCAGGCACTTGTTTTGCCAACACTACTATCTGGAAATATTTATTGTTCATTATTTATTTCTTTGATCTTCAATTAATGCGAATGATAAGCTGCCTTTAGCGCAAAGCTTTCCGTTGACTGTAGCTTTGGCTTCGCAAAAATACATGTTAGCTCTTTGGCTTGATAATGTTGCTTCAACTTCTATAGTGTCGCCTGGAACTACTTGATGTTTGAAACGTACGTTATCGAGGCCTGTATATAATGTTATCTTGTCTTTTAAGTCATCGAGGATGAGAAGGGCGCATGACTGACCCATGATTTCGCATAAGATCACACCTGGAACTGTAGGCTGTCCTGGGAAGTGTCCTTTCAAGAAAAACTCTTCTCCTGTGACATGATACTTAGAATGTACCACTTTGTTCTCATCGATGTTGATTTCATCTACGAGCAACATAGGCTCGCGGTGAGGTAAGTATTTCTTTAATTCTTCTTTTGTCATAGTCAATAGTTAATCGTTAATTTTTCTTAAAGCTACACAAGCGTTATGGCCGCCGAAGCCGAGTGATTGTGATATCGCTATTGTAAGGTCTGCTTTCGCTGCAACATTAGGAGTATAGTTGAGGTCGCAGTTAGGGTCGGCTTCGTTGAGGTTGATTGTTGGTGGCACGATGCCGTGATGGAGTGCCAATGCCGCTGCTATGATTTCAACGCCGCCTGCTGCTCCGAGGAGATGGCCTGTCATAGATTTTGTTGAGTTGATATAAGCCTTGCGAGCGTTTTCTTCGCCTAAAGCTGCCTTGATAGCTGCTGTCTCTGAACTGTCGTTGAGCGGTGTGCCTGTTCCGTGGGTGTTGATGTGAAGCACATCATTTTCGTTATATTTAGCTTCTTCGAGAGCCATTCTGATAGCGCGAGCTGCTTGTTTTCCTTCTGGGTGAGGAGCTGTGACGTGGTGAGCGTCGCAGGTGTTGCCGTAGCCGCATACCTCAGCGTAGATCTTAGCGCCGCGAGCTTTAGCGTGTTCATATTCTTCAAGGAGAATGATGCCAGCGCCTTCGCCGAGTACGAAACCAGCACGACGTTTGTCGAAAGGCAATGAAGCTTCATTTGGATCTTCTGCGCGTGAGAGTGCCTTGCAGTTTGCAAAGCCTGCTATGCTGACAGGGTTGACTGCTGCCTCGCTGCCGCCGGTGATGATAGCGTCGGCGTAACCGTGTTTGATGGCGCGATAAGCTTCACCTATTGAGTGTGTTCCTGTGGCGCAAGCTGTTACGATAGGTACACAGACGCCGCAAGCGTTATGGCGGATAGCGATGTTGCCAGCAGCGATGTTTGATATCATGCTTGGGATGAGGAGAGGAGAGACCCATTTAGATCCTTGGTCTTTCCATTTGACTATTTCTTTCAATATTGTGTCGAAACCACCTTCACCTGAACCTACGTAAACACCGAGGCGTTCTGGGTCGAAGCAGCCTTCGTTGCCTTTCATGGCTTCTATAGATGCTGCTAAGGCGTAGATTGAGAATAAGTCGTTACGACGTGCGAAAGCAGCGTCGACGCCATGTGCTATAGGATCGAAGTCTTTTACTTCAGCACCGATTTTGACAGGGATGTCTGAAGTGTCTATCTTTGTTATATAATCAATGCCGCAGACTCCGTTGATAAGGTTGTTCCATAAAGTCTCGACATTATTGCCAAGTGGGGTGATGGCACCCATGCCTGTTATAACTACTCTTTTTTCCATAATTTACCATTCTAAAATACATGCTCCAGAAACGAAACCTGCTCCGAAAGCACTCATTACTATTAAATCGCCTCTTTTTAATCTGCCTTCCTTGTTTACTTCATCGAGGAGGATTGGAACGCTGGCAGAAGAAGTGTTGCCATATTTGTGGATGTTCAATGGGAACTTCTCGTCAGGTTGTTTTACATATTCCTTGATGTTGTTGATGATTCTCAAGTTGGCTTGATGGATGAGGAAATGGTTTATATCTTCTGGTTTATGTCCTGATGCTTTCATCACAGCGTTGATGTCTCTGATGGCAGCGCGTGTGGCAAACATAAACACGTCTTGTCCGTGCATGACCAAAGGCTGGTTGCTGTCTGGCTTGCTGTTGAAAGGAGAATATTGAAGCTCGTGTTTTTGGTAGAGCCTGTCCCAACTGCAAGAAGCGGACATCTTTGTAGCTTTGATGTTGTCGCCTTCTGTCAGCACTGCTGCTGCTGCGCCGTCGCCGAAGAGGACGCTGGCGGTGCGGTCGTGCCAGTTGACCATACGTGAAGGTTCTTCAGCGCAAACGATAAGTATGTTCTTGTATTTTCCGCTTCTGTAGAAAGACTCTGCGATCTCCAAGGCATAGATGAAACCGACACAAGCGCCGTTAAGGTCGAAACAAGGACAGTTGGCACCGATGGCTCCTTGTATGATACAACTCATAGCTGGAGAGACGAACTCGTTAACAACATTAGCACATATGATATAATCTAAGTCTTTAGCATCCATGTTAGCATCGGAGAGAGCTTTCTTGGCAGCGTCGATAGCGAGGTCTTCTAGGTTTTCAGAAGAGATGATGCGTCTTTCTTTTATTCCGGTTCTCGAGGTGATCCATTCGTCGCTAGTGTCGAGAATCTGCGAGAGCTTCTCGTTGTTCACGACTAATGATGGATGAGAACGTCCGGTTCCGATAATTTTCATAGTTGTAAAAATCAAAAATTTTCGAAGGCAAAAATAATATGACAAAAAAAGCCGATGTTAAAAATGTGGCAGTTCATAAGTGAAATGAATATTTTTGGATAGAAAAGTGGCAAAATACTATTATTTGGGGTGAAATTTTTGTAAATTTGCAAACTCTTAACTGAAAATATACCAATTTTGATGAAAAAACGTCGCAAATATACCTTCTCTCCATGCTTGTTAGAGCCAGGAAACATATTCATAAGCCTCATTATTTCCATATTGTATGCTTTGGTGTTCCTCGTAATTTACTCCCCTTATTCTAATACAGCATGGTTTGGATTGGCAAAATCTGATAGTTTTCTCCTTACAACTACATTCGTGGTGGCATCAGTGTTGCTTTTGGTCATAAGCAGAATACTGATGTTTTTCTTATCTAAGAATAGCATAAAAATGACATATCTCAAATATTCCTTATGGATGATAGGCGAGATTATATTAATAGGTGTATTCCATGCGATATTATCTATGGTGTATGTTAAGATGACTGATTTCTCTGTTTCATACATCCTGACAAAAAGTATTTTGATAACATTATTGGCTTTGGGCGTTCCATACGCAGTATCGGCTATGTGGATTACGATAAAAGATATGCGTAACACATTGCTTATCACCGATACCAATAATATCGCTTCCGACGGAGAGGCAATAGCGCAAAACATAGACATTATAAATATAGCAGATAATAAAGGCGTGCTTAAATTGTCGGTGAAACTTGATAACCTTTATTACATCAAAGCTGAAGATAATTACACCATAGTCAATTATGCGAAAAACGGTTTGCTGAGCAGATATATGATACGCTGTAAGATTCAGACCATAGAAGATAACTTCAGCAATACTCCGCTGATGAGATGTCATAGGACTTATATAGTAAATACACAAAAGATCAAGGTGTTACGTCACGAAAGCGATGGATTCTACATGGATTTCGATATGGATGGCATTGATCCTATACCTGTTTCAAAAACATATAGCGAAGCCGTTGTGAAACGCTTCTCAGGCGAGCCGTTAAAAAATAAAATTGAAAAATAAACACATTGTTATAGATGTGTTTATTTTTTTTTAAATTTGTGACATAGTTTTAGGTGTAAAAGCCTATAAATATTTGTAAACCCCATTATTAACTAATAATTTATAATTATGAAAAAACTTTTCCTAACAATGTTGTTATTATCTTTAATAGCACCATTTACTGTGAAATCTCAGGACAACAAGGCTGTTCGTGAGGTTTATGCTAAAACAAACAACAATGCGGTTGACTTGGTATGGAGCTGGAATGATATCGTTCCAGACAAAGTAGAAGTCGACTTTGAAACAGGTGACTTTAGTCAGGCTGATTTTGTTATAGATCAAACTTATCCTTGGGTTATAACAGATAAAGCTTACGAAGGAAAATACGCTATCAAATCTACATGCGAAGGCGTAAATAACGGAGTATCAGCAATAGAAATCACAGTCGATGTTCCTTTCGACGCTACTATGAGTTTCTATCATAAAGTAGAATGTGAGTATTATTTCGACAATGCTTATTTCTATATCGATGGCGTTGAAAGAGATCTTATCACAGGTAAAGTCGACTGGACTTACAGAGAATATAAAGTTAAAAAAGGTGTTCATACTTACAGATGGACATACAGAAAAGACAGCGACGACTTTGAATCAACAGCTGATGCTTATTTCATCGACAAAATCGTTCTTTACGAAAAAGAAGAGCCATTTGCAGGCGGCTGGATTCAATATGATGACAACCACTTTGTACAAGATGTCGGTTCACAGTCATTTAACGTTGACTGGGGTATCTGCTTCCCTAATACAGAAGAATATGCAGGCTACAACTTGACAAAAGTCGCTACTTACGACGGTGAAAGTCCTGTTTCAGTTAAAGCTAACATCTATTACGGCGGTACAGAAGCTCCTGCTACATTGGTTCACAGCCAAGAATTCAAACTTAAAGGTTCTGGTAAAATGATTGAGTTTGAACTTAATGCTCCAATCCCAGTTCCAGAAAATGAATCATTGTGGATCACATTCCATAACGAATGTAATGAAAACGCTTACGCATATCCAGCAACAGGCTGTAACTACACTGGCGATCCAAACAGCGACTGGGTTTCTTGGAATAAAGGCGCTGACTGGGAACACCTTTCAGAAAGCAATGTATATCTCACATGGATGGTTCGCGGCTACCTCGAAAATAGCAGAGGCGAGACAGTCATGATGACTAAAGAAAGAAACGCTCAAGATTATAAGGTATATAGAAAGAATAACATCTCTGGCGAAGAAGTGTTGCTTGCTTCAGTTACAGACACAACATACTCAGATACCAAATGGGCTGAATTAGGAAGCGGTGCTTATTCATGGGGCGTTGCTGCTTCATACGCTAACGGCGATGCTGAAACAATATGGTCTAATGTCATTGCAAAAGACATGTACACAACAGTTGATGTCAACGTTACATCAAACAGCTTGGATGCAGTCGCTGGCGCTAGAGTTAAATTCATCAACTTGGCAGAACAAGGCTACGACTATAAAGTCACATTGGATGAAACAGGTAAATACACATTCGATAAATTCCGTAAAGGTAACTATAGATTAACTGTTACTTTGGAAGGTTATGAAGTTTACACACAAGAAATTGAAATCTTTGACGCAAAGGAATTGAATGTTGTATTAAATGAAATCAAAGCTGCTGTGACAGATCTTTACGTATCTCCTACAGGCTGGGCTTCATGGGGTAATGAAGACTTCGACAATGGCGGCGGCACTTTCTACTTCGACTTCGACAAAGGTAATATGGATGGATGGACAACAATAGATGCTGACGGCGACGGTCTTAACTGGCGCGTCACTACAGACATCATGGGTCCAGGTAACGGTTATAATAAGAGTATGTACTGCGTCATTTCACAATCATATTGTGTTGACTCACTTACTCCAGAATCTGCAGCTCTCAAACCAGACAACTATTTGATCACAGCAGAGAAATATCTCATCACAGAAGATTCACAACTTTCATATTATGTATGTGCTCAAGATCAATCAGCACCAGCTGAACATTACGCAGTTATGGTTTCATCTGTATCTAACACAGATCTTGAAAGCTTTACAACAGTATTGGAAGAAACATTGGCACGCGGCGGCAACGTAACAAGAAATGACAGAGCTCAAGGCGCTTGGTATAAGAGAACCATCGACCTTAAAGACTTCGCTGGTCAAGAAGTATACGTAGCATTCCGTCACTTCAACACAGTAGGTCAGTTCTATATCGATATCGATAATATAGCTTTGGTTAACAATGCTAAATCAACTGTAGCTCCAAGATCACTCAACGGATATACAATCAAGTTGAATGATGAAGTTGTTGCAAATAATGTTAAAACAAACTACTATCAATTTGAAAACTTGACAGCTGGCACAACATATAAGGCTGCTGTTATAGCAAACTACACAACAGGTGAAAGTGCAGCTGCTGAATATACTTGGACTTGCGTATCAACAGATGAATATGCTGGTGTCACAAGCATTGAAGGTAGAAACGTGGCTGGCAAGGCTTACATCGAATGGACTCTCGAAGGCGATGAAGAAGGCGAAGCAGCAGAAGATTCATTCTTGTTCAACTTCAGCGATGGCACATTGAATGGCTGGAGAAATCTCGATGCTGACGATGACGGTTGGGTATGGTACAACTCAGCTGAAATGTTAGGACCTGGTTATGGTTATAAAGATGAGTATTGTGCAATGTCACACTCATTCTGCAGCCAGATCACTGAAACAGGTAATCAATTCAATTTCCCATTGACACCAGACAACTACCTCGTTACAGAAAAGAAATATGCTATTAAGGAAGGTTCACAATTGTCATTCATGGTTTGTGCCTTGGATCCAGAATTCTTCGCTGAACATTATGGCGTAGCTATTACAATGGCTGACAATGCAACAGCAGAAGACTTCATCACAATCTTCGAAGAAACAATTGAAAATGACAAGTTGGATGAATGGGATGGAATGACAGCTCAAACAGAATGGGTCTTGAGAACTATCGACCTCAGCAAATATGCAGGTGAAGAAGTATACATCGCTATCCGTCACTTCAATTGCACAGACCAATATATAATCAATATCGATGACATCGCTTTGACAACAAATGCAAAATCATCAAGAGGCGAAAGCGAAATCTTAGGCGTAATGGTATTCTGCGAAGATGAACTCCTCACTCCAGAACCAATCTCAAAGAGAAGTTTCTATACAGACTTCCCTGGCGATGAAGAATATGCATATTGCGTAAGAGTTGTTTATAGCGACTATGGAATGTCAGAACCACAATGTGTTTTGATCGACGCTCCAATGCAATGCAAGGCTCCTAGAAACCTCTATAGCGAACTTTCAGTAAATGAAAATGGCGAATATGGCGTTTCTTTGACATGGCCATTCGATATTTCAGACTGGTTGTCATACGACAATGATATGCCAGCCGCAGGTATGAACAACAACGGAAGCCCATTCTATTGGGGTATGTTATTGCCAAATAATATCCTCGCTGATTATGCAGGTACAAGCCTTACAAAAATAAAGACTTATGACTATAGCGAAGGTAGTGCTACAGTATTGATCTACATAGGTTCAAAGACAGCTCCTATGGTTCAAAAACATATCCAAAGCATTACTTATACAGGCTCAAAGCAATGGATAGAAATAGAATTGGATAAGGCAGTCGCTGTAACAGGTGAAGAAAATATCTGGGTATTGCTTTACCAATCAGGCCCTGCTGTATTGTGTGAAGATAATACAGGTGGCAAATCAGACGGTAGATGGATCTCTTTCAACGGTAGCGAATGGATGGACCTCAAGGCATTGAATAACGGTTATAACTACGTATGGGCTTTGAAAGCTTTCGTTACAAGTGCTGTTGAAGCAGACAGAGGCGCTGAAACACAAGAATTCGAATTGGCAATCAATGGCGATGTAAACAACGAAATGACAATCGTTCCTATCGATGAAAAAGTTATTGCAAAATCAACAAGAGATTCAGAATTCCAACACTACAACGTATATCGTGGAAATGACCTCAACGAAATGTCAGTGCTCGCTACAACAACAGAAGGTAAATACTTCGATGTTGTTTCATATGGTGTTTACTACTATCAAGTAAGATCAGTCTACAAAGACGGTGATGAAACTTGTGAGTCAGAACCAGCTAACTCATTCCAAAACCCAGATCAATATTATGTAAAGGTTGAAATCCTCAATATTGGTGAAACAGGCGTCAATGGAATGATGGTTTATCCAAACCCAGCAAAGGATAACTTGACTGTCAAGGCAGAAGCAATGACTCGTATAACAATCACTAACACATTGGGTCAAGTCGTTTACGACAATGAAACAAACACAGACAATGAAGTGATAGATATGAGCTGTTACGATGCAGGTATCTATATGGTTCGCATCACAACAGAAACAGGCTCTGTAGTTAGAAAAGTTTCTAAACTATAATATAGACTAAGGCTTTTGGCCATTGGCTTTTGGCTTTTGGCCGTTGGTTTAAAAAGGTCGCTCGGTGAAAATCGGGCGATCTTTTTTTATTAAAAAATGGAATAATAATTGTTAAAAACTCATCGTTAAAAAACTAAAAAAACGGCTTATGAAGAAGGCATTATTTATATTTACATTGTTGTTCTTCAACATTCAATTATTTTCTCAGAATTATGTCAGCGGCATATTGGTCGACAGTTTGAATAATGAGAGACTTCCTTATGTCAATGTCGGTTTGATGCGGGCTGTCGATTCTGTCTTTGTCGCAGGAACATCTTCTAACGATGATGGTGTTTTTAAACTAGAACATATTCCTAATGGGAAATATGTTTTTTTTGTTTCATCAATAGGTTATGAGTCTATCAAGAAGACTTTAGACATTGCCTCTAACCTTGACATGGGCGTCATCAAGATGAAGTCGGGAAGCACTCGTTTAGACGAGGTTGTCATTGTTGAGAAACGTCCGTTGTTCAGCAACGAGGGTGAGAAGACTTTGTATAATGTAAGCGAGGATCCGAGTGTTCAGACAGGAACCGTCTCCGATGCGTTGCAGAACGCTCCTGGAGTGGAAGTCGACGTTGAAGGCAATGTGTCGTTGCGCGGCGTGTCGTCGGTAGATATCTGGATCAACGGTCAGCCTTCTAATCTCAATGCGGAGAACCTGAAGACATATTTACAGCAGATGCCTGCTAACGCGCTAGAGAGAATAGAGGTGATAACGAATCCTTCAGCGCGTTATTCCTCAAACAGCGACGGCGGCATCATCAACATCGTTACCAACGCCAAGATAAAGAAGAACCAGTTCCTCAGCTTCGGACTGAGAGCGTCGTCAACTCCAAACGCCTCGCCTTGGGCATCGTACGTCTGGGCTAACGAGAAAATGTCGCTCAACGTTTTCCTTAGTGGCAATTATTCCAGATGGGAGAACTTCCAAAACGGATATAGTACCTCGTTCGATAAAAATCTCGATACTACAAACCACACTCGCTATAATGGAAACTCATATTCAAATACCTATGGTGGCGGTTTCAATATCAACTTCGACTATAACATCGATACTATGAACTCGATTTCCGTATGGGTCGGAGGATGGCCGAATGCTCATAAATCGAATAGCTACAACGAGACTTTCCGTCATGAATATATGCAAGACGCAGGTATGTATCATTATGAGACATACGGCAAGTCAACTGGAAACAATGCCTTCTTGAATGGCGGATTGCAGTATTTGCATAAATTCAATAATGAAGGACATAACATCAGTTTCAGAATGACGGGCAATCTCTCCAATGGACGTAGCGATAGTTATCAGCAAAGATATTATGAGACACAGCCTTGGATGAATGTCGATTATAGAGAACTGACTTCACATAACGACCTCGGCTATGGCGCAAACTTGGATTATTCGCTTCCTTATTCTGAAAACGGCGAGATAGGCATAGGCGCATCATATTCATATAAGCCGGATAATTATTGTATTGATTACGACACTCTTGCTGGTGAAGTGTATGTGACCGACATTATGCGTAGTTATGATAGGAGTGTAGGTTCAAATGAATATGACGTTTACTTTACACTTCAGCAGAAATGGGGTAACTTTGTGTTCAAGCCGGGAATAAGAATGGAATATGAAAAATTATGGTGTGATATTGAAGGATATACCAACAGCGATGTGACCAAAGACTATCTCAACTGGCGTCCGTCATTGCATCTTTCTTACAGAACCAAGTCGATGCACAACTTCAATTTGAGTTATTCTAGAAGGATATCACCGCCAAGCGCAAGAAATCTTACTGATTACAAATTCTATGGCACAGAGTCGTTCACCACAGGCAATACAGGCTTACTTCCTACATACACTAATTCTATCGAAGGCGGATGGACGAAATACTGGAATAAATTCGGTTCTGTCGGATTGACAATGTATTACAGAAATTCTAAAAATACAGTTGACGACGTCAGCGATGTTATTTACGACGATTTCTTCGGAAGATATGTTCAATATTCCTATCCTGTCAATGTTGGCAAGTCATCAAGAAAAGGTCTTGAAGCGAATGTCACATATCGTCCTACCGGCATGTTTAACATGAGATTGTATGCCAATGTCTATGACTATTATTTTGAGACTAAGTTCAACGATAATACTATAAAAAGTAATTCATTGACTTACAGCATGCGTCTGAACCTATGGGCGAAATTGTGGAATAAATTTGAGGTACATGCTTCTGGAAACTATCGTTCACCACAGAAGTCGTTATATGCTGAGAGTCATGCCAGCTATTCCATCAACTGCGGTTTGCGTGCCGACTTCTTCGACAGAAAGATGTCGTTACATGTCAACGTTAACGATATATTCAACTGGAACAGATGGGATAACAACACCACGAATCCGTATTATGTATCATACAGTTCGTTCAAGTTCAACAGTCGTTCAATCAGTGCCGGACTTGTCTTCCGTTTCGGTAAGATGGAATTAGAGAGAAAGGCGCAAGTGGGAGGCGGCGAAGTTCAGAACCCAGGAATGACGATGTAGAAAAGTAGAGACGTCACTCCTGTGGCGTCTTAAAAATTGAAAGTTGAAAATTGAAAGTTAGTAGGGATGTTGGTCGCTGAGCTTGTCGAAGCACAGTTGTGGAAATTTGTAGATTGACGAAATTGTTAATTTTGAAATCTATGATAGTTGTAAAAAATAGATGACCAATCAATATTAATGGTTTTTATAAAATAACTATATTTGCGATTCCGTATAAGTGATTGAATGGAATTTTGAAATTTATGAATGAAAACACAAAAGCCAAAATGAAAAAATCGTTAAAAATTGGAGAGGATGACTCTGTGAAATATGAAGTTACATTAGAAGAACAAAAGTCAATAGTGTCTCATTATATTCATAATTATGGATGTGGTTATTCTAAAAATTATGAGGAGCAAGCTAAAAGTTTGATCAAGGATATATATGATTGTGATATTGACAATGAAATGAAATCTTGCGTTTCTGAAGGAGATGTTTTTTATACATTGTTTAATGAATATTTATCTGTACCTTTTTTACCTGTTGAGCATCCTAAATTTACTTTTATAGATTTATTTGCTGGTATTGGTGGCTTTAGAATGGCTATGCAAAACTTAGGCGGGAAATGTGTTTTTTCTTCAGAGTGGGATGTACAGGCACAAAAAACATATTTGTTGAATTATGGAGAGGTCCCATTTGGTGATATAACAAAGGAAAGTGTAAAATCTTATATACCTGATAATTTTGATGTTTTGTGTGCAGGTTTCCCTTGTCAAGCGTTTTCATTGGCAGGAAAGCGGTTGGGATTTGAAGAGACAAGAGGTACATTGTTTTTTGACGTGGCTGAAATATTAAGAAGAAAACGTCCAAAGGCATTCTTTTTGGAAAATGTTAAAGGTTTGTTGATTCATGACAAAGGGAAAACTATACAAACTATATTAAAAGTTTTAAGAGAAGATTTGGATTATTATGTTCCTGATCCACAGATTGTAAATGCAATGAATTTTGGAGTTCCTCAACATAGAGAAAGAGTTTATATAGTAGGATTTAGAAAAGACCAAAATGTAAGTGAATTTACATATCCAACACCAATAGATACAACAAAGACTTTTGCAGATGTAAAAGAAAAGGAAGTTGTTTCTGCAAAATATTATTTGTCAACACAATATATAAAAACGTTAGTGGCACATAAAGAACGTCATGCCGCAAAAGGCAATGGATTTGGTTATGAGGTGATTCATGATGATGAAGTTGCAAATGCTATTGTGGTAGGTGGTATGGGTAGAGAACGTAATCTTGTTCTCGATCATCGTTTGACGGATTTCACGCCAGTGACACGTATTAAGGGAGAAGTGAATAAAGAAGGACTTCGTAGAATGACACCTCGTGAGTGGGCTAGATTACAAGGATATCCAGATAACTTTGTGATTAAAGTCTCAGATGCTTCCGCTTATAAACAGTTTGGTAATTCAGTTGCTGTCCCTGCAATTCAGGCTACTGCAAATGAAATAATAAAAAGAATAAACTTAACCAAAATCAAAGATTATGATGCTTAAAGGAAATAAAGGTGAATGGAGTGAGTTATATGTCCTCTTCAAACTACTTGGAGAAGGAAAGATTTATTCAGGTGATGGACTGTTGAATAGATTAGAAAGTTTCTATCCAGTACTTAACATTTTGCGAGATGAACTTGATCGTCATCTTGAATATTTAATAGATAGAGATATTGTGATCGTTACAGAAAACAAAAATGAAATTGCCAGAATAACCGTAGAAGAATTTTTAGAAAAGTCAAAAGAGTTATTTTTGCATATTGTTGACAAACATGATAAAAAAGCTGCTTTTGAAATACCTATACTAGAAAGTTTTTTAAATAAAATTCATTGTGAAAAAATAAAGGCTAAGTCTAAAGACAAAGCTGATATTCATATTGTAATTCACGACTATCATACAGGACTTAAACCTGAATTAGGATTTAGTATCAAATCGGATGCTGGTTCTAATCCTACATTGTTGAATGCGTCAAAACCAACTATCTTCACATATGAGTTATTGGGAAATGAAATAAATGAAGATGTTGTAAATGAAATAAACTCAATCACGGGAAATAGAAAGATTCAGGATAGAGTTAATGAGATATATTCTCGTGGTATGTCGTTGAAATTTTCAGAAATCAAAAATATTGTCTTTAAAAATAATTTAAGATTAATAGATAGTTGTTTGCCTGATATTATTGCATGGATGATGCTTGATAGTTATCGTAATAGAAACATGAAAATCGTCAATGCAGTTGAAAGGATAAGTGAAGCAAACCCATTTGAGTATGACTTGTCTAATGGACATGATTTTTATGGATATAAAATAAAATCATTGATGGTTTGCACTGCTTTGGGAATGTTGCCAGCAACACCATGGAATGGCAGATATGAAGCAACAGGTGGATATATTGTGGTCAAAAAGGATGGCGATGTGATATGTTTCCATATATATGATAGAAACTTGTTGGAAGATTATTTGTTCTATAATACAAAGTTTGAGACTCCTAAAAACGAACGTTACCAGATGGGTCAAATATATAAAGTTGATGACAAATATTATTTTGATCTTGTGTTACAAATAAGATTTACATAAACAATTTTTAAAACTTACTTAAAAATGATGCTTAAAAAAATCACTCTCATATCATTGGTATTATTATCAATAGTTTCTTGCGATAACAAGCAAAAATCCGCACCTGCAGCAACGCCAGCGTCTCAAGCTAAGCAGGTCGTGATTCCAGATTTCAATGCCGACTCAGCATATAATTATGTTAAAAAACAGTTAGACTTCGGTCCTCGTGTGCCAGGCAGCGAGGCTCATGCTCAATGTGCTGAGTGGTTCGTCGACTTCTTCAACGACAAGGCTGACACCGTTTATGTGCAGAATTTCAGAACACGTCTTTATAATGGCAACGGCATCGACGGCAAGAACATCATAGCGGCCTTCAATCCAGAGGCGAAGAAGAGAATACTGCTCGCGGCTCACTGGGACTCGCGTCCTTTTGCCGACCACGACCCTGATGAGAATAACTGGAACACTCCTATCGACGGTGCCAACGACGGCGCAAGTGGAGTGGGAGTGCTTATGGAAATAGCAAGAGTGATTAAAGAAAACCCTTTGAACATTGGCGTTGATATCATCCTCTTCGACCTTGAAGATTACGGAGCTCCATATTATCTCAACCTCATGACAAACAACGACTGGGCTCTGGGTTCTCAATACTGGGCAAAGAATCCGCATATCTATAATTACCGCGCATATTTCGGAATATTGCTCGATATGGTCGGCGCTCCTAATCCTAAATTCCCTAAAGAATATTATTCACAACAGTTTGCCCCAGCCTTGAGCAACGATATATGGAGAATAGCTCGTGAGATAGGATATTCAGATTATTTCACAAACGAAATAGGACATCCTATCAATGACGACCATATTTATGTGAATGTCCACGCAAGAATCCCTATGATCGACATTATACATCTTGAAAACAACAGCGAAAGTTCATTCTATCCTTATTGGCATACCGTTAAGGATAATATTGAACAAATCGACCCTAAGACCTTAGGAATGGTCGGTGATGTTGTTGTTAATGTTATTTATAGGAGTTAGGAGTTAGGAGTTGGGTGGTTTGATTTACGGACAACTTATAGCTCCTTCCGAAGATGATGGCTCTGTTGTCGTCGATATGACCTGCAGGGAAGTTGAAGCATACGGTAATTCCTTTGTCGGCGACGCGTTCTAATATTATCTCTTCCGCTGTCTTTCCGAAAGGAATGTTGTTGTCGTGCATCTTTGTCAATCCTCCGACGACAAGGCCTTTGATGCCGTCAAGTTTTCCAGCTCTATCCAAGGCGAACATCATTCTGTCGATATGATAGAGATATTCGTCAAGGTCTTCTAAGAATAAGATTTTTCCTTTAGTGTCAGGAAATGTGGCTGAGCCTAGCATGCTGTATAATACAGAGATGTTGCCGCCTACGATCTCAGCTTCTGCCTCGCCTTGTATGTTCAATGGCGAGTTTTTTATTTCGTAATGTAAAGGCTGTGATGTCAGTGCGTCTATCAGAGAATTCAGCGAATCTTCAGTGTTGTCGCGGAAGTTGATAGGCATGGTGGCGTGTATGCTTTCGTAGCCTAAACTCTGCATCTTGGCATGCAAGACTGTGATGTCGCTATATCCTATTATCCATTTAGGTTTAAGGGCGAATTTGTCGAAGTTGAGCTTGTCGATGATACGCACTGTTCCGTAGCCGCCTCTCGCGCATAAGATTGCGTCGATGTCGGGACTGTCGAGATACGATTGCAAGACGCTCGCGCGTAGGTCGTCATCGCCGGCAAACTGACCGCTGACAGCAAAGAGACGCTCGTCATAGACAGGGACGAAACCTCTGTCGCGGAGATATTGTAAAGAATATGCTAAATCCTCTTCTGATATGAATCTTGCAGGCGATACTATGGCGATTTTTGACCCTTTGGATAATGGCTTCGGAGCTATCATTTTCTTGTTTTTTTAGACACACAAATTTACAAAAAATTCATATATTTGTTGCCTAGAATTTATTAGTTTAAGGCAAATATTATTATTAACGAAAATGTTTAGTATGAAAAGATTATTTATCTTTACAATGATGTGCTTGTGTGGATTATTTTCACTCAATGCGCAGACAAAAGAAGGCTTGACTCCTGTGAAATGGGTCTCCGCTGCCGAAAACGAAACATCTGTCGATGTCAAGTGGAGCATGGACTTCTCAAACACATCAATGGAAAATTTCGAAATCGGAAGCTTTATCCAGAGAGACTGGAAAAACGATGGAGAATATCCATGGGTTATCACAGAAGATGCTTGTCAAGGCAAATACGCTATGAAATCATCATGCGAGAAAGTTGACAAGGCTCAGTCTATAATAGAGTTGGAAGTCAATGTTCCATACGATGGCTTTCTAGCATTCAAACACAGAGCGTCATCAGAAGACAATGCCGACTATGGCAACTTCTATATCGATGACGTATTGCAAACAACAATCTCAGGCAACAGGGAATGGAGATATGTAGAGTTGTTTGTTAAAGAAGGAACTCACACTTACAAATGGGAATACGTAAAAGACGGATCAAGACATACTTATGCTGACGCTTATTTTGTAGACGATATCGTGTTCTATAAAGAAGCTGAAGCTAAAACAGGCTGGATCGGTTATGATGACGACAAATGGGCAACTTCAATCGGAACAGGTGAAGTCGGTCCAATGTACTGGGGTGTAAGTTTCCCTGTGACAACCCAATATGCCGGACAAACAATGACAAAGCTTGCAGTCTATGACGCTGAAAAAGGCGGTTTTGCACAATACACAGCCAATATCTACCTCGGCGGCGAAACAGCTCCTGAGACATTGGTTTCAACACAAAGCTTCAGTTTGCAAGGTAAAGGCGGATTCGTTGAAGTAGATCTCTCTACTCCAGTCGCTATCGACGGAACACAGCCATTGTGGATAACTTTATACTGCGAACAATCATTATATCCAGCAGCAGCAAGTTTGAGTTCAGAATATCTTACAGCAGACTGGCTCTCTCTCGATGGTAAGGTATGGAGCCATGCACCTGAGTACAAGTTGTATACATCATGGATGGTAAGAGGCTACTTGGAAGATGCGGCTGGTAATGTAAGAGCATTGGCAAAAGAAGGCGAAAGATATAATCTTTATAGAAAAGATTTATACAACAACACAACAGAACTTCTCGCTGAAAATACAACAGAGACATCATACACCGATAACGCTTGGGAAACAATGGGAACAGGCGCTTACAAATGGGGTGTCTCAGTTCTTGAAGAAATCGAAGTCTTGGAAATAGTAAGAGAATCTGAAATAGTTTGGTCAAACACACTTTCTAAAGATATGCTCACAGAAGTTACTGTTACTGTTGAAATAGATTCAGAAGATCCTGTCGCAGGTACAGTAATAAGCCTTGTTAATGAAGTGGAAAGCGAATACAGCTACACTATGACATTAGGTTTGAGCAATACATGTACATTCAAAAACTTCCGTAAAGGTGTTTATACAGTAAGTGTCTTGAAAGAAGGCTTTAATTCAGAATACAACGGCAAGACTGTTGAGATTTGGGAAGCTAAAGAAATAGAATGCAAGCTTACAGAGAATACAGCTCCTGTTGAAGATTTGTATGTTTCTCCAACAGGCTGGGTAATGTGGAAAGGCAACAGCATCGGCGCTGGCGATGAGTTCTCATTCGACTTTGAAGACGGAACATTGAACGGCTGGACTACAATAGACGCTGACAACGACAACTACACATGGCAAAACTCAATTGAAATCATGGCTCCAGGTTCAGGACATAACTCAAGTATCGCTTGCGTTACATCAATGTCATGGATCTTTGGCTTAGTTCTTACACCAGACAACTATCTTGTCACAGATAAGAAATACAGAATCGACGAAACATCAAAATTGAGATTCTGGGTTTGCGCTCAAGACGCTTCAGCTCCAAACGACCATTACGGCGTTGCTGTCTCATTCGGCGGCAATACTGACCCAGCAGAATTTACAACAATCTGGGAAGAAACATTGACAGCTAAGTCAGGCGTAAGAGGCAATCGCGACACAAGAGATCAAGGCGCATGGTATGAAAAAGTCGTTGACTTAGGCGATTACGCTGGTCAAGAAATATATATCGCATTGCGTCACTTCAACTGTACTGACCAATTCTATGTCAATGTTGACGATATCTCTTTGGAAACAGACGAGAGAAGCAACAGAGCTTTGCAATCATATAATGTTTACTTGGATGGCGAGTTGGTCGCTGAAGGCTTGTCAAAACCTTATTATCAACATGAAGACCTCGTTGATGGCAAGACATATACAACAACAGTCGTCCCTGTCTACACTATGGGCAATGGTGCAGAAACATCATACACATGGACAAAAGTCGCTTGTGACAACTATGAAGGTCTTTCAGATTTGACAGCAAAATATTCTAATGGCGTAACAACTATCAACTGGACATTGCCAGCAACAGGCGCTAAGACAACAAGAGCAGAAAATTGGTTGAAATATGACAATGGCGAATACAACGAATGTATTGGTCTTACATACGACGGAACAAACTTCGAACAATTCAAGTGGGGCGTTATGTTCCCAGCGTCAAGCGTTGCTCAATATGCAGGTCAGTCTCTTTTAAAAGTCGCTTTATATGACTGCGAAGCATACGAAGGCGAACTCTTTATCTATGAAGGCGGCAGCAGCGCTCCTGAAACATTGTTGCATTCTCAGAAATATACAATGACAGGCTCTTTCTCATTCCAAGAAGTGGCATTGACATCAGCTGTTGAACTCAGCGGAAACAAAAACGTATGGGTCGTTCTCTCTAGCGGAAACGGCAAACAGCCAGCAGCAGGATGCTTGGATCAAGGCGATGCTAACGGACGCTGGCTCTATTATGACGGCTATGGATGGTTAGACAATATGTATGTTTCAATGCCTGCATTTACATGGATGATCCGCGCTTGCGTTGGCGAAGCAACTCCTGAAATTCCAGCAGCAGAGACACTCGGCGTGATGGTATATCGTGACGGCAAACTCCTCTCACAACTCGTACAAGGCGAAACATTCGTAGACGAAAAGACAACAGCAGACGCTGAATATTCATTCAGAGTGGTTTATGGCGGTGAAAAAGACTTGACATACTATGCAATGTCATGCCCTCAAACAATAATGGCAGACCTTGCCTGCCAAGCACCTAAGGCATTCAACGCTTATGCAACATCATATCCTGACGGAAGATTCGGAACAATGTTGGCTTATCCATATGCTGGTCCAACATCAGAATGGTTGCACTATGACAATGGTTATATGGTAGAAGCTGTCGGTGGTATAGAGTCATTCTACTATGGCGTTAAATTCCCTATTGAAATGCTTGAAACTTACGCTGGTACAAATATCACTAAGGTCATGTTCTATGATTTCTTGGAAGGCGGCGGCACTAATGAAGCTACAATCCATATTTACTATGGCGGCGATAACGCTCCTGAAATTTTAGTACATACACAGTCTTACGTAGGATCAGGTGCCGGCACATGGGCTGAAGTAGAATTGTTGGCACCACTGCCTGTAAGCGGTGAAGAAAATATCTGGGTTGTCGTTAAGACAGATAAAGGTATGGATTATCCTGCAACATTGTCAAAAGACTGTGGTGATCCAAATGCTCGCTGGTTCTCAGGTGACGGAACTAACTGGATGGATATAATTGGCTACAACCTCGAAGGTTCATTTATGATCCGTGCTTTCGTTACAAGCGAAAGAGGTGTGGCAACATCAATAGATCCTTCAACAAGAGGACTTACATTGAAGAATTACAATATTTATCGTGGTGCTTCTTTGGAAAATATGGAGGTAGTAGCAACAACAACTGATAAGTCTTATTTCGATGAAGTAGAAAAAGGCACTTACTACTATCAAGTTACAGCTGTATATGAAGAAGACGGTATTGAATGCGAATCAGAACCAGCAAAGACTTATGACGACGAAACATTAGACTATGTAGTAGTTGAAGTAACATCTGTTGGAGAAAACAGCGTCAACGGATTGATGATCTATCCTAACCCAACAAACGGCAACTTGAACGTCAATGTAGAAGCGATGAGACGTATCACAATCGCTAACACATTAGGTCAAGTAGTTTATGACCAAGAGGTAAGCGGCGATAGCCAAATCATCGATATGTCACAATACCAAACAGGTATCTATATGGTACGTATCGCGACAGACAATGGCGTTGCAGTGAAACGCGTTAACGTTGTTAGATAAAATCTCAAAACTTCAGAATTTCAAAAATTCAAAATATCAAAAATCAAAAGGAGGCTGCTTTTTCAAGTAACCTCCTTTTTTTATTCCCAACACTCAACTCCTAACTCCTAACTCCTAATTCCTAACTCCTAATTCAAAAAAAAGTATTATCTTTGCAGAACACTTTTAAAGTTAAAACGTTATAAGCAAAACTCCTGATTACGATGATCTTCACACCAGAAAATGCACTTTTGGTTGGCGCCCTTATATGGTTTGTCAGCATACTGCTGAGCAAGACGGGCTACAAATTTGGCGTTCCGGTGTTGCTGGTGTTCTTGCTCATTGGTATGCTGCTCGGAGTTGACGGCCTGGGAATACAGTTCGACAACTATAAACACGCACAGGTCATCGGTATGGTAGCTCTTACCATCATACTCTTCTCAGGCGGTATGGATACCAAGTTCTCTGATATCAAGCCCATCCTCGGCGCAGGAGTCTCGCTCTCAACTTTAGGCGTTTTACTTACCACATTATTCACAGGATTGTTTATCTATGGGATATCACATGCTTTCTCACATGTGATAGAGATCCCTCTTACATTAGCATTGCTTCTCGCAGCCACGATGTCGTCAACCGACTCGGCTACGGTTTTCAATATCCTTAGATCACAGAAGATGGGATTGCGTAACCGTCTGCAGCCTCTCCTCGAGTTTGAGAGCGGTAGTAACGACCCGATGGCGTATATGCTCACCATCGTGATGATACAGGTGATACAAGGTGGCGAGACAGATGTTAACGCATGGAATATAATATTGAACTTCGTGCTTCAGTTCGGTTTGGGTCTTGTCTTCGGATATTTGTTGGGAAGACTCTGCGTCTGGATCATCAATAAGATTGATCTTCAAAACAAGTCCTTGTATCCGATCTTGATGCTCAGCTTCATTTTCTTCATCTTCTCGTTTACCAACTTATTCAATGGCAACGGCTACCTCGCAGTATATGTCGCAGGTATAGTGATGGGAAATTCCAAGCTGGCGGAAAACAAAAGCATCAGCTCATTCTTGGATGGTATCGTATGGCTCGTGCAGATCGTGATGTTCTTGGTCTTGGGTATGCTCGTCAATCCGCATGAGATGTTCAAGATCGCATTGCCAGGTTTGATAGTAGGTGTCTTCGTGATCTTGGTCGGACGTCCTTTGTCGGTGTTCTTATGCTTACTGCCTTTCAAGGGAATCGCAAAAAGATCGAGACTGTTCATCTCCTGGGTTGGATTGAGAGGAGCGGCACCTATCATCTTCGCTACTTATCCTGTGGTAGCAGGTGTGCCAGGCGCAGACTTTATCTTTAATATGGTGTTCTTCATCACGCTGACATCGCTCATCATACAAGGAACCACGATAACTAAAGTCGCCGACTGGTTGAGATTAAGTACGGTGAAAGACGACGGTCCTGAAAACTTCGGCGTTGACATACCAGAAGAACTGAACACAATCCTTCAACAGCAGGTGGTTAAAGACGAGGCGTATCTTAGAGACTATCCGCTGCCAGAAGGAACATTGGTGATGATTGTAGAAAGAAGAAATAAATATATAGTGCCTAACGGACAGCTCTTCCTTAAGAAAGGCGATAAGCTGCTGTTGATATCGGCGAGACATGAAGAGACAGAAGATGCGAAGAAGACATTCTCTGTATTGGATAGAATCTCTAAGATTAGAAGCAAGAGGAATTAGGGCTATTGGCGGTTGGCTATTGGCTGTTGAACTAAAGCCAAAAGCTAAAGGCCAAAAGCCAAAGGCTTAAAACGAAACATTAACAAATTAAAAAATAATATACAATGATAAATTACAAAACTTTAGGACTCGTTAACACTCGTGAGATGTTCGCGAAAGCTGTTAAAGGTGGTTATGCTATCCCAGCATTCAATTTCAACAATATGGAACAACTCCAAGCTATCATCAAGGCTTCTGTTGATACAAAATCACCTGTTATCTTGCAAGTGTCTAAAGGCGCACGCGACTATGCTAACCAAACATTACTCCGTTATATGGCAGAAGGCGCTGTAGCATACGCAAAAGAATTAGGCTGTGAAAAACCAGAAATCGTTCTTCACCTCGACCACGGTGACAGCTTCGAAACATGCAAGTCATGCATCGACATGGGCTTCTCATCAGTAATGATCGACGGCTCACATCTTCCATACGAAGAAAACGTCGCTTTGACAAAGAAAGTCGTTGAGTATGCACATCAATTTGATGTTACAGTAGAAGGCGAACTCGGCGTTTTAGCTGGCGTTGAAGACGAAGTAAGCGCAGAAGAAAGCCACTATACAAAACCAGAAGAAGTTGTCGACTTCGTTACAAAGACAGGCTGCGACTCATTGGCTATCTCTATCGGCACATCACACGGCGCATATAAATTCACTCCAGAACAATGCACAGTAGATCCAGAGACAGGCAGACTTCTTCCTCCTCCATTGGCATTCGACGTTTTGGAAGCTATCGAAAAAGAACTCCCAGGATTCCCTATCGTTCTCCACGGCTCATCATCAGTGCCACAAGAAGACGTTGACACTATCAACCAATACGGCGGTAAGTTAGTAGCAGCTGTCGGTATTCCAGAAGAACAACTCCGTCAAGCAGCAAAATCAGCTGTATGTAAGATCAACATCGACTCAGACAGCCGTCTCGCTATGACAGCAGCAGTACGTAAGGCATTAGCTGAAAAACCAAGCGAATTCGACCCACGTAAATATTTAAGCCCAGCACGCGACAACATGCAAAAACTCTATATGCATAAGATCGTTAACGTTTTGGGATCTAATGATAAACTTTAAATAAAACTTTAGAATCTTAGAACTCTAGAACTTTAGAATTAATTCTAGAATTTTAGAGTTCTAGGATTCTAGAATTTAAAAAAATCGGGATGTAGCGCAGTCCGGTAGCGCGCTTCGTTCGGGACGAAGAGGCCGCAAGTTCGAATCTTGTCATCCCGACAAAAAAAGACCGAAAGGTCTTTTTTAAGACACCTAGTCGCCAAGACGCTAAGACACCAAGGCTTGGTTGATTTATAACTTGGAGACTTGGAGGCTCGGTGACTTGGAGACTTAATTTAAAAAAAAATGGACATTATCACATTACTCGCAATAAGCGTCGCTCTTTCAATGGACGCTTTTTCTGTTTCGATATGCAAGGGCCTTGCAACGAAGAAGTTCTCTTTTAAGACAGCTTCGTTATGCGGATTATGGTTCGGTGGATTCCAAGCCTTGATGCCCTTGATAGGATATTTCCTCGGAGCACAGTTTGAACATTTCATAACAAATATAGACCATTGGATCGCCTTCGGATTGCTTCTTGTCATAGGTGTCAATATGATACGCGAGGCATTGTCGGAAGAAGAGTCAACAGACGACGGACAACAGACAACAGCTGAGTGTGCTTGTAGTTGTACAGGTTTCAAGACTATGCTGATGCTGGCGATTGCTACAAGCATCGATGCTTTGGCAGTGGGCGTTACATTCGCATTCCTTAAAGTGAATATCTGGTTCTCGGTAATGGTCATCGGTATCACTACATTCATATTCTCTTTTGCAGGCGTGAGGATAGGAAATATATTCGGCTCACGCTACAGCAAGGTCGCTGAGATAACAGGAGGTGCGATTCTTATAATATTGGGTGTCAAGATTCTGTTGGAACACCTTTTTTTTAGTTAGAAATTTTTTAAAAAAACTCAGAATCTCAGAAATTCAGAACTTCAAAATTTTGAGGTTTTGAGATTTTGAATTTCTGAATTTTATATATATTTGTTGCTTCAATATAATTTCATTATGAAGAGAATTTTACTTGTATTATTTACATTAATATCTTTAAACGCTTTTTCTCAATTGCAGGTTAAGGAAGGCTCTTTCAAATATGTGCCAGGAGGTGTTATAGATGATAAAGCGGAATACACTGACGGCAATGACTTGCCTATGGCGTTGATAAAGATTTCTACTGAGAATATCTCTGAGCAGGAAAGAATGCGTCTTGTCTTTGTTGGAAACAGAGCGACACAAATCATCAAGAAACCAAGAACAGGCTCGATGTGGATATACATTTCAGCGGAAACAGCCACCTTCATCGATATCAGACACCCTGACTATGGAACCTATAAATATTATCTCCCAGAAGAATTGTGTGACTATTGCGTTTATGAGATGGTTTTGCAGTATGTGAATGACCAGCCTGAATTAGGTTTCCTTGCCATAAGCAGCGAACCGGAAGATGCTGATATCTATATTGACGGCAAACATTACGGAAAGACTAATAATGTCATAACAGATCTTGCCGTTGGCACTCATGAACTTAAACTTGAAAAAGAGGGATATGCAACTCTTACGAAAACTTTTGTCACAACAAAAGGCGAGACTTTGAAACTTAATGAAACATTACAGGCTGTAAGTAAGCAGAAAGTGCATTTTATCGTTAAGGCGGACCAAGAAAACGCCACGATCTATATCGACGATGAACCTTTAGGAACAAAAGAAGCATCTAAACTTCTTATGCAAGGCACAACTCATACATGGATGATAAAATGTAATATGTATCATACAGAGAGCGGCACTGTTACTCTCAATGAAAGAACAGTCATAGATAAAAAACTGCGTCCTAACTACGGTTACCTTAATATCTCTACAACGCCAGAACAAGGTGCGAAAGTGTTCGTTGATGAAGAGTACGTTGGACAGTCTCCTGTGAAAACCGATAAACTCAAAAGCGGAACGCATACGGTAAGAGTGATGATGGATATGTACAAGATGAAAGAACAGTCTTTCACCGTGGCTGACGGACAAACCACTAATGCCACTCTTAATATGGCTGCAAATTTCGTGAACGTGACTGTAAACACCGACTCTCAGTCTGATATCTACGTTGACGACGAATATAAAGGCAAGGGCAGATGGATAGGCAGACTTTCTGATGGAACTCATATGTTTGAAGCGAGAAAGACAAACCACAGGACAAGCAAGAAAAGTCTTGACCTTGTTCTGGGCGAGACAAAGACCATTAGCATTGACGCCCCAAGTCCGATAAACGGAGAATTAGAGATTAACAGCACTCCAATGGGAGCGACAATCTATATTGACGGCAAGCATTACGGTGAAACGCCAAACTACATCTCCGACATCTTGATTGGAAAACATGAACTGAAACTGACAAAACAAGGCTGCATTTCAGTAACAAAGACCATAACAATTAAAGAAGGCGAGACCTTAAGTGTAAATGAGAAACTGCAAACCGGAAAAGAGATAAGCATCTCCACTGACCAGTCTGGCGATAAGATTTACGTTGATGGCAATTATTTAGGTGTCAGTCCTA
>JAZKYV010000018.1:0-1736 GCA_045612345.1 Bacteroidales bacterium
TAGGACTGACACCTAAATAATTGCCATCAACGTAAATCTTATCGCCAGACTGGTCAGTGGAGATGCTTATCTCTTTTCCGGTTTGCAGTTTCTCATTTACACTTAAGGTCTCGCCTTCTTTAATTGTTATGGTCTTTGTTAGTGAAACGCAGCCTTGTTTCGTCAGTTTCAGTTCATGTTCTCCAATCAAGATGTCGGAGATGTAGTTTGGCGTTTCACCGTAATGCTTGCCGTCAATATAAATTGTTGCGCCCATTGGAGAAGAGTCAACATCTATAGTTCCATTGATAGGTGTTGGCGCGTCAAGCGTTATGGTCTTTGTCTCTCCCAAAACCAACTCCACACTTTTCACACTTATCCTATGATTTTCTTTTCTTGCCTCAAAGATATGCGCTCCGTCAGAAAGACGTCCAGTCCATTTTCCTTTGCCTTTATATTCTTCGTCAACGTAAATGTCAGATTGAGAGTCGGTGTTAACAGTCACATTCACAAAGTTGGCACTCATGCTAAGAACAGCGTTGGTGGTTTGTCCGTCAGTAACGACAAAAGACTGTTCTTTCATCTTATACATATCCTTCATCACTCTTACTGTATGCGTTCCGCTTGCGAGTTTGTCGGTCTTTATCGGCGTAACACCAACGAGATCGCCGTCAACCCAAACATTAGCGTCTTGTTCTGGAGTACTGCTAATATCAAGATAACCAAAAGCAGGACGCAGCTGTTTATTTACCACAGTCTTGTCGTTTACAGTAACGCTTCCGCTTTCTTCGTGATATAATTTACATTCAATTTTATAAGTATGCGTTGTTCCTACATCAACAAGTTTACGAGCCTCCTTAACGCCCAACATATCACCGTCAATATACACCAAGGCATCAGTTTGGTCAGACTGAACGATAAAATAAGTCTTTTGTATTTCGGCTGGGTCATTTGCTGCAACTGGCGCAATAGGGATATACTGCAGCACCATCTCGTATGTACAGAAATCGCATAATTTCTCCGGAAGGTAATATTTGTATGTTCCATAATCTGGGTGCATGAAGTTGATGAAGGTCGCGTTCTCTGCAGAAATATAAATCCACATCTGTCCAGTCTTTGGTGTTTTGGTTATCTGTGTGGCGAGGTTACCTTGAAACTTCAAGCGTAATCGTTCTTGTTCAGAGATATTCTCCGTAGAAATCTTTATCAACGCCATCGGCAAGTCGTTGCCGTCCAAATGGTCATATTTATCATTCATCACAGCATTAGGAACATGCTTAAAAGAACCTTCCTTAACCTGAAGCTGCGAAAAAGCGTTTAACGATATTAATGCAAATATTACAAGTAAAATTTTCTTCATAATTGATTTATATTGAAGCAACAAATTTATAAAAAAATCAAAAAATCAAAACCTCAGAAATCCAAAAGTTTTGAGTTTCTGAGATTTTAAGATTTTGAGTTTCTGAGTTTCTGAGATTTTGAAGTTATAAATCAAAACCACTTTCACATTTTAAGCGATAAAATTCTTTTTGTTGTTCTATCTCACGACGAAGTTCTTCTTTTGTCGGCAAAAACGTCAGATATTTTGCGGCATAAAGCTGGTCACTACCATTCAAAACAGAATAATGAGCAACATCCTCATCGGTATCCGCACAAAGCAATATACCTATTGTAGGATTATGTCCTTCGGGACGTATCAATTCATCATACATCTTTACATACATATCCATTTGTCCAACATCTTGATAGCTCAACTT
>JAZKYV010000019.1:0-1812 GCA_045612345.1 Bacteroidales bacterium
TTCGACTCCGACTATCTCCACCAGATTTCAAGCTCGACCATTTAGGTCGGGCTTTTTTGTTGAATTTGGATTTGTCTGTCATGTAGCAAACGGGGTAATGTTTGTTCAACGTGCTCCATATTTTGTGGCATCTTGACGGAAATTCTAATTTGCTCTGCAAATTAGTTTCTATATTCTGTAATCAATGAATTTTGCTAATTTTGTGACTTTAACATGCATGAACCTAGTATTACATGTCTTTTCTCTCAAAAATATTCAATAGAAAACGGGTAAATTCCTCTTCGGTAAATGAGACAGAAGAGTTTATTCGGTTGATGGAGTTTTTAAGAGGAATGGAGAAATTGCTGAGCAAGGATAAGTATATTGCAAGAAGCGATTATAAGAGGGCAATAGAGAAATATAATCAGGTACTCTCCTTCTTTGACAATCTTCTTGCCTCTGATATGTTGGAGGCATATTGTCAAAAGAATTGTTTGGATATTCAGAGAATCAAGACTGCAATTGCTTACTATCATGGGATTGAAGACTTGCAGAGGTCACCATCCTTTATATCAAAACATAATGAAGATTTTCTAAGTAGGCACCTCAAAGCAGAGAATACATATCTCGATAATATTCTTGAATCCGTAGATCCTGTCATCAAACTCGATGAAGAGCAAAGAAAGGTTGTCCTCTCGGATGAGGATTATACTCTTGTAATTGCAGGTGCTGGAGCAGGTAAGACAACAACAGTAGCTGCAAAAGTAAAATATCTTGTAGAGAAGAAAGGTGTTAAGCCGGAACAGATTCTGGTAATTTCTTTTACCAATAAGGCAGTTGGAGAGTTGAGAGATAAAATCAACAAGTCCCTTAAAATCAATTGTCCTGTAACAACCTTTCATAAAACTGGTTATGCAATTCTCAGAAAACAAGATAATGAGAAACGTCAGGTTGTGGATGGTGGATTTATGTTTAATGTCATCAACAACTATCTGAAGGGGAATATTCTTGAGCAACCGGAATTAGTGGATAAACTGATTCTATTCTTCGGTTCTTATTTTGATGCTCCATATGAAGGTGAGGGGTTAAACGATTTCTTCAATTACATATCAAAGTCTGATTTTACGACTTTGAAAGGTAATATGAGTGAGTACACAGAGGAGATAATTGACAAGAGAACAGGCAAATGTATCTCTATTGCTCACGAGAGGATGCGTTCTGCTCAGGAAGTTCAGATTGCCAACTTCTTATATCTTAATCAGATTGATTATAAGTATGAGAGGCCATACGAATACCATATTCTGAAGTCCCGAAAGCCATACACTCCTGATTTCACGATTAGTCAAGGTGATAAGCTTGCTTATCTTGAGCATTTTGGCATTACCGAAGATGGTAAAAACAATCGTTACAACGAGGAGCAACTGTCTCGATATAAACAGGAAATCAATGACAAGGTAAAGCTGCATAAAAAGCATAATACCGACTTGATTTATACTTTCTCCTGCTATTCTGATGGACGAAGTTTGTTGGAGCACCTAAGGGAGAATCTGCAAAAGCACGGATTTACACTAATCCCAAGAGATTCCAAGGAGGTCTTTGAGAAGATCGTCAACACTGAGGAGAACAAGTATATCATGAAACTCGTTAAGTTGGTCTGCACCTTCATTCAGAATTTTAAGACCAATGGATTCTCAATTGATGACTTTTCACGTTTTGAAAGGAAGTCTACAAATGAAAGGACAAAACTTTTCTTAAGCATCTGTCAGCAGTGTTTCCTTGAATATTCTAAACGTCTTAAGGAGAAAAATGCGGTTGATTTTGAGGATATGATCA
>JAZKYV010000020.1:0-30799 GCA_045612345.1 Bacteroidales bacterium
TATCTGCTGTTGGTTTCTGAAGAGGAAAGCGAAATCAACCTTCTTACCATTTATGACAAGGCGGAACGCGAGAATATCAGCCGTAATGAAATAGAAGCGATTATGGGGATTGAATTATGAATTAAAGAGATGTTTTTAGTTGGGAGTTAGGAGTTAGGAGTTGGGTGTTCAAAGTTCAGAGTTCAGAGTCAGAGTCAGAGTTCTGTGTTCAAAAAAAAAGCCGGGCATCGCTACCCGGCAGAGAGTGTGTTGTGTTGAAAAAAGACCGTGGGTCTTTGTGGGTGCAAAGATAGCATTTTTTTTAATGCATAATGCATAATTATAGCCAATGGCCAAAAGCTAACAACCAAAAGCCAAAAATATTATTTTTGTATTTCAAAATGCTTTTATAGATGGAAGATATAGTAAAGAAGATGAATGCTCTCAATGAGGGTACTATGATGGAGACTCTCGGTATTGAATATCTTGAAGTTAAAGAGGGTTTCGTATATGCTCGTATGTTTGTGAAGAAGGAACTGTCGCAGCCTTATGGCATGTTGCACGGTGGCGCTAGCATGGCGCTGGCAGAGAGCATTGGCGGCGTGGGGTCTGCCGTTTATGTCGATATGGAGACTCATGTCATCAGAGGCATGCAGATGAGCGCGAATCACGTCAAAGCCGCTAAAGTGGGATCTTACGTCTATGCCACAGCTACAATCTTGCATAAAGGCCGTCAGACTCACGTCTGGAATATAGATATCAAAAACGAAGACGGCGAACTCGTCTCCACCTGCAGACTTACGAACTTCGTGTTTAAAATATAAAATTCAGAAATTCAAAATCTCAAAAAGACGTGTCAACTCCTAACTCCTAACTCCACACTCCTAACTAAAATTCTGCTACTAGCTTCAAGTTAATCTGTCTTGGCGTGAGGTAGTTAGGCACAGCATATTGTATGTTGTAAATATCTGTGACCCACATGTATGAACTTACGTTGCTGATGCCTAAGAGGTTGAAGATCTCGAGACTTAACCAGCAGTTTTTCACGTGTGACAGCGGGTTGCCTTTCTTGAAGCTTGTGCTTTCGCTGATGAGCTGCTTGCTGAATCCAATGTCGACTCTTCTGTAAGGCGACATCCTCATAAGGTGTTTGTATCTCTCGCTGTATGGTGCGCCGAATGGCATTCCTGTTCCGAAGACGAGTTTTAGATTTACCTTGAATGATGGGATGTAAGGTATATAATCCTGGAAGAATATCGAGAAGTTGACTCTCTGGTCAGAAGGTCTCGGTATTCCTTTTATTATGGTGTCGCATACGTATTCCGCTCCATTGTTGACATCTGATTGTGACAGTATGCTTCCGCTTGGAGAGATGTAATATTTGATGTTCTCTGCCGATTTCATGATAGACATGCTAGCCCAGCTTTCTATTCCTTTGACGAACTCGCCGTTGATGCGAACGTCCATACCGGCGGCGTAGCCTGTGGCTTTCTGGTCGGCGAAATATTTTATTCTTATGTTGTCGACTTCATAAGGGATGATGTCTTTCAGGTATTTATAATAAATCTCTGATGTCAGGACGAAAGGTCGGTCCCATGCCATGAAGTTGTATTCGTGTGTAAATACCAGCTGATATGACTTCTGTGTTGAAGCGTCTTCTGGCTTTACCAAAGTGCCGTCAAATTTGCGAAGCTCGCGGTAGAATGGAGGCTGCACGTAGACGCCGCCAGACAGTCTGAACAGCATGTCGCTGTTCCATCCTGGCTTGTAGGCCAGACCAGCTCTAGGGCTGATGTTGATTTCGTTGTTGTAGCCCCAATAGTTGGCGCGCAATCCAAGTGACAATGTCACGATGTCGTCGTTTTTGCTGTTGAACGACCATTCGTTATGGATGAAGCCGTCGATGTTGTTTATGTTTAATATGTTGTGGCTTCTTGATACGTGGCGTATGTCGAAGGCTGGATGTGGCGGGTTAGGACTGCCGATGGAGTCAGCGGGATGAGGCAAGCTGAAACCGGCAGAGTCTATCATCTCCCATTCGTTGATGAAGTCGTCGAAATGCTGGTGTTGGTAGCGAGCTCCCCATTTCAAGGTGTAGAAGTCTTTTTTGTACGCGCCTTTATGGTCGATGTTGAAGACCTGTGAGTAGAAGTCATTGCGTGCGTGTTCGATATAAGTTCCGACGCCTTGGTTTGAGATGACGTTGCCGTTTTGTTCGCTGCCAGGGTTTGTCTCGAGCTGACCGATCCAATATTGACCTTGTATGTCGTAGTTCTCTGCTTCGACAGCTGAATATGTAGAAGCGATGAGTTTGAGGTTGAGGTCTTCGTTAGGGCTGAAGTTCAATGTGAAAGCGCCGAGGCCAGTGTTGTAGTTGCTCGACTCTTTGCCGTCGAAATATATTGTGATGCGATGAGCTTCTTGTATGTTTCCGAAGTCGGTCTGGCGAGTGTCAGGTATCATGAGGTAGTTGTTGCTGGAATAGTAACCGAAGGCGGATATTTCCAGGCGAGGGGAGATGTTGTAAGACAATATGCCTTGGACGTCGGTGAAGTTAGGCTGGTATGTGCCTTTTGTCTCCATATTGCCAAGGATATATTTGTTGTTTTTATAGCGAGCTCCTATGAGATAGGAGAGTTTGTTTTTCATTGTAGAGCCTTCTGCGTGAGCTTCTGCGCCGAGGAAACTCAGCGACAATGATGCTGCTGGAAGTATAGGCTTCTTGTATGTGATATCTAGGGCTGACGAGAGTTTGTCGCCATATTCGGCAGAGAAGCCGCCAGCGGAGAAGTCGATGTTGGAAACGAGGCTTGGGTTGATGATGCTCATTCCTTCTTGCTGTCCTGAGCCGACGAGGAATGGCTTATATACTTCAATGCCGTTGATGTAAATGAGGTTTTCGTCGAAGTTGCCGCCGCGTACGTTATACTGTGAGCTGAGCTCGTTGGTAGATGACACTCCTGGCAAAGTCTTGACGAGGTCTTCTACGCCGCCAGCAGAGCTGCTAGGTATGAGTGAGATCTCGCGTGCGTCGAGACGAGTGATGGTGGCAGAGTTGATCTGTCGGTCGGAGACCACGATGTCTGATAGTGTCGTTGAGGTGGATTTCAAGCTGACGTCGACTTTACGATGTTCACCATCCTTGAGCTTTATCTTTCGTGTCTCTTGTTGGTAGCCAACGAAAGAGTAAACCACATCGAGGAGAGTGTCGGCAGGAAGATGTAATTCGTATTGGCCTCTTGAATTTGATGAGACTCCGTAGGATGTACCTAGCACGGCGATGTTTACCAGCTCCAAGACGCTGCCTTTGTCGTCAGTGATCTTTCCGTAGATATAGTTATCCTTGTTCTGCCCGAAAAGCAAAACAGGTAACATCATCATCAGGAAAAAGGCGTGTCTTAATCTCATCAATTTAATTTAACTATTTTTGGGAAAATATATTGTACAAAAGTAATTATGCATTATGAATTAAAAAAAAAGTCGTCAAAAAAGACGACTTTTTTTTATAGTGTTTTGATATAATTACCAACGGTTCAAGTTGCCTTTTGCTGAAGCATCCATGATAGCTTGGTATACACCTTTCTTGTCAATTGTACGTAAACCGGCTGCAGAAACTTTCAAAACTACCCATTCATTCCATTCTGGAACGAAGAAACGTTTGATTTGTAAGTTAGGAGCGAAAGTTCTTTTTGTCTTTCTGTTTGAGTGAGAAACGTTATTACCGGTAATGACTTTTTTACCTGTGATTTGACAAATTTTTGACATGACTCTTAATATTTTATAGTTAAATTCTTATCCTAAAAATTGAGGTGCAAAATAACAACATTTTTTTGAAATACGCAAGTGTTTTTAAAAAAAACTTTTTTTATATAAACGCAATTAATTAATGTGTAATAATTATTAACTTTGCAAAAACAGCATTTATGTTAAACATTCCTATGGTTGACCTTGTGGGTCAATATAATAAGATAAAGCCAGAGGTGGATTCCGCTATCCAAGAAATATTGTCGACAGCGGCATTTATCAATGGTCCTCATGTTAAGAAATTTCAGGAAAACCTTCAAGAATATCTTGGCGTAAAACACGTCATCCCATGTGCTAACGGCACTGATGCCTTGCAAGTTGCAATGATGGCTCTCAATCTGGAGCCTGGAGATGAGGTCATCACTACCACTTTCACTTTCATCGCTACAGCGGAAGTCATTGCTCTTCTTCGTCTGAAACCTGTTCTTGTAGATGTTGAAAAAGATTCTTATAACATTGATCCAGTTGCCATAGAACGAGCCATCACTCCAAAGACAAAGGCGATAGTTCCTGTTCATATCTTCGGTCAATGTGCCAATATGGAGGCTATCATGGACATAGCTCGCCGTCATAATCTTTATGTCGTTGAAGACAACGCTCAGGCTATAGGCGCCGACTATACCTTCAGCGACGGCACTGTGAAGAAGTCGGGCACCATTGGAACTATAGGCTGCACATCTTTCTTCCCTTCAAAGAATCTCGGATGCTTCGGCGATGGCGGCGCCTTGTTCACCAACGACGACAGCCTCGCGGAACAGATCCGCGCTGTCGTGAACCACGGCATGAAGGTACGCTACTATCACGATTACGTCGGTGTGAACTCACGCCTCGACACCATACAGGCTGCAGTCTTGGATATAAAACTGAAACATCTCGATGAATATATAGCCGCTCGTCAATATGCTGCCGCTTATTACGACAAGGCTTTTTCTGCAACAGATAAGATCATCACTCCTAAGAAATCGGATTTCACAACTCACGTATATCATCAATATGTGATGATACTTAATGGAGTCGACAGAGCGAAGCTGATGCAGCATCTGCAGGAAAAAGGAATTGCCTGCGCGATATATTATCCTGTCCCATTGCACGAACAGAAGGCATATCAGGATCCACGATATAAGAAAGGCGACTTCCCAGTGAGCGAATATCTTTGCGAAAACGTCATCGCTCTTCCAATGCATACAGAGTTCACTGATGAAAAACTGGAATATGTAACGAAAACAATATTAGATTTTATTGCTTAATTTAAAATATTAAAGATGAAAATATTAGTCACAGGCGGAACCGGTTATATAGGTTCACATACCGTTGTGGAATTGCAAAATAAGGGCTTCGAAGTCATTATCGTCGATGCTTTGTTTAACTCACGTGTTGATGTCCTCGACTCAATAGAGAAGATCACTGGTGTGCGTCCAGAGTTCGAGTCATTCGACCTCGCAAATCAGGCTCTCACAGACGATTTCTTCTCACGCCATAACGACATCAAAGGCGTCATCCACTTCGCTGCTCATAAGGCAGTGGGCGAGTCGGTGGAACAGCCTATAAAATATTATCGCAACAACCTCGACTCTCTGATGAACATCTTGGAGTCAATGAGCAAATATAATGTTCCTAATTTGGTGTTCTCATCATCATGTACTGTTTACGGACAGCCTGACGCTGAGCATCTGCCAGTATCAGAGACAGCTCCTATCAAGAAAGCAGAGAGTCCTTACGGCAACACAAAGCAGATTGCAGAAGAGATCATATCTGAATCTATAAATGCATATAAAGGCTTGAATGCTATCGCTCTCAGATATTTCAATCCAGTAGGCGCTCACGACAGCGCATTGATAGGCGAGTTGCCTCTCGGCGTGCCTAACAACCTTATGCCTTACATCACACAGACAGGCTACGGAATAAGAGAGTGCCTCAAGGTGTTTGGCAGCGACTATCCAACTCACGACGGAACTGCAATACGCGATTACATCCATATTATGGACCTCGCCAAGGCTCATGTCATCGCTGTTGAGAGAATGATAAATGATAAGATGAAGAAGTCTTTCGAGATATTCAACCTCGGAACAGGAACAGGCTATTCTGTCTTGGATGTGATAAAGTCTTTTGAAAAGGTCTCAGGCGTTAAGTTGAATTATGAGATCGTTGGCAGACGTGCTGGCGATATTGAGAAGGTCTGGGCTGATCCTACATATTCAAATAATGAATTAGGCTGGAAAGCAGAACGTCACCTTGATGAGATGACCTTGTCGGCCTGGAACTGGGAGAAGGCTTATAGAAGTCTTTAGAAACTCAGAAATTCAGAAATTCAAAATCTCAGAAACTAAGAAAAAATTTTGAGGTTTTGAGTTTCTTAAATTTTGAATTTTAAATAAAAAAAATCCGATTCATTTCTGAACCGGATTTTTTGTTTTCATGTTTGTGTTATTAATAGAACAAGATGCTGTTGTCTTCAATTTTAGTGTTATCCTTAAGAGCTGAGTAAGCTGAGTTGTTAAGGATTTGGTTGTTGAATCTTGTACGTTGTTCTCTTACGATGTTGCTGTAATCTGCTGTTGTTTCAGCTGGAGTTTCTTTAGTAACTTTAACAACGTAGAGACCGTTACCGCCGATGATAGGTTCTGAAGTTTCACCTTCTTTCATACCGATAACTGTACCGATGACTTTGTCTTCAACGCCGAAGTTGCCGAAGCCGCGGCCTTCGAATGTTACGTTTTCAACAGTTGTCTTTTCACCTTTTAATTCGTCGATCATTTTTTGGTAGTCGCCGCCGAAAGCTTTAGCTTGTTCTGCTAACATAGCGCCTTTCTTTTCTTTCTTGATAACGAATTCGTAACGTTCAGCGATGTCTTCAGCTGGTGTGTAACCTTCTTTAACAGCTTTTGTAAGAACTGCTACTACGTACATGTTATCGAGGTCGAAGATTGTTGACATATCACCTACTTTTGTTTCTTGATCGAAAGCCCAGCGAACGATTTGACGAGCGTTGCTGATACCAGTGATATAGTTTGTGTTTGCTCTCAAGTTAGGATATGTGCGTTTGTTGAGACCTTGTTCTTCGATAGCTTTGTTGAATTCTTCTGCTGTTGTGTTTTCTGTAACGAATCTGTTAGCTTCAGCGAATACGTTTTGGTATGTTGCTGTGCTTGGAGTGATTTCGTGAGCTACAACTGCGAGGCGAACCATTACAGAGTCAGCTGAGTAAGTTTCTTTAGCAACGATCTTAGCGACGTTGTAGTAACCTTCATGTTCGTAAGGACCATAAACGAAACCTACGCCATTGTTTTTGTCGAAGATAACTGATTCCAATTCAGCTGGAACGTCTTTTCTTGACATCCATGTGCTGTCGTAAGGAAGGTCTGAGTTAGCGTTTACGAAGTTAGCAGCGTTTTCAACTTGAGCGAAATCGTTTTTAAGTTCGTTAACGAAGTTTCTTGAATATTCAACGTCAGCTTGTGATGGGTTGATTTCAAAAACGATATAGTCGATGCTGCGAGTTGCTTCTGTTTGGTATTTATTTTTGTTGTTGTTGTAGAATGCTTTGTTGTCAGCATCGTTAACAACTACTGTTGAGTCGGCTACTGTATTGTAACGTACTGCATAAACTTCAGCTGAAGTTTTGTCGTTTTTGTCTGAGTGGATACGAGCTGCGAATTTGCTTGGGAGGTAGAAACCTTTTTTCAAAAGAGTTTCGTATTTTGTGTTTAATCTGTCTTCTTTGATAGCGCGTTCAAAGTTGAGCCAGTTTGATTTCATCTCTGGAGTGAGTGATTGGAAATCTCTGAGGTATGTTTCGATGAGTTCTCTGTTGAATGTGCCGTCAGGATTTGTGAAGCTTTGAACTACGTATTGATTTGGGTTTTCGCCTAAGAATTGATCGTATAATTCATCACCTGTAACAACGAGACCGAGGTCTTTGTATTCGTTTTTCATGATGATGTCTCTGATCATTTGTTCTAATGTGTTAGCATGTACGTAGTAGTTGTCTTCTGAACTTAATGAACCACCGTTTTGTGCTTTCACGTTTTCAAGATTCATATTGACTAAGTTGCTATAATCTTGATAAGTGATTTTTTCATTGCCAACAGTAGCTACGTTTGTTGTTCTTCTGCTGTTAGTGCTCTTGAAAAGGTCGCCTAAAACGAATGCTAAAAGAGCGATACCTACGATAGCGACTAACAATCCATAATGCTTTCTAATGTTTCCAATTGCTGCCATAATTCTATGATATTATTTAATTTATTATTTTTCTTCTATAGTTTTTTATTAAGTGTGCAAATTTACAAAACCATTCAATATAATTGACATTTTTATAAAAAAAATAATCTATATTGTCAAAAGAGTTTTTGTATCTTCTAACTTATTGATTATTTTTGATTTCCACTTCTTCTAGTCGGGTGTCTGTAGCTTTGATTATCTTGAAAATATAATTTCCTATCACTATTTCTTCGCCTATTTGAGGAATACTTTCGTGATAATGAATTATGTAACCTGCAAGTGTTTCATAATCGTCAGATTCAGGGAAATTGAATTTGTAGTTTTTGTTAAGATAATCAATTTCTAACCTTGCCGAGAAGATGTAATCGTCGGTGTTGATGGTCTTTTCTACGATGTCTTCAACATCGTATTCGTCTTCTATTTCGCCGAAGATCTCTTCTATCAGGTCTTCGATGCTGATGATGCCGGAAGTGCCTCCGAATTCATCGACGACGACAGCGATGCTCTGACGTTTTTTCGATAGTTTCTTAAGAAGTTCCTGCGCTGAATATGTCTCAGGATAAAACTGTATAGGTCTTATCTTAGACCTTAAATCTGTTGTCTTTGTAAGGATGTCGTTGGTATGTATATATCCGATGATATTGTCTATATTGTTCTCGAATACCAATAATTTGGAATGCTTGGTTTCCTCAAAGACAGCCTTCACTTCTTCTATTGTGTTTTCTATGTCAATGGCCTGAATCTCAGTACGTGGTACCATACATTCTCTTAATTTTACATTATGAAAATCGATGGCGTTTTGGAACAGTTCGATACCTTGTTGTATGTCTTCGTTGGCCTCGTCAGGGTTAGCGTATTCCTTAAGATAATCGTTCAAGTCGACGGTGTTGAGCTTGTATTCTTCATGAGGTATGTCCATGCGAAGGACGTATTTGATTACGAGTTCTGAGATGCCGATAAATATCAGAATGAAAGGGTAGAGGATGATGAACAGCAGCATTGCTGGCACCGCAAAGATCTTCATGCTTTTGTTCGGATTGATGCCGAAGATTATTTTAGGCAAGAGTTCGCCTGTGATGAGTACCAATAATGTTGACAATATTGTCTGGCATAATAATATTGTGAAGTCGTTGGTCAATATTTCAGGCAATATGTCGACAATCCAAGGCTCTAATATTCTTGCTATGGCGATACCGTAAACTACGTTGGCGATATTGTTGCATAACAGCAGACATCCTATGAACTGTGACTGGTTCTTGAAGAATTTGTTGATGATTTTGGCTGAGAAGTTGTTTTTCTTTAAATCCAATTCCAGCTGTAATCTGTTGGTGCTCAAGAAAGCAATCTCTGTTCCGGAGAACATGGCTGAAGCAAGCAGTGAAAATATTACTATATATATGTCGCTCATTTTTATTTTGTTTATTCTTCCTCGTCTAGTTCTAGTGTGGCTCTCATTCCGTGAATGACTCTTTGTGAGAAGTCCTCGTTGGCATTAAGACTGTCGCCATATACAATCTTGTCGGGACTTGTAATCTTGACAGGATTGCGTGTATATATCTTTTTTGTCTTTTGATTCCAATATAAAGTATTTGTAAACATGGTTTCTTTGGTGTCGAGGTTCTCCACTTTGACGCTGTCTTTGGCGAACAGCATTTCTTCTTTTTCGTATCTTATTCCGTATTCTCCGCCAATCTTTGTTGATTGATGGCCGTTTTTGCTATAAAGATATGCGGTAAATCCTTTAGGAAATTCCAATATCGCGCTATCTCCTTCTATGCTGTGCATTACCGGTGCCATAAGTCTGGCCTGCACGATGCCGGAGTCGCTTCTTGTGAAGACGACATTATAAGCCAACACTCCGTTGATGGTGTCGGTGTCAATGAACTCCTTTACTTTATCTAAGGAGTTTTCACAAGAAAACAACACCATAACCATATTGGCTATGATGTTGATTTCTAGAAATATTTTAAGAAGTTTTTTCAAAATTTAAGACTTTAGCCTTAATTAGTTTTTAGCTGCTCTAATCTTTGTCTTTCCACCGATCCAGCAGTTTTCAAGTGAATATTCTTGACCTTCTTCATAACCGTTGAAGAAAAGTGTTTCAACTGATGGGAATGAGTGTGAATAAGCATTGATGAGTTCATTAGCCTTAGCTGTAACAGATGGGTCTAATGATTTTGCTTTTTCGAATTGGTCTACAGCAGCCCAGAAAGCAGCTTTTGTTTCAACTTCGCTTGTGCCGCATTCTTTTGAACTTGCAGCATACAAGTTACCGATGATGATGAAAGGTTCGCCTTTTGTCTTGTCTAATTCGTGAGCTTTTCTTGCATATGTACGACCTTGTTCGTAGCTCTTGTTCATGTTCATGATTTGAGCGAGGTAGATATATGATTGGTAAGCCCAGTCGTTGTTAGTGCTCTTTGTTGATTGAAGGAGATAAGTTGCTGCTTGGTTGTAGTCTTTTTCAGCGAGATATTTCTTTCCGATCAAGTAAGCTGACTCTGGTGAAGGGTTGACTTTGTGTAAGTTAACAGCAACAGCGAGATATAATTGTGAGTCGTCGCATTTTCTCTTTTCTAATGTTTCAGCGATCTTTGTCAACAATTCAACGTTTTCTGGATCTGCGTCGAATTTAGGTTGGTAGATGCGGATCAAATCTTCGCAGTTAGCGTAAGGCTGAACAGCGAGGTCGAGGTTGCCTTTTGTAGCGTTGAAGTTATTGAGAAGCTTTTCGTTTGCCATCTCAGTGTTGACTTGGATGTTGTATTCAGCGATTTCCATGAGGCGGCCGTATTCTTCCAAGATTGTGCTTTCTTCCAACTTGCCGTTTTGTACCATTTTGATAACGAGTGGGAAATAAGCGTCGATGAAAGCATAGTTGCTGTTGTTGCCGTCTAAATCGATAGCTTGTTTAAGAGCGTTGTAAGCTTCTTCGTAACGGTGAGGTGCCCATGTGTAGATGTCGATACCTTTACGGCCCATGATGTTACCGATTTGTGAACCGTTTTTGCCGTTTGGGAAATATTGAGCTCTCTTGTCGTAGATCATGACGAGAGTGTCAACGTATTTGTCTTTTATCTCAGCGTTCTTTTCTGGTCTGATGAAAGCGTAAGTCATGATTGTAACACCGTCGAGATATGTGTTTTGTCTTAAGTCTGGACAGTTGTTGTAAACATTTCTCCATGATGTGATCATCTGTGGATTGATGTTGTTTGGATTATACTTAGCTTGTTTCCAGTGACCAATGTATTCACGATACAATGAATAATCAGTTTCACAGTCTTGTGCTTTTGTTGTAACATTTCCTAAGAGGAAGAATGTTAAACCTAACAGTAAAAATCTTCTAATTTTCATTTTGATTTTAATATTTTTTATGATTTATTATTGATATCTTTTTTTGATGAACCATCTGTCGTTGATAGACATGCTTACAGATATGTTGAAATAATTTTCCTTTACGAGATTGTTTTTGATTGTACCCATTGAACCGACTTCAAAAGCTACATTGAATGATGTCAATGAACGAGGCACAGGCAATCCCAATCCGAATGTCAAGCCATATTTGTTGATAGATTCTCCGTAAATATTGTAATAAGTCTGATCGAAATGGAAACCAGCGCGGTAAGTCATCTTCTTGTGATATTTTGATATTGAAGTTGACTTTGGTTTATAAGAAGCGCCTATTGCGACATTCCATGCGTTCTGTAAAGAGTCGTTGACGCCGTTCATTGTAAAGCCTTCCCATCCTGCCCAGTTGAAATCTGCTGCGATAGTCAGTCCATCTTTATTGTCGAAGCATATACCGACGCCGAATCCGTCTGGAATTGTGATGCCTACCTTTTCGTTTTCAACGTATTTCAAAGTGTCAATAGGTGATTCCACTTGGTTGCCGAATCCTTTGAACATGCTTCTGATGAAGATATCTCTTTCTGATGCGATTTGTGATCCTTGAGAATATGTGAAACCGAGAGTGATATCGTATTTGTTGATAGGTAATCTGTATAATAAACCGTAGTCGAGTTTGAAGTCGCTGACTCTCATTGTTATTGAGCGCTTGCCATTGATGAATGATACTGAGTCAGGGTAGTAGATGGATGTGTTGTCTAATAATGTTCCGAAGATGTAAGAACCTGTCACACCTACTGATAAGTTTTTGGTTATTTTGACGCCATTGGCGAAGAATACTCTGTTCAATCCGCCTTCACCTTGGAATTCGATGTTGTATGATCCTGGGCTGCTGTGTTCGGTGATGACGTTGTATTCTCTATTTGTGTAAGGCATGATGCCAAGGCCTATTTTCCATCTTTTCGTTGCGCTTAAACCAATGCTGGTATAATTGAATGATGCGTTGGAACCGCTTGCTGTAGCGTTTGTGGTTGAGAAAGATGCAGCTTTGATATAGAAACCGGCATCAAATAAAAGTGATAATGAATCGATAGCGGTGTATGATGCAGGGTTATTAGGGTTTAATAAGCAATTGCTGCTCATTGCGTTAGAAACGCCGCCCATTCCTTTTAGCATGGTGCTTGGAGAACTGGTGTAGATGTCGCCTAAGCCGAATCTGGAATATGGTGTGCTTAAATCAGATTGTGCAATGACATTAAGATTTATCATAAAAATGATAAAACCTAATAAAAAATATTTAGTGTTTTTATATTTCATTGATAATTAAGGATATATCTTAAACCTTTAAATGTAAAATTTGAGTCTGCAAATATGCAATTTTTTAACTGATTTTCAAAGAAAATATTGTCTCCACCTATAATAAAAACGTTTAACATTTCATAAATGTTTGAAAATCTTTTTATAAAACCTTCAATTTCAAGGGAAATGCCGAGAATTACTCCTGATTTGAGACACTCTTCCGTGGAATTGCAAATTAATTTTAACTCTTCTTTGTCAGGTGTGCATAACGGAAGCTTCTCTGTATAATCATTCATTGCCTTGAATCGTAAATTGATGCCTGGACTAATAGGGCCTCCGTGATAAACATTGTCGGATGTTATGATGTCGTAGGTGATGCAGGTTCCAATATCAATCACCAAACTGTTTTGGTTCGGTTTCTCCATCATAGCGGCAGCGACTGCAACTAATCTGTCGCTTCCAACCTGTTTTTTGTCGTAATTTAGCTTGAAAGGTAGAGAAATGTCGCCAGAAAGTGTGATAATCTCTATATTCTGCAGCTGTTCTTTACATTCTTCTATTTTGCCGCCTACAGATGATATTATACATCTGCTTATCTCTGGTAGTCTTTCTGTAAGTTGTTTTAAATCATTGTTATAAGGATTGAATACAGCGGTCTCTATTATGCTGTCATTGTCGAAAACAGCATATTTCGCTCTAGTATTTCCAATATCAATAGTTAAAATCAAACTCATTATATTTTTTTGCAAATATACTGATAATGAATGAATAAAAAATAAATTTAAAAAAAATATATTTTTTTGTTTGCAGTATTAAAAAATGTTGTATCTTTGCACTGCAAAACAACGGAGGTACCATAGCTCAGTTGGTAGAGCAATGGACTGAAAATCCATGTGTCGCTAGTTCGAATCTCGCTGGTACCACCAAGAAAGCTGACTGAAAGGTCAGCTTTTTTTATTTCCACTAATCGATATCTTTTTATCCACGAAATCTCACGAATCTTCACTAATCATTTCGTGTTGTTTCATGGATAAAAAAATAGCAAGGAATATTCCTTGCTATTTTTTTGATTTGATATTTTGTGATATTAGAAGCAGTATCTGAAACCAGCACCGAGACCAATACCTCCGTAACGATTATAACCGCCATTGTAATAGTAGTCCCTTCCTTCAGAAAGCTTGAGTGAGAAACTTCCTTGTGCGTATACTTGGAATGGGTAGAATGTGTTGAGAACAACGCGGACACCGGCATTTGCAAAATAAGCTGTATAATCCATGATATTATCTTCAGTTTCAGTTGCGAATGCGGCGTCAACAATATCGATGGCAGCTGTTGCATGAGGTTGTATTTCAAGGAGAGTCTTGAACTTTAATCCTAGCATATAACCTACAGAAACATTAAGGAATGTAGCGTCATATAGATCTAACATATCCAAATCGTAACCTACGTTAAGCAAAGCATAGTGGCTGATGCCTCTCTTTTGAATATATGCTAGATAGTCGATACCGAAGTCGATTGTAGAGAATGAGCTTATGCTTAAATTGGTATGGAATCCCATGCGTAAGTCGTTGTTCTGCCTCATGATTTCGGTGCCATTCAAAATTGACATGCCAGATATTCTATAGAAATATGTGGTGTCGTATTCTCCGTCAGCGACTTTTGCGTTGTCGGCGACTTCTGTAGCACGTGCATAGCCTTGACGTTTTAATTCTACGGTTTTAGTTTTCTTGTCGTAAACTTGTTTGTAGATAGCGTAACGTTGTGTGTTTTTGATGCCTTCTTTAATGCCTGCATTTGCTGTGATATAAGGTCTTACGGTTTGACAATCGAATGTAACTTCCCATTTTTCGATTTTTTGTTCAAGGCGAGTCAGAAGGTCATCGTATATTGTTTCCAAAGCTACATCAAGATGTTCGTCTGTTTTGTTTAATCCAACAGCTGTTACGAGTTCCATTTCGACTTTGAGGTCATTGTAAGCTTGTCTTTTAGCGGCTTTTGTTGCAGCATCGTCTGTGTTATAGATCCACATGTTTTCGAGAATGTCGTTGATGATTTCATCCGCATTGGCAATAGTGAATACGTAAGCTAAGACATCGGCGCTCCAAGTATATGATTTTTGTGTGTTGCCGTATTTGTCTTTTGTTACAACGACGTTTTTGTTAGGGTTTTTCATGTCAAACACTACGATGTAGCTGTTGTTCAAGAGCAACTCTCCATTTTGACCCAATGTGTTGACTTGTTGCATCTGAGCTTCTAAGTATTCATTGTCGGTGGCATTCCATAATCCGCGCTCATCAAGAACAGTGCGTGTGAATATGCCATCTTTTGTTGGAGCAAGAATGTAATCGAAGATCTGTTTGCCTATATTATTCTCATTAAGGTAAGAAAGGACGGTATTGACAAAAGATTCGTTGACTTTAGCTTTGGTTCCGATGTTATTGAGTATTTTGTCCAGATATTGATCAAAAATACTTGATAAATCGGATGATGAATTGCTTTTTGCAGCAGATATTGCAGGAGCCCATGTGGTGTGATCTATTGGAGTGGTACGTTTGCCGTTTAATACGATGGTTTTTGTTTTAATCTTGTTGATGTCAAATTTATAACCGATATCGAAACTGTTTACCAATGATGAGAAGAAATTGTCGTATTGGTCATTGTAATTAATGGTAATGACCGAAACACTATTGCGGTTGTATGCTGTAAAATCTTCGCTAGCTTCAACTGTTTTCTGAGCTAAAGCTGGAATACTCAACAGAATAGCTAAGATAAATGTAGTAAAGATTTTTTTCATAATTATTAATAATGTCGTTTGTTATTAACGTGATGATAACCAATTTAAAATGGCATTGATATTATAATGTCTGTGAGTTAATCTGGTTAATTTTACATCTTTCTTATTTTGTATTTTGGTCATTTTGTAATTTACCTCATCCTGATGTTGCTGATTTCTGAAATCTATTTCATCTTGGTATTGTTTCATTTTGAAATTCCATTCTCTATTCTCGAATTCCAAGATGTGTTTTCCTATTTTGTTTAAGAGTTCATCAGCTTCTTTATATGCAGAACTTTGTGGGTTTATTTGGACCAAGAATTCGCCGGCCTTATTGGCAGCATCAATATTTTGGCCTTGGATCCATTCGTTTTTGGCATTGGCGAGAAGCATAGTGCCTTCAAAGTCTATCTTTTGTTGGTAGATATTGTTAAAATGAGGTGTTGATTTATTGTAACACTCTTCGCATTCGTTAGGTATTTTTGACAATTCAGAGAGAGCTATGTCAAACTCTTGGTTTTTAGTTTGTTTGAGAGCTTCGGCAATGATGGCGTCACACTTTGCATTGTAGTAGTTGATTATGTTATCCCTTGCTTGAGCAATCATTTTTTTGAATACGGGGTCTGTGACTTTGATTTTCTTCAATGCGCTTAAATAAGCTTTGCTTTCAGATTCGTCGGCTCCTTTTACGATTGTGGTGCCTTGAGAGAATAAAGTTCCAGCGATAGCATCGCCAATGTAGAAAGTTACTTCCAATTCGACGACATGCATTACAGGAGCTGTTGCTGTTGTTTCTTTGCCTAGTTCATTGACGCCTGCGATCATGATGAAACGTTCACCTTCTGTACTGCTTAAGCCGTTCTTTAAGATAGCTTTCGTCATCCTATCTTTAAGTATATTTTTTGCGGCGACAGGGATGTCCATTTCTACATCCATGAATGCTGAAATGGATATCATCTGCTTGTTGTCATTTGCTTTGTCTTCTTGCGCAAATAATGGTAAGGCAAGAAATAATGTACATGCTATAATTAAGATCTTTTTCATATTTTATTCCTCCTCTGTAACGTCTAATCCTAAGGTGATGAATACTTTACCTACGCCACGTGCTTCAACACGGCATGGCTCGTTTGTTATTTCTGTGATATATTCAGCGAGGCCTTCTCCGAAGTCTTTTGCATATTGTGCTGATTTTACGACTTTGCCGGTTCTTCTGTTTTTCTTTTCTTTGAAGAGAGGAATATGTACTTGAGAGAATTTCAATTTGTTAGCAGAAGCTTGGTCTGTTGAGAAACCAGTGCCTTCAATTATTTCTGATTCTATATAGTCGGCAATGATGAGAGAAAGTTTGTCGCCATCGAAGCTTGTGTTGTAAGTGATGCTTGCTGATTCGAATCTGTCGCAGATCACGATGATTTCGCGACCTTCTTTAGCCATTAAGGCGAATTTGTCGTTGATTTGTGAGAGGAAATGGTCTTGTATGTTTTGGATAGCTTCTTTGAGTTGGTTTACGAGCTGAGCGTTGCCAGATACTGCAGTGCCGCGTGCTACATTAGAGAAGAGAGATTTGTTTGTGGCAGCATCATAAACACCGATGTTGAATTCAACGAATTGTTTTCCAGCTTCATTCTTGACGCGATAGTCGAATTCGATACGCATATCAGCGTTTACTGCTGATGCGAGCAAGTCTTTCATAGAAGCGGCTTTTTCATTGCCATATTCTTCTGCGAGGTCGTAAGCTTGTGAAGTCTTGTAATCGTTGAGTTCTTGACGTAGGTTGTTGATGCTGAAGCCAGCTTTGCTCATGAAACCTTCAAAAGCAGCGATCATATCGCGGAGGTTGTCGTCAGAAAGAGCCTTGTCGTAATCTATAGCGCCGTTGCTGTCGGTGAAACCTGCGTTTTTGCACCAGTCGTCTGAAGGAAATATGATCATCTTTGGTTTGGCGGTGCCGCTTAAGTCAGCAGCGAAAGCCTTTACTTTTCCATTGTCAACAAGGTATTGTTTGAGTTGGTCGTAGCTTACTTGTACTTTTAACTTTACTTGGTAATAACCTTTGCCAAGATCTACAATGTCTTTGTTTTCAGGTTTGATGGTGCTGCGGTTTGCGATGAAGTTGAAGAACAAACCGTCAGAGGCGAAGAAGTCGTCGAAGAATGCTACGTCTTCAGCTTTTGGTTCTGGAGAATCGTACAATTGTGGAACGCCATCTGCATTAGGTGTGCCAGGAATGTTCTTGAAGATACATGCGTGGATGGCATTTTGTTGAGCTTGAAATACAGCGTTTTCAAGTTTTTTGCCTGTTCCAGTGACATAAATATATTTGGTACCTGTAGTGCCAACAGCTATAACTTGGGCATCATAATTATTGTCATTGTTGAAAACAGTCGCACGTTTGTATTTCTGTGCAACGCCTTCAAATGAGATTAATGCAAATAAAAATGTAAAAGCGATAAAGATTTTTTTCATGATATATAAATTTAATTGATTTACATGGATAAATATGCTTTGCTATTAGTTTTGATTTATACAAATGTAGTGCTTTTTTTAAACTATCCAAATATTATCTGTTATTTTTTAACAAATATTAAATAAAAAATGAGCCCCAAAGTTTAAACTTTAGAGCTCATTTTATGATTATAGATTATTATCTGTTTTTGGATTAGAAGTTGATCCAGAATCTTTCCCAGAAACTTTGTTCCATTTCTTTCCATGTATTGGCTGTTGCAGCTTCGAAGTCGGCAGTGTATCTGTTCAATAATTTTTGAGCTTCTTCTTTTTTGCCTTCTTCCAATAAAGCTTTTACTTCTTCTTCTAAAGCTGGGATTTCTTTCATGGCTTTTTCTTCATATCTCAAGATATTGTTTGTCATGGTGTTTTTTGTTGAACCCCATTGGATCTGAGCTAATTTGTTAGCTTTACGATAGCGCCATAACAAAGCTTCTTCATTGTAGTTGTTATGTCCGCATTCGTTGAAGCATGAAGGTAATTTTGTTGAGCCAGTGAAGATAGGAATTCTTGGGCTTTGTCCTGGGTTTTCTACTGAGAACCAGCAGATGCCGCCGATCTCGTCTGGCATCCAGCTTCTGAGTTGTGTCACAAATGAGTATGAACACCATGAAACTGATACTGTACGCATAGCGTTAACAGCGCCTGGAGCGATGTGGTTGTAAGTTGCAATGTCTGTGCTTCCCATCCATGGGTTTGCGATAGGGCTTACGATAGTGTCACCTTTTCTGTTGACAGTCTTGATATTGCGTGTTACGTCCAATTCGGTTCCTTCATAAGTGCTTCTGAGGAGTTCCATAACTTTACGAGCGTCGACTTTTTCTTCTGGCTTGACAGAAAATGGGAGGTCTTCGTCATCCATGCTTAATCCTAATGATGGAGCAAAAGCGTTGAGGATAAAGTATTCACGTTCGCGGAAGTTCTTGCCGTTTGAGTAGTCATTGCCGAAGACTTTATACCAAATGAATTCGCCTTCACCGTCCCATAAGCCATGTTTTTTAGCGACTTTTTCGATATTGTCTGAGCACATGAAGTTTTCGCTGTCTTCTCTGTTGAGGTATTTGATTCTTGGGATGTTAGCAGAAACGCTGACTTCGCCGTCTGGAACTCTTTGAGCAGCCCAGATGCCGCCTTTTTTCTTTTTGCCTTCGCCCATGATTTCCATGCACCATACTTCTTCTGTATCAGCGATGGTGATACATTCGCCGCCGTCGCCATAGCCGTATTCTTTGATGAGTTCAGCGATGAGTCTGATGGCGTCTCTTGCGTTGTCGCAGCGTTGGAGAGCGATACGTTCCAAGTCTTCAATCATGAACAAGCCTTCTGGGTTGACCAATGTGTCAGGACCTGAGAATGTTGTTTCACCTATAGCTAACTGTTTCTCGTTCAAGCATGGATATGCTGTGTTGAGGTAAGCGTATGTGTATTCTGCTTGTGGGATTTCGCCTGCTAATTCCAAACCGTAGTTGTCGTAGGCGTTTCTTGTGTGCATGCTGCCTCTGTATATTTTTTGAGTAGCGCCTTTTTCATGTTCTTGGGCTTTTTCCCAACGGAGCCATGTGCGGTACATGCCGTCGCATGTATGTGATGTCATGACAGAACCGTCTGTAGAAGCATCTTTACCAACCATGATGCTTGTGCAGTTTGCACCGTCGAAAATTTGTGAGTCGGCATCTTGTGCGTTGATATTGAAAGATAATAAGATAAAAGCCAATGATGCTAATAATGATAATCTTTTCATAGTTTATTGATTTTTATTTGAAGAAACTAAAATTAACTTTTCCGTATCTGCGTTGCTCAACGAAGCGTGGATGGTCTTTGAAGTCGACGAACTTATTGTGTTCCACTACAAACAAACCGTCTTCTTTGAGCAGGTTGTTTTCAAAAATCAAGTTTACCAACAAGTCGTAATGCTGGCTGTCGTAAGGAGGGTCGGCAAAGATAAGGTCGTATTTAACCTTATGCATAGGGATGAAACGGAATACGTCTGAGCGTATCGCGAGAAGTTCTTCCATATTTAACTTTGTCGCTGTGTCGCGTATGAATTTGACGCAGTTGTTGTTTTCGTCAACGGCAGTGACGCGAGGGCATCCTCTTGAAACCAATTCGTAAGAGATGTTACCAGTGCCAGCGAAAAGGTCTAATGCAATGATATCTTCAAAATCAACATGGTTTTCCAAGATGTTGAATAAGCTCTCCTTAGCCATGTCGGTAGTAGGACGAACTGGCAGGTTGCTAGGAGCTGTGATTTGTCGTCTTTGGTGTTTTCCTCTTATTATTCGCATGATATGAAACTATATAAGGTGTAATAATAATAATAAGGTACTGAATTTAATTCGTTTATGTAATTATAATCGTTGTCTCTGTTGAAGAATCTTATGTTTCTGACATAACGTGAGCATAACTCTACTAAAGTAGATTTCTCTTCGATGAATCCAATGAAATACAAATGAACGCTTTCATTGTCAATGTTTAGCTGGTCGAAGGTGAACAGTATGAAATACAAGAAATCTTCTTTGGTGTTAAAGTTAAAGTAGTTATGGAATACGAGTTTGTCGTTGTTAAGAATTATTAACTCGTATGAATTGTTTTTAACATTAACGAAAGCTCTTGTCTCAGGCGTTCTGTTTGAAAACTCCTTGATGAGTCTTTTAATCAAGAGGCTTGAGCTGTGGAAGATCTTGATGTTGCCGTTTAAGAAACCGAAGTCTTCTTTTGAAGAATAGACATTTATCATGTCTTGCTCAGCGATGATGTCTGTCATTACATTAGAACTCTGCAGGTTCAGTAGTGACAGATAGTTTTCTTTTGTCTCTTCCTGAAAATAATCTTTAGGCACGAAAGTGTTGCTGTTATTATCTATCAAGATATTAACACTTTTAAAGTCTTCCATCTTCCAAGATTCTTTTTCTTGGAGTTCTGAAAGCAATGTTTCCAGAGATATGCCTTTCTCTGTGGTGTGATAATGTTTCAGGGCTATGAATTTGTTTTCAGCGGTGTCGAAGATGACAAAAGAAAGACCATCCAAGTAATATTGGATGGTCATGATATAATTATCTGTATTCTTGCTGTTTAAATTAATAGACTCCTGGATATATGGATATAAGTAGGAAGTCATATTATTTATTAAAGGTTTTCCCAGTTACCGTCGGTAGAAGCTTCGTTCATAGAACCAACTTTCATACCTGGATATTTTTCAAGGTTTTCACGTTGAGCAGCAGCATTTCTGATTCTTTGTTCATCAAGACCGTTTAAGTAAGTGTTGTAATGGGCTTTTACTTCAAATACAGGAACGTGCATACCACCGCGCATGATGTAACCAGCTTGGATTTCAAATTCTTGTTGTGGTTCTGAGAATGGGATGTAACGTAATGACTCAACATTGAAGTTATGTCTCTTTGAGAACAATGAGTCTAAAACTTTGATATAACCAACTGTATCGTTGATAGTTTTTGTAAATGTTGTGTCGTTTGGATCAGGGATGATATTAACAACAGGAAGCTCACCTGTGCGGATGAACTCGATCAATGTATCGAAACTTGCTGTATATCTGTTGTAGTTTTCTTTGAACAAACCTTGTGTGCTTCTGATATCTTTAAGGTTTTGAACAACTTTTGCTTCACGTTCTGTTTTTGTATTTTCGAAAATAACAGGTTGGCTGATGCTGTGGTAGACCATATATGCCAAGAAGATGGCAACGACTACTAATGCGATGTTGATAATTGTTAATTTTTTATCCATGATTAAATTCTATTTTTTTTGCTTCGCAAATTTACTGTTTTTTTTGATTGTAACAATGATTTTTTTTAAAAATTAAACTTATTTTTTATCGTATTTATTTGCCAAAACATTCTACGACAAAGCCTGATTTTCTTAGTGGTTCGGCGATTTTTTCTAGTTCTTCCTGACTGATTTTCTCTAGGTTTTTCTCAGGAGTTTCTCTGTCGATGGCATAAATCATTGTTTTCTTTGGCTTTATCTTTTTGATATGTTCAATCCAGAGTGCTACTTCTTTTTCAGTGGTGTTGTCTATCTTGATGCCGTTATGTTCGCCTCTCAGGAAACATGTCTGTATGATGAGATCGCCTTTGTATTCCTGAAGCAATTCGATATATTTTTCTAAATCTAGATCGACATTAGGCTGGTTTATGGATTTTATCGTCTCATAAGTTCCGCCGTCAATCTTGATGATGTTGTTGTCGACTTTTGAAATTGCCTCGAAGATTTCTTTTTTATGCAACATCGTGCCGTTTGTCAGGACGCTGATCTTTGCATTTGGAATATACAAGTCGCGAAGTCTTATTGTGATATCGATGATTTCAACGAAGTCGGGATTTAGTGTTGGCTCGCCGTTGCCTGAGAAAGTGATGCTGTCTGGTTCATCAGCAGTGCCTTTGAGTTCCTGCAATCTTTTTTCAAGAGTCTTTTCAAAGATGTCTTTTCTTGGTATTCCGCTGTTTTTCTTGTTTTCCGGATTCCAGCCGCATTCGCAATAAACGCAGTCGAATGAGCATATCTTGCCTACTTCAGGAAGTAGGTTGACGCCTAATGACTTTCCAAGTCGGCGGCTCTTGATAGGTCCAAATATTAATGGTTCAACTAAAAATGACATTGTTTTAATTTTTTGCAAAGTTAATAAAAGTCAACGGACAACAATCAACGGACAACAGACTTTTTGTATATTTGCAGAAATGTTTTATAATTATGACTTACGAACAAATTCTTGCCGACATTAAAAAGAGGGTTTACTATCCGATTTATTTCTTGATGGGTGAAGAGCCTTTTTTCATTGACACTATAAGCAATGAGTTGGAGAACACCATTCTAGACGAGGCGGAACGTTCGTTCAATCAGGTTGTCCTTTATGGCAGCGATGTCAATGCGAAAGAGATAATGTCGCAGGCTCGCGCTTTCCCGATGATGGGCGAGTATCTTGTGGTGATAGTTAAGGAAGCGCAGAATGTGAAAGATATCGAAAGTCTTGCGGATTATCTCGACAAGCTTCCACCTACAACGATTCTGGTCATCAATTATAAATACAAGAAACTCGACAAGCGCCGTGCCTTGGCCAAATATATAGATAAGAAGGGCGTATTGTTCGAATCGAAGAAATTGTACGACAGCAATATCCCTGAATGGATTACCAAGTATCTCGCTTCTAAGAAATATAACATCACGCCTAAGGCAACTCAGATGATAGCCGACTTCCTCGGCAACGACCTTCATAAGGTAAGAAACGAACTCGAGAAACTGATGGTGGCACTTCCGCCTTCAAAACGTATCGATGATGCAGACGTGGAATATAATATAGGTATATCGAAAGACTTTAACGTCTTTGAACTGCAGAAGGCGATTGGAAATAAGGACTTTGTAAAGGCAAATCAGATAATAAATTATTTCGGTGATAATCCTAACGATAATCCTATATTTATGACGATAGTCGTTCTTTACGGCTATTATACCAAGTTGTTGAAGCTTCATTTCTCTAAGGATAAAAGCAAAAATACTTTGGCAACAATGTTAGGTGTCAATCCGTATTTTGTTAATGATTATCTGGACGCTGCTCGTCATTATTCTTGGATAGATTGCATGCACTGCATCGAGGTGTTACGTGATTTTGATATGAGGTCGAAAGGATATAACAGCACCTCTGATGTCACACAGAAGGAACTTTATAGAGAGATGCTTTATAAGCTGATGACGAATTAAAGACACCGAGACTCTAAGACGCCGAGTCGCCGAGATTTGGTTTAAGATTCATAATAAAAAACGCTGCGATTTTTTCTCGCAGCGTTTTTAAATTATGCATTGTGTATTATGAATTATGCATTATTTCTTAACAAAGCGTTTTACTATTTCGCCGTTTTCAGTCTTTACTCTTACGAAGTAAATGCCATTGCTTAAGTTTTTAACATCAACTGTCATATTACCTTGGTGACTTGGTGTCTCGGTGACTTGGTGTCTTCCATAAACATCATAAACTACAACTTCTTCAACGCTCATTTCTGTTTCGATGAATAATCTGTCGCTGACAGGGTTTGGATAGATGCCGAATGATGCTGTTTCTTCTTCGATGCTTTCTGCACCTATTTTTCGAATGTCATATTTGCTCCATGGTTCTGTTGATCTGTAAGCCTCTAATGATTCAGCAGGAACTCTGATGATCATATCTTCTGGTGTGCGATAGAATATCTTGTTGCCTGTTGGAGGAACAGTTGCATGGCATCTTACGAGAGCCAAGTTTGAACATTCGCTGAAAGCGTAGTCGCTGATAGTCTTGAGATTTTCTGGCAAGTCTATTTCTGTTAAACCTGTACATGTTTTAAATGTCATCAAGCCGATGCTTGTTACAGTGCTAGGGATTTCAACGTGTGTTAATTCTTTACACAATTCAAATACGCTGTTGTTGAGTTTTGTGACACCGCTTGGGATAACTGCTTCTGATATAGCGCATCCGTAGAAAGCTTTATGTCCAATAGAAACTACGTTTTCAGGTATTGCGATTTCTGTTGCGAGGTTGCAATAGTAGAAAGCCTGGTCTCCGATGTGTGTAAGAGTGCTAGGCAATTCGAACTTTCTTGTAGAATAGCAATATGCGAAACCTTGAGCAGGAACTGATGTTACTGTGAACACTGTTCCTTGGATTTCCATTGTTTCAGGGATGGCGATTAAATCGATAGCATTTTCTGATGTCAAATTTGCACATTTGACGCTACATTCTGCTGGTGATAACTTTGTTACAGTATACTGTAATTCATAATCTGTGTAGGTAACGACTGTATAACTTCCGATAGTCTGAGCATTTAATCCAATGACGGAAACTATCAACGCTAATAAGAGTATAAGTTTTTTCATTTTAGTTTGATTTTATTAATAATGTTTATTCTGCATAAATTTTTTCTACCAAGTCAGCATAGTTTTGCATGATCTTGCTGCGTCTTGGTTTAAGACTTGCTGTCATTTCGCCTGACTCTATTGTCCATTCCTTGGCGATGAGTTCAAACTTCTTGACTTGTTCGTAATCGCCGAGTTCAGCGTTGTATTTATCTATCTCTTTACGATAACGCATGATGACGTCTTTGTTTTGAACCATCTCTTCGTCAGTTGTGTAAGTTATACCTTTTATGTTACACCAAGATTTGAGATATTCGAAGTTAGGATAGATAAGAGCAGCTGCGAATTTCTGACCTTCGCCTATGACCAACAATTCGCCGATGAAAGGAGATTCCTTGATTTTGTTTTCAATAAGGACAGGGCTGACATATTTACCCATAGAAGTCTTGAAGATCTCTTTGATACGACCTGTGATTTTAAGGAGACCGTCTTCATCGAAGCAGCCTTTGTCGCCTGTGTGGAAGTATCCGTTTTCGTCGATGACTTCTCTTGTCTTTTCTTCATCTTTATAATAGCCGAGCATAACGTTAGGTCCTTTGATAAGGATCTCGCCGTTTTCTGCTATCACCACTTCTTGGTTGTCCATTACAACACCTACTGTACCGGCTTTCAACTTGCCTAATGTCAAGCTGTTTGTTGCGATAACAGGTGATGTTTCTGTCAAACCGTAGCCTTCAGACAATTGGATTCCGATGGCAGTGAAGATCTTGACGAGGCGTGGTTGGATAGCAGCGCCTCCAGAGATGATGAGTTCCAAGTTATTGCCGAATACCTTTCTCCATTCTTTGAAGACAAGTTTGTCGGCTATCTTGAGCTGTTGACGATAGAACCAACCATTATGTTTTTTAGTTTCGTCATAGCGTTCGGCTAGTCTTAATGCCCAGAAGAAGATAGGTTTTTTGATGCCTTTAAGTTTCTGTCCTTTACGTATGATGGTGTGATAAACCTTCTCGATGAGGCGAGGCACTGATGAGAAGTGCTGTGGTTTTATCTCAGCCATAGTCTCTACGATAGCACCTAAGTTATCAACGTAGTATGTGCTGCAACCTAAATAGATGTGGCAGTACTGCACAGCTCTTTCGTAGATGTGTGAAAGAGGAAGATAACTTATTGAGTCGTGATTCTCGTTGATAGGGTAGAGAGGACAGAGATACTCAATGATAGATAAGATGTTGCGATGTGTGAGCATAACGCCTTTAGGCGCTCCCATTGTTCCGGAGGTGTAGATTATTGTGGCCACGTCGCCGTTTTCTACCTGTGCCTTCGATGCTTCGAGGGCTTCCTCGTCTCTGTTCTCATTGCCAAGGTCGATGAGTTCTTGTAACGATTTCAAACCTTCAGCAGGTCTGATGAGATATGTCTCTTTGATAGAAGGTGTCGAAGCGATGATGTCCGACACCTTATTATATAAGTGCTTATTTGTAACAAAAACTATGCTTGCCTCTGAATGATGGAAGATATATTCATAGTCGGCATGGCTGATAGTAGGGTAGATCGGTATGCAGATAGCGCCAACTTGTTGAATGGCGAAGTCAATCATATTCCATTCAGGAGCGTTAGTTGCTATCAGTGCTATACGGTCGCCTTTCTTGACGCCTAACTTCAAAAGTCCATGGCTGATTGAATTGGTGAGTTCATAGAACTTTTGTCCGTTATATTTCACCCACTGACGGTCGACTTTTCCTGCAAAGAGACAATCTTTGTAGCCATATTTCTCAACGAAACGTGGCACGAGGTCGAACAGTCTAGGTGGTACGTCAGGTCTGCCTTGTATGCCTAGTTTTTCAGATTTATTCATTATTTGTTGTTTTTAATCCAATTAAATGCGTTTACGAAAGCTTCAATCCAAGGTGAAACCTCATCGTTGGCTCTGTTTTCTGGATAGTATGGCCATTGCCATGGCAAGAATGCGCGTTCGATGTGAGGCATCATGGCGAGGTGACGGCCGTCGTTAGAGCAGATAGCTGCTACGTTCCAGTCGCTGCCGTTAGGGTTGCCAGGATAATCACCGAAGCTGTAGCTCATAGCGATGTTGTATTTATCCTTGAAATATGGGAAGTTGAACTTGCCTTCACCGTGAGCGATCCAAACACCTAAGCGACGTCCTTCCAATGAAGACAACATAATGCTGTTGCTGTGGTTGATGTCGACATTGATGAAGTTAGATTCAAACTTATGTGAGTCGTTATGTAACATTACTGGATGTTCATCGTGTTCTGGGTAGACAAGCTTCAACGCTGTCATGAGCTGACAACCGTTACATACACCTAAACTGAGGGTGTCTTTACGAGCGTAGAAGTTTTCGATAGCTGTACGTGCTGTGTCGTTGTAAAGAAGTGCGCCAGCCCAGCCTTTAGCGGAACCGCATACGTCAGAGTTAGAGAAACCGCCGACGAAGACGATCATATTGACGTCGCTGAGGTCTTCTCTGCCGCTTGTCAAGTCTGTAGTGTGAACGTCTTTTACGTCGAAACCTGCGAGGTATAATGCGTAAGCCATTTCACGGTCGCCGTTGACACCTTTTTCTCTGATGATAGCAGCTTTAACGCCAGATGGTTCTCTTCTGTGCATGTCGATGCCTAAGTCAGCAGCTTTGCCTGTGAACTTAGAGCTGAAGTCGTAGCGTAAGTCTTGTTTCTTGTAGTTTTCGAAACGTTGTGTAGCTTTAGTTGCGCCACTTTGTTTCTTGTCTAAGAGATATGAACTCTTATACCATACGTCGCGTAAAGCATCGATGTCTAAGTTATATGTTTCGTTGTCTTTTACCAATGTGATTTCACGTTTGTCTTGTGGTTTACCTATAACAACGAAATCTATATTATTGTTTGCAAGGATTTCTTTTGCCTTGTTGTCTCTTACTTGGATAACGACTGCAGGTTGTTCGCTGAATGCTACAGAAATGAGGTCGTTGTTGAGAGCTGAGAGGTCGATGTTGAGACCGCCTTCGCAGTTAGCGAATGTCATTTCTAATAATGTAGTGATCAAACCGCCGGCTGATACGTCGTGACCTGCAACGATGAGACCTTCTTCGATGAGCTTTTGAATTGTGTTGAAACAATTTTTGAAGTAAGCTGTGTCGTTGACGTCAGGAGTGTTGTTGCCGATCTTGTCCAATACTTGTGCTAAGCTGCTGCCTCCGAGTTGGAAGTTGTCTTTAGAGAAGTTGACATAGAGTAATTCTGTTTCGTTGTCTGTTGAAACGACAGGTTTGACAGTCTTGCGGATGTTTGAAACTTCACCAACAGCTGTGACGATTACTGTACCAGGTGATAAAACTTTTTGTCCGTTAGGATATTTTTGAGTCATTGACAATGAGTCCTTACCTGTTGGGACGTTGATGCCTAAGTCAATACAGAAGTCGCTCAATGCTTTAACAGCTTTGTAGAGACGAGCATTTTCGCCTTCGTTCTTAGCTGGCCACATCCAGTTAGCGCTCAAAGAGATGCCTTTGATGTTTTCTTCGATAGGAGCCCAGATGATGTTTGTGAGTGATTCTGCTACGGCCAAACGTGAGCCTTTAGCTGGATCAGCGAGAGCTGTTACTGGTGAGTGACCGAGAGCTGTACCGATACCTTTGATGCCTTGGTAATCCAATGTGCTAATACCTAAGTTGTTAAGTGGAAGTTGGATTGGACCAGCGCATTGTTGTAATGCGATACGACCTGTTACAGAACGGTCTACTTTATTTGTTAACCAATCTTTACAAGCGACAGCTTCGAGTTGAAGCACTTGTTCAAGATATTTGTTGAATTGTTCTTTCTTATAATCGATATCATTGAAGTGATATGGTTTGTCAGTATCGTGCATAACTGTTTTAGGAGTGCTGCCGAAGAAGTCTGACAAGCTGAGGTCGATAGCGTTTTCGCCGTTTTCTCTTACGAAACGTAAACGTTCGTCGTTTGTTGCTTCACCTACTTGGAAGTAAGGAACGCGTTCTCTGAGAGCTGTCTGTTTGATGATCTCTGTGTTTGCTTTGTTTACGAGGAGACCCATTCTCTCTTGTGACTCGTTGCCGATGATTTCTTTGTCTGACAATGTAGGGTCACCTACTGGTAAGTTACCAACGTTGATGACACCGCCGCTCTTGTCGATAAGTTCTGAGAGACAGTTGAGGTGGCCGCCAGCGCCGTGGTCGTGGATAGAACGGATAGGGTTGTTGCCACATTCTGTCATAGCGCGTACTACGTTAGCGACGCGTTTTTGCATTTCTGGGTTAGCACGTTGAACAGCGTTAAGCTCGATAGCATTGCTGAATTGTCCTGTGTCGACACTTGATACAGCGCCGCCGCCCATACCGATGCGGTAGTTGTCGCCGCCCAATACGATGATGAGGTCGCCTGGTTCTGGATCTTCCTTGATGCTGTCTTCTTTTCTTGCGAAGCCGATACCGCCAGCGAGCATGATGACTTTGTCGAAGCCGAATTCCTTGCCTTCTTCTTGATGTTCGAAGGTGAGGAGACTGCCGTTGATCAATGGCTGACCGAATTTGTTACCGAAGTCAGAAGCACCGTTAGAAGCCTTGATGAGGATGTCGGCTGGATCTTGGTATAACCATTTACGTTCTTCGAAACCTTGTTCCCATTCGCGAGCACCTTCTGTACGAGGATATGATGTCATATAGACAGCAGTGCCGGCCAATGGAATACTGCCCTTACCGCCAGCGAGACGGTCGCGGATTTCACCGCCGCCACCTGTTGCAGCACCGTTGAAAGGCTCAACAGTAGTAGGGAAGTTGTGTGTCTCGGCTTTCAATGAGATGACAGTGTCGATATCTTGAACTTGGAAGAAGTCAGCTTGATGTTGTGTCTTAGGAGCGAATTGTTCAACTTTAGGACCTAAGATGAAAGCGACGTTGTCTTTGTATGCAGATACTAATCTGTTAGGATTTTCTTTTGAAGTCTTCTTGATGAGAGCGAAGAGAGTGTCTGGCATCTCTTTGCCGTCGATGATGAAAGTACCGCCGAAGATTTTATGACGGCAGTGCTCTGAGTTGACTTGTGCGAAGCCGTAGACTTCACTGTCGGTGAGCGGACGTCCGATCTTTTCGCGGATGCTCTTGAGATATGATATTTCTTCTTCGCTTAATGCAAGACCTTCTTGGATGTTGTAAGACTCGATGTCGTCGATGTTCTTGATTGGTTCTGGCTTGCGGTCGATGAAGAATAAGTTTTGATCTAAGTTATTGTATTTTGCCTGAAGCATTGGGTCGAAGCTGTTGTCATCTGAAGCTACAGGGATGAATTCCTCGATGCGAGTGATTCCGCTGATGCCCATGTTTTGTGTGATTTCAACGGCGTTGGTGCTCCAAGGTGTCACCATTTCCTTACGAGGACCGAAGAAATAACCTTCGATGGTAGGAGTTAACAACTGTTTTGCTTCACCAAACAACCATACGAGTTTGGCAATTGATTCTTGATTTAAACGTTCTTGGCTTTCTAAAGCGATAATGTTACGTTGTTTGTTTTCGAAGAATACTATCATAAGTATGATGTTTAAAAATTTAATTTGCAAATTATTAGACGGGAATCGGTCTTTATTTATGTTAAAAAAGTCCGAAAATCCTACAATTCCGCAAAGGTAATAAAAATATGCTTTATATTATAAGGTGTTGAAAAAAAAACTAAGGCTTTTGACTTTTGGTCATTGAACCGTCCAATAACCAATAGCTAAAAGCCAAAAGCTTTAGTCAAAAAAAATAATTTTTCATCTCCTTGATTTTGTATTGAAAAAAGTTGTACTTTTGCAGTCCGAAAAAATAGAAATTAATTTCAATTTAAATTTAAAGAATGTACGCAATTGTAGAAATCGCAGGGCAACAATTCAAAGTAAGCAAAGGTGATCAAATCTATTGCAATCGTTTGAATGGTGAAGTCGAAGGCACAATCACTTTCGACAAGGTGTTGTTGATCGAAAATGAAGGCAACACAAGGGTAGGCACCCCCGTCCTCCAAGGTGCTAAAGTTGATGCTAAGATTGTTGAGC
>JAZKYV010000021.1:0-19932 GCA_045612345.1 Bacteroidales bacterium
TGTAGAATTCTTAACGAATTTACCGTAAATAGGGTGTTTTGTACGACGTTCAATAACAACGACTATGGTTTTATCCATTTTGTTGCTAGCAACAACGCCTATTCTCTCTTTTCTAAGATTTCTTTCCATGATAATTCCTTAATTGTCGTTATTATTTATTGTCTTGTTTTCCTTCAATGATCTGACGTTTTCTGAGTTCAGTCATCATACGTGCGATTTCCTTGCGACAAGCGCCTAATTTATGAGGATTATCCAGCGGAGAAACTGCATGTTGGAGCTTCATCTTAACGTATTGCTTACGTTGCTCTTCGATGCGTTCCATCAAATCAGCTGTACTTAATTCATTGATAGCTTCTTTTTTCATAGTGCTTGTTCATTCTAATTATTCAACATAATCTCTTCTTACAACGAACTTTGTTGTAACAGGTAACTTTTGAGCGGCTAAACGCATAGCTTCTTTAGCAATTTCTAAAGGCACGCCTTCAGCTTCGAAAAGCATATGACCAGGATATACGCGAGCTGCAAAGTATTCCACATCTCCCTTACCTTTACCCATACGAACGTCTTGTGGTTTCTTGGTGATAGGTTTGTCAGGGAATATTCTAATCCAAATTTGTCCCTCACGTTTCATGTAACGAGTGACGGCTTGACGAGCAGCTTCAATTTGACGAGCTGTAATCAGAGCATCCTCCATTGATTTTATTCCAAAAGTTCCGAATGCAAGTTCGTGTCCGCGGTGTGCGATACCTTTTATCTTGCTTTTCTGAGGTCTTCTGAATCTTGTTCTTTTAGGTTGTAACATCGTCTATAATTTTTTATTTTCTTACTTATTGTTGTTACGTTTATTGCGACGTGGAGCTCCTCCGTTTTGCTTTGGTGCTGATTGTTTTTTAGGTGCACTAGCAACTGAGGTTGGTACTAATTCTGGTCTACCATAGATTTCACCTTTGCAGATCCATACTTTGATACCGATACGACCGTATGTTGTATGTGCTTCGACTAATGAATAATCGATGTCTGCGCGAAGTGTATGCAATGGAATACGACCTTCTTTGTATGTTTCTTGACGTGCCATTTCTGCACCGCCAACACGACCTGAAGCAATAACTTTGATACCTTCAGCACCGATACGCATAGTTCCTGAAACTGCAGTCTTGATAGCGCGACGGAATGAAACGCGACCTTCAATTTGTTTTGCAATTGTGCTAGCTACTATGTAAGCATCGAGTTCTGGTCTCTTAATCTCACTGATATTAATTTGGACTTCTTTTCCAGTGAGTTTCTTCAATTCTTCTTTTAATTTATCTACTTCTTGACCACCTCTACCTATGATCATGCCCGGACGAGCTGTGAAGATAGTTACGGTCACGAGTTTAAGTGAACGTTCGATAGCTATTTTTGAGATACCTGCTTTACCAAGACGTGCATTCAAATATTTACGAATTTTATCGTCCTCAACAAGTTTCTTTGAAAAATCTCTACCGCCATACCAATTGGAATCCCAACCTTTGATGATTCCTAATCTAAGACCTATTGGATTTGTTTTTTGTCCCATTGTAAACTCTTATTAATTTTTATTCTTCTACTTTTGCCTCGACATTAGCTGCTTCAGCGATTCTACTATCGACAACTATAGTGATGTGGTTAGAACGTTTGCGGATGCGGTGTGCACGACCTTGTGGTGCTGGTTGAATACGTTTTAAAGTACGACCTTCATCTACAAATACTTCTTTTACATACAAGTTAGCGTCTTCGATACGTTTTCCTTCATTTTTAGCTTCCCAGTTTGCTATTGCTGAACGAAGTAATTTATACATCGGTTTTGCAGCAGCTTTAGGTGAGTACATTAAGGCATGCAGTGCAAGTTCCACTTTCATTCCTCTTACCATGTCAGCAACTAAACGCATCTTACGAGGCGATGTAGGCACGTCGTTCAACTTTGCCATAGCAACTTGTTTACGTGCTTCTTTTATAGCTTCTGCTCTATTATGTTTTCTTGCTCCCATACTTATTCTTTATTTATCATTTTTTATTTCCGGCATGGCCTCTGAATATACGTGTTGGAGCAAATTCTCCTAACTTATGACCTACCATGTTTTCTGTTACGTAAACAGGGATGAATTTATTACCGTTGTGTACAGCTATAGTTTGACCAACGAAATCTGGTGAAATCATTGAAGCTCTCGACCAGGTCTTAATGACGGTCTTCTTACCTGTTTCAACATTATCCAAAACTCTTTTTTCGAGTTTATAGTGGATATATGGTCCTTTTTTAAGTGAGCGACTCATTTTGTTAATTTTTTACCTGGTTAATTATTTCTTTCTTCTTTCAATGATGTATCTGTTTGAAGCATTCTTCAATGCACGTGTCTTATAACCCTTAGCTGGTAAACCTTTACGGCTACGTGGGAGACCACCTGATGCACGACCTTCACCACCACCCATTGGGTGATCAACTGGGTTCATAACAACACCACGAACGCGTGGGCGACGACCTAACCAGCGGCTACGACCTGCTTTACCTGATTTTTCAAGGTTATGGTCACCATTTGATACTGTACCGATAGTAGCTTTACATGCTTGAAGGATGAGGCGTGTTTCGCCTGAAGGCATCTTCAAAATTGCATATTTACCATCACGTGACATCAATTGTGCATATGCACCAGCGCTACGTGCCATCTTAGCACCTTGACCAGGACGTAACTCAATGTTGTGGATGATTGTACCGAATGGAACATCACTTAAGAACATTGCATTACCTACGTTTGGTGTAGCTTCTTTACCAGACATGATTGTTTGTCCAACTTTTAAGCCTTGAGGAGCGATGATATAACGTTTCTCACCATCGGCGTAAAATACGAGGGCAATACGTGCTGTACGGTTTGGATCGTATTCAATAGTCTTTACAACTGCTGGAATACCGTCTTTATCACGTTTGAAGTCAATTATTCTATATTTTTGTTTGTGTCCACCACCTATATTGCGGACTGTCATTTTACCTACGTGGTTACGTCCACCGGTGCTTTTTTTAGTAGCAAGCAATGACTTCTCTGGCTTGCTTGTTGTGATTTCGTCAAAAGCGCTAATAATTTTGAAGCGCTGACCCGGTGTCGTTGGTTTATATTTCTTTAAAGCCATCTTTAAATATTGCTAAAAAAGTCAATAGTTTCACCTTTTGCTAATGTCACGATTGCTTTCTTGAAAGCATCTCTTCTACCGCTGATAACGCCAGTTTTTGTATAACGTGACTTAAGCTTTCCTTCATAATTAATAGTGTTGACTGATTCCACTTGTACACCATAAAGGTCTTGGACAGCCTGTTTGATTTGCAGTTTATTTGCACGTTTGTCAACAATAAATGCATAGCGATTAAGTTTTTCAGTAATCGCAGTCATCTTCTCTGTTATTACAGGTTTCTTAATGATAATCATCGTTTCTAATTTTTAAGGTTAATTATCCAAGAATTTCTTCAATTTGTGGTAATGAACTTTCCAAGATGAAAATTTTCTTGGCATTGAGAATATCATAAGTGTTGAGGTTACGAGCAAGTGTGACTTGAGTGCGTTGAATGTTTCTTGCTGACATGACAACATTAGTATCTGTAGCTGGGAATACAAACAAGTTCTTGCCACCATTCACTTTAAGGTTATTCAAAACTTCAACCATCTTCTTAGTTTTGATGCTATCAAAGGTGAAGTCTTCTAATATAGCAATTTCTGCATCTCTCATTTTGTATGTCAAAGCTGATTTACGTGCAAGAAGTCTAACTTTCTTGTTCAACTTGAAGCCGTAATCACGTGGTTGTGGACCGAATACTCTACCACCGCCTCTTAATACTGGTGAGTTGATATCACCACGACGTGCACCACCTGTTCCTTTTTGACGGATCAACTTACGTGTACTACCAGCAATCTCGCTACGAGTTTTTGCTTTGTGTGTACCTTGACGTTGATTTGCTCTGATCAAATTTACATCTAAATAAATGCAATGATCGTTTGGCTCAATTCCGAAAATATTTTCGTTCAACTGAACTTTGCGTCCTGTTGATTCACCGGTTACTCTTAAAACTTCTAACTCCATCTTTCTATTTTTAAATATCCGTTTTTAGATCCCGGTACTGAACCTTTCACAACTAACAAATTCTTCTCGGGAACGATTTTCATGATTTGAAGGTTAATAGCCTTCACTGTACGGTTACCCATGTGACCACCCATACGTAATCCTTTAAATACTCTTGAAGGGTATGCACAAGCACCGATTGAACCCGGTTTTCTCATACGGTTGTGTTGACCGTGAGTCGATTGTCCAACGCCAGCAAAATTGTGACGTTTCACTACACCTTGGAAGCCCTTACCTTTGCTGATACCTGTTACGTCAACAAATTCGCCTTCCATAAATACTTCGACGGTAATTGTTTCACCAAGGCTCTTTCTATGACCTTCTTCGAAACGTGAGAATTCGCGTACTACCTTCTTTGGTGTTGTGCCAGCTTTTTCAAAATGTTTTTGTAAAGCTTTAGGGGTGTTTTTCACCTTTCTTTCATCAAACGCCATTTGGATAGCATCGTAACCGTCCTTTTCTTTTGTCTTAACTTGGGTAACTACACATGGACCTGCTTCAACGACTGTAACTGGAATATTTCTACCACTTTCGTCGTAAATGCTGGTCATCCCAATTTTTTTTCCTAGTATTCCTGACATGCTACGCTTTTAATTACTAGATAGTTTTACAATTATAATTTAATTTCTACTTCTACACCGCTTGGTAATTCTAATTTCATCAAAGCATCGATAGTTTGTGATGTTGAGTTATAGATATCAAGCAAACGTTTGTATGATGATAACTCAAATTGTTCTCTCGATTTCTTGTGAACGAAAGTAGAACGCAATACTGTGTAAATTTTCTTGTCTGTTGGTAACGGTATAGGACCGCTAACTACAGCGCCAGTCAATTTGATAGTCTTCACAATCTTCTCAGCTGATTTATCAACTAAGTTGTGATCATGAGATTTTAACTTAATTCTAATTCTTTGACTCATAAGAATTTGTTGTTAATTTTTTTATTTTTTATTCTAATCTTATTCTGCTATTACTTCTTTATTAAGAGAAATATGTACCTTTTGCTTTCTTGACAACTACTTCTGCCAAATCGTCTGATAATTTAGCATAGTGACTGAATTCCATGCTATAATTAGCTCTTCCTTGTGTTAATGTTCTTAATGTTGTGATATAGCCAAACATCTCTGACAATGGAACATCTGCCTTGATTATCTGCTGAGAAACTTCAGCTTGAATTTCACGCAAGATTGATCTTCTTCTATTTAGGTCACCTGACACATCACCTACATATTCTGATGGAACACGAACTTCAACTTTCATTATAGGTTCCATAACAACTGATTTTGCTTTTACACCAGCTGCTTTAAAACCGAAGTGAGCTGCCGCTTCAAATGATAATGCATCACTGTCAACTGGGTGGGTTGAACCGTCATACAAGCGAACTTTTACTGAATCCATTGGGAATCCTGCTAAGACGCCATTTGACAATGCGTTTTTGAAACCTTTTTCTGTTGCAACTATAAATTCGCGTGGAATTGCACCTCCCTTAATATCATTTATGAATTGTACACCTGTAACACCTTCATCTGCTGGGCCAATTTCAAACTCGATATCAGCAAATTTACCTTTACCGCCTGTTTGTTTCTTGTATACCTCACGATGTGTGACAGTTTCTGTGAATGATTCTTTATACGATACTTGTGGACTACCAACATTAATTTCTACGCCAAATTCTCTTCTTAATCTGTCGATGATAATATCTAAGTGCAACTCGCCCATACCAGCTATAATTGTTTGACCTGAATTGTCGTCTGTGGTGACTTGGAAAGTTGGGTCTTCTTCGGCAAGTTTATCTAAGGAGAGTGATAACTTGTCCATCTCTGCTTGAGTTTTAGGTTCAACTGCGATTTGAACTACTGGTTGTGGGAATGAGATAGACTCAAGCAATAAAGGGTTATCTTCGCTAGTAAGGGTGTCGCCTGTTCTGATAGTTTTAAATCCGACTGCAGCTGCAATGTCACCTGCTTCGATAATATCGAGTGGTGTTTGTTTGTTTGCATTCATCTGCATGATTCTTGAGATGCGTTCTTTCTTACCTGTTGTTGCATTAAGCACGTATGATCCTGATTTAAGAGATCCAGAATAAACACGGAAGAAAGCAAGACGACCGACATATGGATCTGTTGCAATCTTGAAAGCGAGTGCGCAGAACGGCTCGTTTGAATCCGCTTTGCGTATTTCTTCTTTTTCTGTCTTAGGATTAATACCTACAACGTCTTCAATATCATTTGGACTTGGAAGATATTTAACGATTGCGTCAAGTAAGAATTGTACGCCCTTGTTCTTGAAAGAAGCTCCGCACAAGACTGGACAGGCACGTCTAGAAATAGTTGCTTTTCTAATCTCTGCAACAAGTTCTTCTTCTGTTATTGACTCAGGGTCATCCATGAATTTCTCAAATAACTCTTCGTTATCTTCAGCAGCTCCTTCAAGCAACATTGCACGATAGTCTGCTACAAGTTCTTGCATATCTTCTGGTATTTCTACCTCTGTCATTTGTTGTCCAAGATCATCTTCCCAAACGAAAGCCTTATTTTGCACTAAGTCAACGACACCGATAAAGGTATCTTCACTTCCGATAGGAATCTGCAATGGTATTGGATTTGCGCCAAGACGTTCTTTAATCTGTTCGACAACTCTAAAGAAGTCTGCACCACAGCGGTCCATTTTATTAACAAAACAAACATGTGGCACTTTGTACTTATCGGATTGGTGCCATACAGTTTCTGATTGAGGTTCAACTCCACCAACTGCACAGAAAAGTGCTACAGCGCCATCAAGAACTCTAAGAGAACGTTCGACTTCGACTGTAAAATCGACGTGACCAGGAGTATCGATAACATTGATTTTGTATGGTTTATTGTTGACATTCCAGAATACCGTTGTCGCTGCTGAAGTGATAGTGATACCACGTTCTTGCTCCTGAACCATCCAGTCCATTGTTGCAGCGCCATCATGTACCTCACCGAGGCGACGACTACGGCCTGTATAATACAAAATACGCTCTGTAGTTGTAGTTTTACCGGCATCAATGTGAGCCATGATACCAATATTACGAGTAAAATCGAGATTATTCTTATTATTTTGACCGTTTTTCATCATTATTTACACTATTTTTATATTAGAATCTGAAGTGAGAGAAGGCTTTGTTAGCATCAGCCATTCTGTGGATTTCTTCCTTTTTCTTGAAAGCTGCACCTTCTTCTTTATAAGCTTGCATGATTTCGCCTGCTAATCTTTCGCCCATTGATTTTTCATGGCGTTTGCGAGCGTAACCGATAAGGTTTTTCATACCGATGCTTTGTTTACGAGAAGGACGAATCTCTGAAGGGATTTGGAAAGTTGCACCACCAATACGACGGCTTCTTACCTCAACCTGTGGAGTTACGTTTTCTAAAGCTTTTTTCCAAACACTGATAGGGTCTTCGTTCAATTTGTTACCTACGATATCCATTGCACTGTAGAAAATTTCGTAAGCAAGATTCTTCTTACCCTTCAACATGATGTTGTTAACGAATTTTGTTACCAAAACATCACCGTATTTTGGATCCGGAAGGATGATTCTTTTCTTTGGTTTAGCTTTTCTCATGTTTTAATGTTCTAAACTTTTACCGTTTAACAATTTTTACTTCTTAGCGGCCTTTTTAGGACGTTTTGCGCCGTATTTTGATCTACGTTGTGCACGGCCATCTACACCAGCTGTATCTAAAGCACCACGGATGATGTGATAACGTACACCTGGAAGATCCTTAACACGACCACCTCTAATCATCACGATTGAGTGTTCCTGCAAGTTGTGACCTTCACCAGGGATATAAGCATTAACTTCTTTCTGATTGGTCAAACGTACCCTAGCAACTTTACGCATTGCTGAATTAGGCTTCTTAGGTGTTGTTGTGTAAACACGTACACAAACACCACGGCGTTGTGGGCACGAATCCAAGGCAGGAGATTTACTCTTGTCTTCCAATTTTTGACGTCCTTTGCGGACTAATTGTTGAATCGTTGGCATTTCTTTTTCTTTAAATTACTAATTTCTATCCATTCAATTAGGAAAAATTTCCTTTTGTTTCTTATCAAACAGCTCGAAATTTCGCTCTTTAAACAACATAGTTTTAGGGAAATACAGTCATTACCTGACCTATTGCTAAACACACTATAAGTTCCAAGAACTTGATTTTTAATTACTTACAGTGCAGAAACCTCTAACGTTTAACTTATCAGGTCCCTTAACTATCTCATTCGCAAAGTTATTTTTTCTAACTTTTTTCCGAGTGCAAAGATACAACTTTTTCTTTAATAACCAACACTTTGTAGAACTTTTTTTTATTTTTTTTTCAAACACTTATACAAAGCTTTTTTCAACAATATTTTTTTGACACTTCCTGTATAATCAAACAATATATTTACCTTATTATTAATGCAAAAAAAATATTCAACCCTCAAAATATCTAGGCTTATTTTATTAAATTTGCAAAAATAATATTTTCAAAGTGACAGATATACTAAATGGTTTAAATAACCCTCAAAGAGAAGCAGTTACAACTATTGAGGGTCCGGTGATGGTTATTGCGGGTGCCGGTTCAGGAAAAACCAAAGCGCTCACCCACCGTATTGCATATATGATTCAAGAAGGCGTGAATCCATTTTCTATTATGGCTCTTACTTTTACCAATAAAGCAGCCAAGGAAATGAAAGATCGTATCATGAAACTTGTAAATCCCCATGCCGCACGCAACGTATGGATGGGGACATTTCACTCCATATTCGCTCGCATTCTAAGAATTGAAGCTCAGAACTTAGGATTTACTCCCGATTTCACCATTTACGACACCGATGACTCAAAGCAACTCATCAACGCTATTTTAAAAGAACGCGAACTAGATCCAAAAGTATATCCTGCAAAAAATATACTTCATCGTATCTCAATGGCCAAGTCTGCATTGTATACGCCCGAAGACTATTGCAACAATTTTGAAATACAACAACAAGATCTAAGAGCAAACAAACCTTTCATTGGCGAAATTTTCAAAACATATAACAACAGATTACAAAGAGCCAATGCAATGGACTTTGATGACATACTATTTTATACAAATGTATTGCTCCGTGACTTCCCTGAAATCCTATACAAATACCAGCAACGTTTTGAATACATTTTAGTAGACGAGTACCAGGACACAAACTACGCACAATATCTCATCATCAGAAGGATTGCAGCAATGAGAGAAAACATATGTGTCGTTGGTGATGACGCTCAAAGTATCTACGGTTTCCGTGGCGCCAATATTCAAAACATCTTAAATTTCAAAACAGATTACCCTGGACAAAAGCTTATACGTCTTGAGCAAAACTACCGTTCAACAAAAACCATCGTCAATGCAGCAAACAGCGTAATAGATCATAACAAAGATCAGATCAAGAAAAAAGTTTGGTCAGACAACGAAGAAGGTGAACTCATTACCGTTCTGCGCGCTACTTCCGACAATGAAGAAGGAACTCTCGTTGCTAATTCCATTTTCGGATATAAAATGTCAAGACAACTTAATAATAAAGACTTTGCCATTTTATACAGAACAAACTCTCAATCACGTTCATTGGAAGAAGCTTTACGCAAACAAGAGATACCTTATAAAATATATGGCGGTCTCTCATTCTACGACAGAAAAGAAGTCAAAGACCTCCTAGCCTACTTCCGCGTCGTAATAAATCCACATGACGAGCAAGCTCTTCTACGTATAATCAATTACCCAGCAAGAGGCATTGGAAAGACAACTATCGAGCGTCTTATGGTTATTGCAGACGAACGCAAAAAAGGCATCTGGGATGTCATAGCTTCTGATAACGAGCCTATGCCAAATGATTTTAACAGCGGAACCGTAGGCAAACTACGCAACTTCGCTACTATGATAAAAAGTTTTCAAACACTTCTTAACAAGCAAAGTGCTATAGAACTTGCGAAACACATTTGCAACGCTGTTGGAATCATAAAAGTATTGAAAGAAGATGACACACCAGAAGGCGTTGCTCGCGTCCAAAACATTGAGGAATTGCTCAATGCTATCATGGAATTTTCAGACAAACAAGTTGATGAGGTTACAGGAGAACAAAATGAAGTAACACTTAACAAATTTATGGAAGACGTAGCCCTTCTCACCGATCAGGACAAAAAAGATGAAGAAGAGGCTGATTATGTCACATTAATGACAATTCATAGTGCAAAAGGTTTGGAATTCCCATATGTTTACATTGTCGGTCTGGAAGAAAATCTTTTCCCTGGAGTGCAATCTTTAAGCACACGTGAAGATTTAGAAGAAGAAAGACGACTATTCTATGTAGCATTAACGCGCGCCGAGAAGAAATTGGTTTTAAGCCACGCTGAAAGCCGTTATCGCTGGGGCAACCTTACATTAAGCGAACCTTCACGTTTTATTGAAGAGATAGATTCATCATTAATCGAAAGAACAAGAAAAGCTTCGTTCAGAGGAACCTCAAGTTTCAACGAAGGTGTCAACTTCAGTAACCCATTCTCAAGAAATTTCCAAGAGAAAAAAGAGTTCCAAAGAAAGACAGAAGTCAAGCAAAATACACCTTATATTAATAGTAGCAAAAATATTAGCAACGCACCAAGCAATAATGTCTCTGATTTTGCAGCAGCATCACCAGACGAAATCGAACAAGGCATGAGAGTACTTCATCAAAAATTCGGACAAGGTGAAGTTGTTAAAGTGGAAGGCGTTGGTCCAAACAAAAAAGCCACCGTTCTTTTTGACGAATGCGGAACAAAACAATTAATGCTTAAATTTGCAAAACTAAATATTCTAAAATAAAAACATTTAATAAAACTAAATGTTAAGATAAAACAACAAACACGTATGAATAAAGAAGGTCTAAAATATAATACAGAAAGAGAAAAATTGATAATTTCTGAATATGGTCGTAATATTCAAATTATGATCAAACACTTGCTTGAAATTGAAGACAGAGAAAAAAGAACAGAAGCTGCTCATTTTATAGTAAGCGTAATGGCACAAATGAACCCACAAGTAAAGGAATCAAACGACTACATCCACAAATTATGGGATCATTTGTATATCATTTCTGATTATAAATTAGATGTCGACAGCCCGTACGAACCTCCACAACAAGGTGTAATCATCAGCAAGCCAGAACATATAGGTTATCAAAAACACGATATAAAACAAGGTCATTACGGAAATTATATCAAAGAGTTTTTAAATAAAATAAAAGAAATCGAAGAAGGTCCAAAGAGAGACGCTCTTTTATTAGCAGTCGCTAATCAAATGAAGAGAGATTATCTTCACTGGAATCGCGAAACTGTGAACGATTTATTAATTCTCGATGATTTATACAAATTATCAGGCGAAACATTCACTATGCCTATTGACACAAAATTAACTTCAACCAACGAAATCCTAGGCAAAGTACAAGTTGTCCAACAACAGCAACAAACAAAAAAGAAAAAAGCAAAAAAACAAGCCGTAAAAAAGACGCCTAACCCAAACAGACCAACTAAGAAATAATTGAAAGTTGAAAGTTGAAAATTGAAAGTTGAAAATTCAACAAAAAATATAACCATGGGAACATTTAAAATTAAAGGTGGTAACAAATTTCACGGAAGCATAACCCCACAAGGAGCGAAAAACGAAGCAATGCAGATTATCTGCGCCAGTCTTCTAACCGAAGAAAAAGTCACCATTACAAATTTACCAAATATATCTGACATCAATAACCTCATCGACTTATTGAAAGACATGGGCGTTATTGTTGACAGAGTTTCAAACAACGAAGTCTGCCTTCAAGCAAAGGACATTGATTTCTCATATTTCAAAACAGAAAAATTTCGAGAAAAGTCAACCAAATTAAGAGGCAGCGTCATGATTGTAGGACCTATGCTATCTCGTTTTGGCAAAGGATATTTACCAAAACCTGGTGGAGACAAGATTGGACGTCGCCGCTTAGATACACATATCATTGGTTTACAAAAACTCGGAGCAAAATTTGAAGATTTAGCAGATTGCCAAGAAGTCAAGGCCTTAGGCAATAGATTAAAAGGCACATATATGCTTCTTAACGAAGCCTCTGTAACAGGAACTGCAAATATAATTATGGCTGCTGTTATGGCAGAAGGCGAAACCACAATATTCAACGCTGCTTGCGAACCATATATCGTTCAGTTATGCAGAATGTTGGTTTCTATGGGCGCCAAAATCAACGGTATAGGTTCCAATTTACTCACAATAACAGGTGTTGAAAAATTACATGGCACGACACATCGTCTGCTAGCAGATATGATTGAAGTCGGAAGCTTCATCGGAATGGCAGCAATGACCGGATCAGAACTCACAATAAAGAACGCAGGTATCAAAGATCTCGGACTCATACCTGATGTATTCAAAAGCCTCGGCATAAAAATGGAATTCATCGGTGACGATATTTATATTCCTGCTCAAGACCATTACGAAGTTGAAACATTTATAGATGGAAGTATATTGACAATTGCCGATGCTCCTTGGCCAGGATTCACTCCAGACTTGATCAGTATCGTCTTAGTGGTCGCGACACAAGCCAAAGGAACCGTATTGATACATCAGAAGATGTTCGAAAGTCGTCTTTTCTTTGTCGATAAACTTATTGACATGGGCGCACAAATCATTCTCTGCGACCCTCACAGAGCAACGGTTATCGGTCTTGACCGCACACAACAGTTACACGCCGTTCGTATGGCATCACCAGACATCAGAGCCGGTGTCGCACTTCTCATCGCTGCATTATCAGCAAAAGGAACAAGTTACATCGATAATATAGAGCAAATCGACAGAGGCTATGAAAACATCGATGGCAGACTTAGAGAATTAGGTATTGATATCGAGAGATTATAAAACGACACATCTACATATCATGACATTTTGTCAAATAATTCCAATTTGAAATCAGTGGCAAATTATTTGATTTGTCAGGGTGAATTTTACTATTGTTAATAATCATTAATAATTATATATCATGAAAGAAGAAATGGAAGGCAATGTTAACATCAATGAAAACCAAGAAGATGTTAATCACAATGAAATTCATGAAGAAGAATTAAAAGGTAAAAAGAACAAGAAAAACAAAAATGACAAACAGCTTGACGAATTAAAAGAAAAATACGACGAGTTGAATGACAAATATTTACGTCTTTTCTCAGAATTCGACAATTATCGAAAACGCACAGCCAAAGAAAAGATAGAGTTATCAAAAACCGCATCAGAAAGTATCATGGTTGATTTACTTCCAATTCTTGATGATTTCGAGCGTGCAATCCAGACAATGGAAAACAAAGAAACCGACGCCAACTATGAAGGCGTTGTTTTAATCTATAACAAATTAAAACGCGCTTTAGAACAAAAAGGTCTTGAAGAAATAAATGCAAAAGACGCTGTTTTCGACACTGACGAACATGAAGCATTGACAAACGTTCCTGTCACAGACGAATCTCAAAAAGGCAAAGTATTAGATGTAATTCAAAAAGGTTACAAACTCAACGGTAAAGTAATTCGTTACGCACGCGTTGTTGTTGGTGGTTGATTTATAATATATAGACAATGGAGAAAAGGGATTACTACGAGGTATTAGAAGTGCCTAAAAACGCTACAAGCGAAGAGATCAAGAAAGCCTATCGTAAGATGGCCATTAAATATCACCCTGACAAAAACCCTGACAACAAAGAAGCAGAGGAAAAATTCAAGGAAGCTGCTGAAGCATACGAAGTTTTAAGCAATCCTGAAAAACGCTCACGTTATGACCAATTCGGTTTCTCAGGATTACACGGACAACAAGGCTTCAGTGGTATGGATGACATCTTCAGCCACTTTGGTGATATCTTCAGCGATCTTTTCGGCGGAGGCGGTTTTGGATTCGGCGGCGGTTTCGGTGGCGGAAGACAAGCACAAAGACATGTCAACAGAGGCAGTAACCTTCGTCTTCGCGTAAAATTAAATCTCAGCGAAATCAACGAAGGCGTAAAAAAGAAAGTTAAAGTTAACAAATATGTCACTTGTCAGCATTGTGGAGGTAGCGGAGCAAAAGACAACAGTTTTGAAACATGCCCTACATGTAACGGAAGAGGCCAGACCGTAAAAATCCAAAATTCTATCTTCGGACAAATGCAGACTGTCACCACATGTCCTAATTGTGGCGGTGAAGGCAAGATCATCAAAAACAAATGTCCAGAATGCCAAGGCAATGGCATCGTAAAGAGTGAAGAGATAATAGAACTCAACATTCCAGCTGGCGTTGCAGAAGGCATGCAATTATCAGTAAGAGGCAAAGGCAACGCCGGAGCTAGAAACGGCATAGCCGGAGATCTCATCATCTTGATAGAAGAAGAAAAAGACAAAAATCTTGAAAGAGACGGCAACGATCTCATATACAATCTCTTCATCAGTTTTCCACAAGCAGCATTGGGTACTACTGTAGAGATCCCTATCATTGACGGCACTACAGAAATAAAAATTCCAGCAGGAACACAAAGCGGTGAAGTCATAAAGCTTAGAGGAAAAGGATTGCCAGAACTCAACAGCTACGGAAAAGGCGACTTGCTCGTAAACGTAAATGTCTGGACACCAAGAAACCTCAATAAGGAAGAAGAGAAAATAATGAAATCATTGTTGGAAAGCGAAAACATGAATCCAGCTTCCGACAAAGATAAAAGTCCTTTTAAAAAGTTCAAGAAATTCTTTAGTTAATAAATACTATGAGCTGTGAGCTAAAAAAGTTCACAGCTCTATCTCATAATAAAAGACATGGAAAACCTTATCGAGATAAATAACGTCAGCAAAACATATGGTGACTATAAAGCATTAAACAACATCAGCATCAAGGTACCAAGACAGAGTATCTATGGATTACTCGGCCCTAATGGTGCAGGCAAGACCACACTGATTAGAATGCTTAACCAAATAACCGCTCCTGACGAAGGCGAGATAATTTTCAACGGAGAAAAATTAAATCGCAATCACATTTCCGATATAGGTTATCTTCCTGAAGAACGCGGCTTATATAAAGCCATGAAAGTCGGCGAGCAAGCAATATATCTCGCCCAATTGAAAGGCGTAAGCAAAAAAGAAGCAGAGAAAAGATTAAAGCAATGGTTCAATAAATTTGGCATCACCGACTGGTGGAACAAAAAAGTCGAGGAATTAAGTAAAGGCATGCAGCAGAAAATACAATTCATCGTGACTGTAATTCATAATCCTCAGCTACTTATCTTCGACGAACCATTCTCAGGATTCGACCCAATCAACGTAAACCTTCTTAAGAAAGAGATTCTTGAATTACGCGATAAAGGCGCAACAATAATATTCTCAACTCACAATATGGCATCGGTAGAAGAATTGTGCGACAATATCATGCTTATTAATAAAGGTGAAAAAATACTCGAAGGCAGCGTTTATCAAGTCAAGCAAGATTTCAAGGAAAACAAGTTCGAAGTTATTCTGAGACGCAAAGATACAGAAGCGATATGTCTTCCAGAAGGTTTCACTATTGTTTCTGAAAAAGAAAACAAAAACGAAGAGACAACATTTATCATTAGTTCTGACAAAGAAATCAATCCTAACATTTTGATAAATCACCTTACAGATAAAGGCACTATCGTTTCTTATCGTGAATTATTGCCTTCAATAAACGATATTTTTATCAATAAAGTTAATGGTATAATGTAATTTAAGATTTTATCTCATGAATAAATTAGGCATTATAATAAAACGAGAATATTTAACAAGAGTTAAGAACAAGAGTTTCTTAATAATCACATTCTTAGGACCGATTTTTTTTGTAGCTTTAATGATTGCTCCTACCCTACTTGCTCTTAATTCAGACAAGATGGAGTCAAAAAAAGCCATCGCTGTACTTGATGAAACAGGATGGTTCTATAAGAAATTCGACAATACAGAAGCAAACACATTCGTTTATCATAATCCTGAGGAAAACCTTGACAGTTTAAAGAAACTTGTTTTCGAAAAAGTCTACGATGCCATTTTATACATTCCAGGCACATCCTTAAACATACCTGTCAACGCTAAGCTATTTAGTAACAAACAGATATCAATGACGTTAAGTAGTTATATCGAAAATACGATGAAAAAAGAAGTCGAGCATAAAAAACTTCTTGCCTCAGGCATTGACCCTGACATCGTAAAATCTGCTACTACAAACATAAACGTCAGCACCATACGTATGGATTCCGATGACAAAGAAGAAACCAGATACACTGAATTAGAATCGATTATCGGCATCTTATTGGCTTTCGTCATATACTTCTCCATTTTCTTATTCAGCAGCCAGGTTTTAAGAAGTGTCATTGTTGAAAAGACAAATCGTATAGTTGAAGTCATCATAAGTTCTGTAAAGCCATTTGAACTTATGATGGGAAAAATCATAGGCAATGCAATGGTTGGCTTGACACAGTTCGCTGCTTGGATCATACTGACATTGGCAATTTATTTTGTTGCAAGCGGCATCATATTAGGACCAGAGATAATGTCACCAGCAGGCACAGTCATGTCACAAGAAATCAGCAAATTAGCAGAAACAACTGCAAGTCAAGACATTATGTTAGAAGCCATCAATATGGTACAATCCATAAACTTCAGCGCGATATTATGGAGTTTCCTATTCTATTTCCTTTTTGGATTTTTACTTTACGCAGCATTATTTGCAGCCATCGGAGGAATGGTTGACAATGAAACCGACAGCACACAATTCACTACGGTATTAACCATACCTTTGATTCTAGCGATAGTATGCTCTCCCGCTATGATGGAAAATCCAGAGAGCGGTTTGACATTATGGCTATCAATGATACCTTTCACATCACCTATCGCTATGATGATTAGGATTCCATTTGGAATACCATATTGGCAATTAGGAATTTCAGTTGTAACATTAATACTCACGTTTGTATTAACCACATGGTTAGCAGCCAAAATTTATAGAACAGGAATCTTAATGTACGGAAAGAAACCAACATTAAAAGAGATTTGGAAATGGCTAAAGTATTAAGATACTGAGATTCTAAGATGCTGAGTTACTGAGATTTCAAAGAAGATTAACATCTTAGCATCTCAGCTTCTATGTATCTTAGCAACTTTCAAAAAAAACACTTGTAATTGAAATAAAAAAATCTTATTTTTGCACCCCAAAAAATAAATTTATCAATTTATCTTTGAAATTAATTAATCATAAAAAATAGATTTACAATGCAAAACAAAGGAGTTATCAAATTGTTAGCAGTTATTTTAGCTGTCTTCTCTTTGTATCAGTTGTCTTTTTCGTTTGTAACAAGACAAGTTGAAAAGAAAGCAGCGGAATATGCTACAAGTGCAGAGTCTGTAAAATTGGCAGAAACTCTTGCTAATGGTGATCAAAATGCTTACGATTACTTATTAGATTCAATTCAAGGTGCTAGAGAAACTTACTATTTAGATTCAATGAGCACAGTTAAAGTTTATCCTATCTTCGGACAAACTTATCGTCAAGCAAAAGAAATGGAAATCAACTTAGGTCTCGACCTTAAAGGCGGTATGAACGTCATGATGGAAGTATCAGTTCCAGACATCATTGAAGTTCTTTCAGGTCACTGTACAGATCCAGTTTTCGTTCAAGCCATCCAAATCGCTAACGAAGAACATCTTAACAGCCAAAGAGATTACGTTGACTTGTTCGGCGATGCTTTCCAACAATTAGATCCTAATGCAAAATTAGCTCCTATCTTCTTGTTTGAATTCAAAGATAAAGGCATAACAGTAAACTCAACAAATGCTGAAGTTTTAAGCGTTATCAAAGACGAAACAAACAGCGCTATCGACCGTTCTTACCAAATCTTAAGAACACGTATTGACCGTTTCGGCGTTGCACAACCAAACATCCAAAAATTAGAAAACTCAGGTCGTATCCTTGTTGAACTCCCAGGTATTAAAGATCCTAAACGTGTTCGTAAACTTTTACAAGGTACAGCACAACTTGAATTCTGGGAAACATACAACTTCACAGAACTTTACGAATATTTCGACGAAGCTAACAGACGCATCGCTGAAATCAACAAAGCTAATAAAGGTTTAGCAGAAGAAGTTAAAGAAGAAAAAGAAAGCGACGAACCAGCTCTCTTAGCTAACGACACTTTGAAAGCTCAAGAAGAAGCTTTAGAAGAAATGAGAGCTAACTATCCTCTCTACAACTACTTAACACCTTCTTACTATCAAAATGAAATGGGTCAAACATTCCCAGCACAAACAGCACGCGTTGGTATGGCTTTAGTAAAAGACACAGCTAACATCAACAGAATGCTCAAACAAGCTAAGAACGTATTCCCACGTAACGTAAGATTTGCATGGTGTGTAAAACCAAACGTTGCAGCTGACGGTACAGAATATATCGACCTCGTAGCATTAAAGACATCACGCGAAAACAAAGCTGCTCTCGGCGGTGAAGTTATCGTTGACGCACGTCAAGACTACGATCAAAATGGTCGCGTTGAAGTTACAATCCAAATGAACAGCGAAGGCGCTAAAGCTTGGAAACGTTTAACAGGTGAAAACATCGGCAGACAAGTAGCTATCGTTCTCGACAACTACGTATATTCATATCCAGTTGTTAACGATGAAATCCCAAGCGGCCGTTCATCAATCTCTGGCGGTGACATGACAGTTGAAGAAGCACAAGACTTAGCAAACATCTTGAAAGCAGGTAAATTACCAGCTCCAGCTAGAATCCTTGAAGAAAATGTTGTTGGTCCATCATTGGGTCAAGAAGCTATCCAATCAGGTCTCTGGTCATTCGTTATCGCTTTCATCCTCGTTCTTGTTTACATGGTATTCTTCTACAGCAAAGCAGGTGTTGCATCAGACATCGCATTGTTAGTAAACATCTTCTTCATGTTCGGTGTTTTAGCATCATTCGGAACAGTATTGACATTGCCTGGTATCGCTGGTATCGTATTGACACTCGGCATGGCTGTTGACTCTAACGTTATCATCTTCGAACGTATTAAAGAAGAATTACGCGGCGGCAAAGGCTTAAGAACAGCTATCGCTGACGGTTACAAAGCAGCTTACTCAGCTATCTTGGACGGTAACATCACTACATTCTTGACAGCTTTCGTATTGTTCAAATTCGGTACAGGTCCTGTTCAAGGTTTCGCTACAACATTGATGATTGGTATCGCTACATCATTATTCACATCAATCTTCATCTCTCGTTTAGTATTTGAAGGCTGGTTGAAGAAAGACAAGAATATCAACTTCTCAAATAACGCTACACGCAACTTCATGTCTAACACATCTTTCGACTTCATCAAGTTCGGTAAGAAAGCTGCTATCATCGCAGGTGTATTCATCGTTATCAGCGTTGGTTCATTAGTAGTTCGCGGATTAAACCTCGGTATCGACTTCAAAGGTGGACGTAACTATGTTGTTCGTTTCGACAAAGACGTTACAGTTAACGAAGTACGTAATGCTTTAGCTAACGTAAGCGAATTCGAAAGCGTTCCTGAAGTTAAGACATACGGTCCAAGCCGTCAAATCAAGATAACAACAGACTATAAGATCAACGACAACAACCCAGACGTTGACGCTGAAATCCAAGGTCTCATCTACAACGCACTCAAAGGCTTGTACAACACAGAAATGACATATGAAGAATTCACAACAGACTCAGACAAGAGCAACGTTTTACTCGGTATCTTAAGCTCACAAAAAGTTGGTGCTACAGTTGCTGACGACGTAACACGTAAAGCTTTCGTTGCTGTTATCAT
>JAZKYV010000022.1:0-46203 GCA_045612345.1 Bacteroidales bacterium
TTGTTACGAAAAAATGAGAGTTTGGTTAAAGAAATATTTAAGAAAAATTAATTGTTACATTTTTATTAAATCTTGTCATTGCGACATAGACTCTCATATTTTTATTTACTTTTGCAAGAAATATATCTACGTATCGTACGTGTTTTTACATATTATAAATGGTAAAAAAATACGTGAAAATCCTTGAGATACGTGGAGCTTTATTATGATGTATATGACAACAGAACGTATTTTGATAGTCGATGATGAAGAGACTTTGTGCGAAGTCTTGAAACTCAATCTCGAAAATGAAGGCTATGACGTTGATATCGCTTTCAGCGCAGAACAGGCATTGATCCTCGATTTGAAACAATACTCGCTTATCCTTCTTGATATCATGATGGGCGAGATAAGCGGAATCAAGATGGCTAAGATGCTTAAGGCAGATGTCACTACAGCCGACATTCCTATTATATTCTGTACCGCTCGCGATACTGAAGATGATATGATAATGGGATTGAATATAGGCGCCGACGATTATATCATGAAACCTTATACCGTTCGTAATGTGATCGCTAGAGTTAAGAGCGTTCTGCGTCGTACTTCTGCGCACAAAGGTAATAGTGTGGCTCAAGCTGATAAACCTAATATATTAAAGGTGGATGGACTTCATCTCGATTTGGAATTCAAGCGTTGCATCGTTGATGGCATAGAAGTTAAACTCGCAAGAAAAGAGTTTGAACTCTTGGCATATCTCATCTCACATCGCGGCAAGATATGTTCTCGCGAACAGATACTCAGCAGAGTGTGGAGCGATGAAGTCGTTGTCCTTGATAGAACAATAGATGTCAATATCACACGTCTGCGTTCTAAGATTGGAAAATATGGTTCTTGCATTGTAACACGTTCAGGTTTTGGCTATGGATTCAGTGATTAAATTGTCATATCACAAGCGACTCTTCCTTATGTTGCTTGCATTCTCATGGACTATAATATTATGTTTCGTGAGTTTCCAGTATTTGCGCGAGAAACAATACAGATCGGAATTCGTCAACGCACAGCTGCAGCTTTATAATGTGCATCTTCTCTCAGCTATAGATGAAGGTATGCCTTACGAAGATTATATCGCGACGAAAGAACAACCCTTCGACGACTTGCGCGTGAGCGTGATTTCTCTTTCAGGAGCGGTGGTCTATGATAATATGATTTCCATCGATTCTCTTGATAATCATAGTATGCGTCCGGAGGTTTCTTCGGCCATGAAGAAAGGATCTGGTTATCTCATCGGACGACAATCTGCCAGCGACGGACGAGAATATTTCTACTCTGCAACAAAAGGCGAAAGGGCGATAGTTCGTACCGCGATTCCTTATTCCGCATCATTACATGAACTTCTACGTGCCGACTGGACTTTCCTAAGTATCATGATAGCAATGAGTTTCGTTATGGGCGTGTTGGCGTATTTTGCAACGAAGCGACTTGGCAACAATATCGAGCGTCTCAATCGCTTTGCGGCTAAAGCGGATAAAGGCGAGGCGTTTGATGAGGCTGAGTCATTTCCTAATGATGAGCTCGGTTCTATCTCAAATCATATCGTGAAATTGTATGCTCAGTTGCAACAGACCATCAAAGACAGAGACATAGCGCACGAAGCAGCAATGCGAGAAGAACAGGAGAAAATACGTATCAAACAACAGCTCACGAATAATATCAATCATGAGTTGAAGACACCTGTCGCATCAATACAGGTCTGTCTTGAGACATTGCTTTCAGGAATAAATCTTACTGAAGAAAAGCGACAAGAACTGATAGAGAGATGTTATGCCAACAACGAGCGTCTACGCCGTCTGCTAGAAGACGTCTCGCTAATCACCCGAATGGAAAGCGGCAGTCTGCTGATAGGAAAAGAAAGTGTCACGATAAATCATATCATTGATGAAGTTGCAGACGAATTGGATATTATGCCAGAAAATGAGCGTCTTAACTTGCACGCTGATTTTAATGAAGAAGTGGTGGTTGACGGTAACCTCTCTTTGATAGGTTCTATATTCCGTAACCTTACAGAAAACGCCATTGCGTATTCCGGAGGAAAGAATATATTTATCACATTGGTTGAAAATGATGATGAGCAATGTGTTATAAGATTTGAAGACGACGGCAGGGGAGTGGAAGAAGATCAGCTGCCTCGTTTATTCGAGAGATTCTATCGTGTTGACAAAGGGCGTTCTCGTCGTCTGGGCGGCACTGGTCTCGGACTCGCTATAGTGAAGCACGCCGTTCAATTTCATGGTGGAAACATAACAGTTGCCAATCGCCCAGAAGGTGGATTGCGGTTCGAGTTTTCATTAAGGAAGTAGGAAGTAACCCTGCTGGGAATCGAACCCAGATCGAAGGAACCGGAATCCTTTATTCTATCCGTTGAACTACAGGGCCGTTTGAAGTTTTGCAAAGATAGATATTTTTCTTTTATTCAGTTATAGTTTTTTGTATAACATCACTGGCATCCATAAAATTCTGAGTTTCTAATGTTTTGAATTTTTAAGTTTCTTTCTTGGGCGTTCCGGCAAGCCGTCGGGCTTTCCGCTATATCTTTGCTCTCTTCGTCGCAAAGGATGCCGCTCCAATCCCTAACGCAAAGCGATCCTAGAAAAAAACTGTTTATGAGACATTGATATACATCTTTATTTTTTGTAACACCATATTTTCTACGTAATCCTTTGTTTGGATAATGATTCAAGTGTTTGGGCATTTTCAAACAGACTGTGGCTGGTTTGATTGCGACGATAATTTGGACTTTTCTTCATGAATTATCTTATTTTGTATAAATACACAAAATAATTCCATGATTAGCAAATGGTCTTCCCTTAAATTAAAAGGAAAGAGTACAGTACCGAACTCTTTATAATAAAATCAATTCCATATTTAATAATCCGTCCAACTTTTTGTTGGGTAGATTATTTTTATGCTATCTTTGTAGCTACAAATCAATATAAACTAAAAAGATAAGAAAAATGTTCAAAAATTTAATACGGGGGGTGATTCTCTTATTGACAATGATGTTGTTGGGTATAACATCATGTAATGAGTATAGAGATGACATCGGCAATAATAGTGATGCCGATAATCTTGAAGCATCTTTACCGAAGGTGTATATTACAACTCCCAACGGGGTTGGAATTACAAGTAAGGAGGATTGGCTGAAAGATGGCAATATCCGTATTGTAGACGAGAACGGTGATGAGGTTTTGAATGCTTCATCAAGTTTTAAGGGTCGAGGAAATTCAACTTGGAGTTACCCCAAAAAGCCATATGCTATAAAGTTGGATAAAAAGGCAGAGGTGCTTGGTATGCCTGAGCATAAGAGATGGGTTTTGCTTGCCAACTGGAAGGATAGAACTCTTATGCGTAATGCGGTGGCTTTTGAAATGGCAAGAGTTTGTATGGATTGGACACCTCGTGGTCGTTTCGTAGAGTTGTATTTGAATGGAATACATCAGGGAAATTACTACTTATGTGAACAGATTAAGGTCGATGAGAATCGAGTAAATGTTGATGAAATAGATGAGGAGACTCCTGAAAGTGATTTGACGGGAGGTTACTTATTGGAGTTTGATACATATTCTAACGCTGAAATTAATTACTTTTATACCAGGCATAGAAATCTTCCTGTAACAATCAAAGAGCCAGATGAAAATGTGGTTGTTTCTTGGGAACATCCTGCATTTGTATATATCAAAGACTATGTGAATGCAGTTGAGGAAACGTTTGTGGCTGGTAATTATGAGGAGATTAAGAATATGATAGATATACAATCATATATAGATTGGTATTTAGTTTACGAATTAGCTGGAAACCCTGAACCCTGTCATCCTAAAAGTTGTTATATGTATAAAGCTCGTAATGGTAAATTATACGCAGGGCCAGTATGGGACTTTGATTGGGGAACTTTCAAGCCTAATGTAACAGGGTTGTGTCTTGAAAATACCATTTGGTATATATATATGTTTAATAATAATGAATTTAAGAACACCATTAAAGCTCGTTGGAATGAGTTAAGGCCTAAATTTGAGGATATTGAGGACTTTATAAGGGAGCAGGCTGCTTTGATTAAGGAATCAAACGAAATTAATATAGCTAAATGGCCGATTAGTGGTACAACAAATGGTGACGAGGAGATGTCATTTGATGAGGCTATTGAACGAATGATTACAGCTTATAAGGGTCGTATTGAATCGGTCGATTCTGCAATAAATGCGTTGTAGAATATAGTATTTTTCAATAGAAACGGATTGTTGTTTTTGCGCTGGCGGCAGTCCGTTTTTTATTTTCGTTCGATTTGTGTATATTTGTAATGCGAGGGAAGTTAAGTGTAAAAAAAGTAGAAAAACTCCAAAGGATTACTTTTTTAATGGTTTAACTAATTGATTTAAAAATCGTTAGACTGAAAATTTTTGTCACAAATTTGTCACAATCTCAAAAAACCTTTGTCACAATTTTGTCACATTTTTTAACTAAAAAACGAACATAAACAAAATAAAAAAACTGCTGACTAATTGATAATCAGCAGTTTTATTTTTAACAAAAGTTTAAAAGTGGAGCCGGAGGGAGTCGAACCCTCGTCCAAACAAGGAACACCCATGCTTTCTACATGCTTATTTTGTTGTTGGTTTTCGAGTCATGCAAGGAAACAAACACCCTAAACATGACCTTATCTCCTAAGTTTCGCTATGCAGCCGGAGTTTCTGCATCGCTATCCTGAAATTGATGAGCACCTCGGACCCGGACCGGAATCAGGAAGGTCCATCCGCGAGATGTCTCGTTCATCTACCTTGTAAATGAATAAAGCAACGATCTACTGTTCTTCGATCAAGCAGCGAGAGCGTAGTTTGTTTCGCCAATTAATTTTTTGCAGTCAAGATTTATGAGCGTCACTGCGAGGCTCAGCATGCTTACATGACCATTCTACAAGCTGTCAAAACCGGTCGACCCCAAATTTCAATGAACAGTTTACAATTAACAATTATTTGGTTGATGATTGTTAATTCAATTGTGAGGTGCAAAGATACACTTTTTTAATTTACAATTGACAATGTACGGTTAACAATTATTTGCTTTTGTTGTTTTTATGATACTTGTGATAATTTTTATCAATTCTTTGTTCTTGGTGTAAAGAATGTTGAATTGATTTTTGTAAATTTGGTTAAATGATTTTCTATTTTATGGTTTTCTTTTAACTATAAACTGTAAATTGTTAATTGTAAATTGTAAATTTCCTCACTTCTTCGCTACTAATTTCATTTCCGCATAATATCACTAATCTCTCTATAACATTATGAAGCTCGCGGATATTTCCTGTCCAACGGTATTTCTGCAGTTCTTCTATCGCGTCTTGTGTGAATCTCGGAACAGCTTTGCCCATTTCGCTGGAAATGTTATTTACGAAATATTCTATCAACTCTGGTATGTCATCGATTCTGTCGCGTAATGGCGGCACATTGATGATGATCACACTTAGACGATGATATAAGTCTTCTCTGAAGTTGCCTTTCTGTATCTCTTCCTTGAGATTCTTGTTCGTCGCCGCAATGACTCTCACGTTGACGTTGATTTCACTCTCGCCACCGACACGTGTTATCTTGTTTTCCTGCAAGGCTCTCAGAACTTTAGCCTGTGCCGGCAGACTCATGTCGCCGATTTCGTCAAGGAATAACGTACCGTTGTTGGCAAGTTCGAAGTCGCCTTTCTTCATCTTTATGGCAGATGTGAAAGAGCCTTTCTCATGTCCGAAGAGCTGGCTTTCAATCAACTCGGAAGGTATTGCGGCGCAGTTGACTTCCACGAAAGGAGCGTATGAGCGGTTGCTTAACTCGTGAAGTTGTCGTGCCACTAATTCTTTTCCTGTGCCGTTTTCTCCTTCGATGAGCACACGGGCGTTTGTAGGAGCGACCTTCTCAATCATGTCGTGAATCTCCATCATCGGTCTTGAACTGCCTATCATCTGATGCTTGCGACTTACCGCTTTCTTAAGCGCTTTAGTCTCTGTCATCAGTTTCGATTTGTCCAAAGCATTACGCAAGGTGATGAGCAGTCTGTTCAGCTCTGGCGGTTTTGAGATATAGTCGAAAGCACCTTTTTTAATTGCTTCCACTGCGGTGTCAATGGTACCGTGACCAGAAATCATGATGATAGGGGCGTCGCTGATTTGTTTCGCTTCTTCAAGAAATTCAATGCCGTCCATCTGTGGCATTTTGATGTCGCACAAAATTGCATCGTATTCGTTTTCCTTGACTAAAGGAAGGGCGTCGATAGCAGAAGCGGCATCGTCGACATTGTATTTCTCGTGTTCTAGAATCTCGCGTAGGATACGGCGGATTGCAGGTTCGTCATCTATGACTAAAATCTTTGCCATAATTATTTCTTTGGAAAGAGACGTATTTTCTTTAATCTATAACTTATTACTGCCTGATATTTTCTTAACAGGTCACCGCCGAGTACGCCGTCGATAGGAGGCAGCTTTATCATCTCGTAAGAGGTGTTGATGTTTGTTAAATCCATCGCTACGGCCTGATAGTCTTTTATCTTCAAATCGCCAAAGCTTAACTTTTCAATGTTGAAGATGAAGCTGGAGATGTCGGTTCCTCCGATGCCAGCAGAGATGCCTTCTTTCTCAGAGAAATCAGGCTCGTTGATATAGTTTAAGATTCTGCTTTTATCGAAGACAGTCCTAGACGCACCGGTATCAACGACAAAACGTGCTGTCTTGTTGTTGATGCAACCTTCGGCTATGAGATGAAAACCATCGCCCTCGATACTTATTATATTAATAGGTATTTCGATCATTTTGTTAAAAGTTCAAAATTTCAAAACCTCAAACACAAATTCTGAGATTCTGAAGTTTTGAATTTTTGAGATTTAGAAATTAGGTTTAAGTGCGTATTTATGATAGAATTCTTCGATGATATTGACAGCTTCTTCGACGGTGTCAACGACGTGGAATATGTCGAAGTCGCTTTCGCTTACCATACCTTCTTTTAATAATGAGTTCTTGAACCAGTCGATGAGCGGATCCCAATATTCTTTTCCGACCATGATGATAGGGAAGGAGATGAGCTTGTTGGTTTGTATCAATGTGATCGCTTCTGACAATTCATCGAGCGTGCCGAAACCGCCAGGGAATGCGATATAACCTTGAGCGTAGCGCATGAACATGGTCTTTCTTACGTAGAAATAATCGAAGTTGATGTTCTTGTCAGGGTCAATGAAGTCGTTAGGGCGTTGTTCGTGAGGAAGCACAATGTTGAGACCTACGCTCTTGCCGCCTCCGAAATGCGCTCCTTTATTGCCGGCTTCCATGATGCCAGGACCTCCACCGGTGATGATGCCGAAACCTTTCTTGACTAAGATATAAGCTGCTTCTTCAGCCATCTTGTAATATTTATTGTCAGGTTTTGTACGAGCAGAACCGAATATCGCAACGCAAGGTCCTATCTTAGAAAGAGTTTCGTAACCTGTGACAAATTCAGACATTATCTTGAAGACAGACCAGGAGTCTTGTGACTTGATTTCTGTCCAGTTTTTTTCTTCAAAAGCTTCTCTAATTTTTGATTCGTCTACCATATTTGTAAGTTTTAAATTGAATTCATCAAAGATAGCATTTTTTTATGGCTTTTATGAAGAAAAATATAGAAAATATTTATAATTTTGAATTAGTAATTAATGACGAATGACTAAAGGCAAAAGACAAAAGAAATTGTATATTCAAAGTCTGTTGTCTGTAGTCCGTTGACAGTAGTCTTATATGGTATGAAAAGAGAACACGATGCAATGGGCAAGGCGATTGCCGATTTTTATAAAGGTCGCCGTGATGGCAAGTTAAGAGTTTTATCGCCGATGTTTGAGGAGGATGAAATTCCAGTGAAGACATTATTCCGTAGTTTTAGGGAGATGCCTAAGATTGAGCAGAACGCTTTGAAGATGTCGAAAGGCAGGATCCTTGACGTTGGCGCTGGTTCTGGCTGCCATTCGCTTTGGCTTCAGGAGAAAGGTTTTGATGTCACTGCTATCGACATCTCTCCTTATTCTATAGAGACGATGAAAGAAAGAGGCATCGTTAATGTGAAAGAACAGGATTTCTTTGCATTAGAAGAGAAATACGATACGATATTGATGTTGATGAACGGTATCGGCATTGTCGGCACTTTGGATAAGCTTCCAGATTTCTTTAAGCATATTGATAAGATTTTGTCTCAAGACGGACAGCTGCTATGCGACTCATCGGATCTTTGTTATCTTTACGAAGATGAGGATGGAATAATCGAGTTGCCTTATGACGATAAATATTATGGCGAGCTTGAATATACTATGTGTTATGACGATGTGAAGGGCGAGCCGTTCCCTTGGCTATATATTGACGCGGATACATTGAGATTTCATGCAGAAGCCTATGGATTTAAAATGGAAATAATAAAACGTGGCGATCATTACGATTATCTGGCGAGGATTTCTAGAGTTGGGAGTTAGGAGTTTTAATTATTACTCCAATTTTGATCTGAAAAAACCTCTGTTTTGTCTAAAGTGTGATATTTTTAGTGCTAAAATCTTCTGTTTTTGATAAAAATTGATAGAAAAAAGAGGTTTTTTATATAAAAATACGCTTGTAACTTGTTGATATAAGTAAATTTAAAGAAAAATAAAAATATTTTTAAAAAAGTGTTGCGCGTAATTGAAAAGTTCCTATCTTTGCACACGTAAACGAAAGGTTATTACAACAGTTCTTACACAGAATGGAAGCTTAGCTCAGTTGGTTTAGAGCACCTGCCTTACAAGCAGGGGGTCGCTGGTTCGACCCCAGCAGTTTCCACAAAGACGTCTCAGAAATTTGGGGCGTCTTTTTTTTGTATGGCGTTGCCGCATTTTTAGGTCAACAGACAACGGTCAACGGACAACAGACTTTGGGTATGCGGTCACTGAGTCTGTCGAAGGCATAAATTCGGCATTTCGACAAGCCCGACGGCGATAGCCGGAACGCCCAAAGAAAGACTAAAGTTTTTGAGTTAATAGTTTAATAAATAAAAAGCGAGCAGAAATAAATTCTACTCGCTTTTCTGTTTTAGAGTTCTAAAGTTCTAGAATTCTAAAATTCTAAAATTATTCTGTGATATTTGGTAATTCCAAACCTAAGCCTTTTTTCTTGTCAACTCTCTTCAAGACGATACCGATGATGAGAGCAGCAATACCTAAGCATGCTAACATAACCAATGCCCATGTGTAGTTGAGAGCGACTGGGTCTGTAACGCCTGGATTTGTCTTGTCTAAGATCTTACCGATCAATAATGGGAATAACCATAAACCGATGTTTTGGATCCAGAATATCAAAGCGTATGCAGAACCGATAACCTTAGCGTCAACTAATTTTGGAACGCTTGGCCATAATGCTGCAGGAACTAATGAGAATGATGCGCCTAATACCAAGATTGTTACGTAAGCAACGATGATGCCGCCGATGGCTTGACCTTTAAACATAGGTAATACGAAGGCGAATGTGAGGTGGCAAACGATGAGTAACAATGAACCAATCATCAACATTGAAGCAGCCTTACCTTTATGGTCAACGTAGTTGCCGAGGATAGGAGTGATAGCAACAGCTAATAATGGGAATACAGCGAATACAGAAGCTGCTGAACCACGCATATAGCCCATGTAGCAATAAACTACCAAGCAAACGATAGCTACGCCCATCAAACCGAATTTCAAGCCTTTGTTCTTTGAGAAGTTGCTTGCGAATGAACAAGCAGCAACAGCTAACATGATTACGTATTGGATGATTGTAACAGCTTCAGAAGCCCAGAAACCTGAAGGTTCTGTGAATGTGAGGTTACATTGTAACATGTTAACAGCATATTTTTGGAATGGGAAAATAGCTGAGTAGTAAAGAACGCAGAGAAGAGCAACAAGCCAGAAACCCCAGCTTGATAAGATCTTGCCGATATCGCTGATTTTGAATGGATCGTCTTTTTCTTCTGCTTCGCCTGTTTGTGAGTCTAATTTCTTATCCATGAAGAAGTAAACAACGAACATGATAAGAGCGATCATCAACAATACAACGCCGAAAGCAACAGCGCGAGAAACGTCTACTTTGCCGCCTAAGTTAGCGAACATAGGTGAGAAGATCATACATGTAGCGACGCCGAGACGTGCCAATGCCATTTCTGAACCCATTGCCAAAGCCATTTCACGGCCTTTGAACCATTTAACGATACCGCGAGAAACTGTGATACCAGCCATTTCAACACCGCAACCGAAGATCATGAAGCCAACAGCTGCAACTTTTGCTGAAGCAGGCATGCCTCTGTAGAATGGAGAAACGCCTAATTCATCAAAAATAGGAATGTAGTTGAGGTTGTTTGTGAACCATGTTTCTAAACCGCTGCCTTTGAAACTGTCAGCAACTGCGTACCATTTGATGACTGCACCGACGAGCATAACAGCGCCTGATAACAATGCTGTGAAACGTACGCCCATCTTGTCGAGGATGATACCTGCGAAGATGAGGAAGAATACGAATACGTTCAAGAATGTTTCAGCACCTTGCATTGTTCCGAATGCTGAAGAATCCCAACCTCTTGTTGACTGCATGAGGTCCTTGATAGGAGAGAGGATGTCCATAAACACGTATGAGCAGAACATCGCAAAAGCCAAAAGCAACAAAGCAATCCATCTCATTGCTGCAGAGTCGCGTAATGTTTGAAGTTTTTCTGTCATAAAATATTTGTTTTAAAATTATTGATTCAAATATAAAACTCAGAACTCCAACGGTTCAAAGTTCGGAGTTCTGAGTTAAATGTTCAGGAATTATTTCACTGGAAGTTGAACGATTTCTTTCAAATTGCCGTTAGCGATTTGTTTTGCGAAATCAGCTACTGATTCAACTGTGATGTTTTTAACGATATTTTCGTATTCTGTTACGTAGTCGATGCCGTCTCTTTCTAATGAGCTGATTACGCTTGTCCAGAAGTTGTTTTCTTGGAGTTGTTCAACTCTTTTCTTGAGTTTGTTTTCAACAACTTTAGAAAGATTTTCTTGGCTTGGGCCGTTTTCTGCTATGTCTTTGAGACCTGCTTTAGCGATGTCCATCAATGTAGCGTAAACTTCGTCGTTTGTATCGAATACGATGTAGAACATGAATTCTTCTGAAGGTCTGTTGTTGATTTGACCCATAACGCCGACGCCGTATGTGCCGCCTTGTTCTTCACGGATTGATTTTGTGTAAACGATATCAAGAATGTCTGAAAGAACACCCATATAGATGTTGTTATAGAGGTTGTATTCCATATCGCCTGTGTAGATCATATAGACGCTAGTCTTAGGATCTTGCATTTCTTTTCTGTAGTGTGTTGTGTAAGCTTCTTCTGTTACGCCGAGACCAACATCGCTCCAGTTTTCTTTGCGTTTGTTTTTCTTCAAAGAAGCCAAGTATTGTTCTACGAGTGGCTTGAATGTTTCAACGTCGATGTTACCAACGAAAGTGAATACGAAGTTGTTAGGATCTGCGAAACGATCTTTGTACATTTCCATTGCTTTTGCGTAGTCGATCTTGTCGTAGTCTTCAACGTTCATTCTTAAGCGTAATGGGTGGTTGTTGTATAATACTTTTGTCAAAGAGTCTGATAAAGTGATCATTGGGTTCAATTCCATGTTCTTTACCATAGCTTTTGTACGTTGCATTGTTGATTGGAAAGCATCTTCGTCAGCGCGAGGTGCTGTGAAGTATAAGTATGTGAGTTGTAACATTGTTTCCAAATCTTTAGGTGAGCAGTAACCGCTCATACCTTCTGAGTATGTGTAGATGCCAGGAGCAACGCTTGCTTTCTTGCCAGCGAGGACTTTTGGTAAATCGATAGCGCTGAATTCGCCAACACCGCCTAAAGTGATGATGTCATCTAAGTTTTGGAGTGTGTATGGGTCGTCTTGTGGAAGTGCTGATAAACCGCCTTCGCTGTAAGCGCTCATTCTGATTTCGTCATCTTTGAAAGTTGTTTGTTTGAAGATGACTTTCATGCCGTTGCTGAGAATCCATTCTGTTGTTCCGAGAGTTTCGTTGAATGTTTCTTTCTTTACCTTGCCAGCTTTTGGAAGATTTGCTACTATAGGACCATCGAATACTTCTTCAACGTAAGCTTCAACTTCCATAGCATTAGCTTTGTTGTACATGGCTAAGAGTTCTTCTTCTGTTGGAAGAGTTTCGCCTTCTTTTTGAGGAGCTGTCAATGTGATGACGAGGTTGTCTTCTCTGATGAGTTGAGCTGCGAAACCGTTGATAGCTTCTAATGGAAGGTTAGGGATAACTTGTTGATATAATTGATATTCTGTTTCAATGTCCATTAAAGGTTCATTGTGTAAGAAGTGATCTAAGCAAGCGTCGAAATATTTTTCGTTTTCTGTGTTGTTTCTTTCATTGTATGCGCTTTCAACTCTCTTCATGAAGTCAGCTTTTGCTCTTTCGTATTCTGAAGCTGTGAAGCCGAATTGTTTCATGCGGTTGTTTTCTGTAACTAAAGCTGTGACAGCTTCTTCGATGCTAGCGATGTCTTTTGGCACTGCATAGCTTGTCCAAGCAGCTTTTGTTGGAGCCATATAGTAATCGCCGAAGTAGCTGTAACCGCCAACGAATGGAGGGTTAGGTTTTTGTGTGAGTTCTTGTAATCTGTTGATTTGCATTTGAGAAATCAAAGAGAGAACGTATTGTGTCATCCAGTAGTCTGGAGTGTTTTTCAATTCGTTTGGAGTTGCATCGTGTTTGTAGAATATTTGCAAGCTCATTGATGTTAACTCAGGGTCTGAAGCAACAGCTACGATAGGTTCAGCATTGTCTTCGATCATGAATTGTGTTCTTTCTGCTGGATTTACAGGAGCTTGGATGTCAGCGAACATTTCTTTGATGCGAGCTTCGATAGCGTCAACATCGATGTCACCAACGATGATTAAGCCTTGGAGGTCTGGGCGGTACCATTTTTCATAGTAGTCGCGGAGTTCTTGGTATGAGAAGTTAGCGATGACTTCTTTTGTACCGATTGGAAGACGTGCTCCGTAAGGGCTGTTAGGATACATTCTTGGGAGTAATGTTTCCCATACGCGTCTGCTAGCGCCGCCTGTTGTGCGTTCTTCTTCGAGGATAACACCACGTTCGTTGTCGATTTCTTCTTCCTCAAGAGCGATGAAGCTTGACCAGTCGTGGAGGATGAGGAGACATGTGTCAACTAAACCTGGGAGGTCTGTCTGTACGTTTGTCACCATATAAACGGTTTCGTCGATAGCTGTGTAAGCGTTGAGGTTTTCACCGAATTTAACGCCTCTGCTTTGGAGGTAGTTTCTCAATGTCATTCCTGGAAGGTTTGTTGTTCCGTTGAATGCCATGTGTTCCAAGAAGTGAGCGAGACCGCGTTGGTTTTCTTCTTCTAAAACTGAACCGACTTTTTGTGCGATGTAGAAGTCAGCTCTGTTAGCTGGTTTTTCATTGTGACGGATGTAATATGTCATTCCGTTGTCCAATACTCCATATCTTACGTTTGGATCCATTGGAAGTTGAGCAAAGCTATTGAGGCTGAACATTACAACCATCAATAATGATAATAAGTGCTTTTTCATAAGTTGTTATTTAAGTTGATTTTTAATTTTTAATATAAATGAACTACATATTTTTCTACAAAGAAAGGCTCTGCGTACCATTTGCTTATGGATGTTGATTTACGTTTCCAGTTCTTAGGGACTTCACGTAACTCTTGTTCCAAATCGCCGCCTTTAAGATATAAGATGCCTCCGGCTTCTATGTCGTTGTGAATACGCAATTTGTTGCCAACCCAACCTGCAATTTCTGGCAATCTGGTGACGCCGCGACTTGTGATTACGTCAAATTTGTCTTTTACATTCTCGACTCTTTCTTGTATCGCAGTCACGTTGGTGAGTCCTAAAGATTCAGCAACAGCTTGAACTACTTTGATTTTCTTGCCTATGCTGTCGACTAATAAGAAGTCGGTTTGAGGAAACATAATCGCTAATGGAATGCCAGGGAAGCCGCCGCCGGTGCCGACGTCCATTACCTTCATGCCTGGTAGCAATTGGAAATATTTGGCAATGGCTAATGAATGTAATACATGGTGTTCATAAAAACTATCCATGTCTTTGCGGGAAATAACATTGATCTTGCTGTTCCAATCTTCGTATAAAGGTTGTAAAGACTGGAATTGTAATAATTGATTTTCAGTTATTTCAGGAAAGTATTTCTTTATAAGGGTATAATCCATACACATATAATATATAAATTTAGCAAAAATAAGAAAAAATGCTTAACTATGCTAAAAAATAATTCGTAAAAATGATGAACAAATAACGTGGCAAATGAAATAAAAATATGTGAGAATGAGTTATTTTTGTATTTTTACCAAAAAATTATGAGAATTAAGCTTTTTACATATTTCATATCGATGTTTGCTGTTTTTTTATGGCAAGATGTGGCTTATTCTCAGAGCAAATCTCAAGACGTTTTAAATTATATCGAGCAGTATAAGGATATTGCCATGCGTGAGATGCAGGAGTATAAGATTCCGGCATCAATCACTTTAGCGCAGGGCTTGCTGGAATCGGGTAACGGCAAGAGCGAATTAGCTAAAAAATCCAATAATCACTTTGGGATAAAATGTCATAAAGATTGGACTGGCGGTCGTACTTACCACGATGATGATGAGGAAGGCGAATGCTTCCGTGTTTATGACGATCCAGAACTTTCATATCGTGATCATTCGAAGTTTCTCGCTGAAAGACAACGTTATGCATTTCTTTTTGATTTGGAAATAACAGACTATCAAGGATGGGCTAAAGGTTTGAAACAGGCTGGTTATGCAACATTGCCAGTGTATGCCAATGTCTTGATTAGACTTATTGAAGATTATAATCTTACAGAATACGATCAGCTGGTCGTAAAGGGAAAATTTAAGTATAAGACAGCCAAAAGCCAAAAGCCAAAAGCCAAAAACCAACAGCCAACAGCCAACAGCCAACAGCCAACAGCTATAGAATATATTCCGTATAAAATCACTGATGCGGAGGTGGTTGGCAAGACTCCTGACGAACGTTACATCCGTGAGAATAATAAGGTGAAATTCATCTATGCAAAAGAGGGTGAGTCTGTTTATGCTCTTGCTGATATGTTGTGTATCTACGATTATCAGATAATTAAATATAACGATCTTGCCAAACGTAGAACCCTTAAGGATAACGAGATAATTTATATAGAGTCAAAGAAAAACAAGGCGATGCGTCGCTATAAATATCATACCATACAAAAAGGAGAGACATTGTCGTATGTCTCTCGCCTTTATGCTGTTAAGCTTGAATCTTTGTATAAAATGAATGGTATGGATGAAACCACAATCTTACATGTTGGTGATAATATAAAACTTAGATAAAACTTTAGAATTCTAAAATTCTAGAGTTCATAGTTTAAAAATTTAGCGGTAAATCCTTTCCCTTTTTTAACGATGCTTTCTGGTGTTCCTTCGCCGATGATTGTTCCTCCTTTGTCGCCGCCGTCAGGACCGACGTCGATGATGTAGTCTGCCATTTTTATGACATCAAGGTTATGTTCGATGATAAGTACCGTGTTGCCTTTATCGACGAGCTTGTTCAATACTTCCATCAGCACTTTGATGTCTTCGAAATGAAGTCCTGTCGTTGGCTCGTCCAAGATATAAAGAGTCTTTCCTGTGTCTTTTTTAGAAAGTTCTGCTGCGAGTTTGACGCGTTGGGCCTCTCCACCGGATAATGTCGTAGATGCTTGTCCTAGTGTGAGATATCCCAATCCTACATCTTCTAAAGTCTTGATCTTTTGAGTGATGCTTGGGATGTTTTCAAAGAATGTCAGAGCTTCACTGATTGTAAGATTTAATACGTCGTTGATGGATTTTCCTTTATAACGTACTTCCAATGTCTCTCTGTTATAGCGTTTGCCTTGACATGTCTCGCATAGCACTTGTACGTCTGGTAAGAAGTTCATCTCAATGACTCGTAATCCTGCGCCTTGGCAAGTCTCGCATCTTCCGCCTTTTACGTTGAAGGAGAATCTTCCGGCTTTGTAGCCTCTGATCTTAGACTCAGGCAGTTCGCCATAGAGTTTTCTGATGTCGTCAAATACTTTTGTATAAGTCGCTGGATTTGACCTAGGTGTTCTTCCGATAGGCGCCTGGTCTATTTCAATGACTTTGTCTATATATTCCAAACCTTCTATTGATTCGTAAGGAAGTGGTTCTTTTACTGAACGATAGAAGTGCTTGCTTAAGATAGGGTAGAGCGTCTCGTTGATAAGACTGGATTTTCCAGAACCGGAAACTCCTGTTACGCATGTCATTATGCCCAAAGGCAGTTTCAATGTCACGTTCTTGAGATTGTGACCTGTGGCTCCTTTTAATATGAGATATTCGTTGTTGCGAACTTTGCGTCTTGTCTTAGGTACCTCTAGTTTTTTCTTGCCGTTGAGATAGTCGCAGGTGAGGCTTTTGCCCTTCTTGACTTCTTTCGGTGTTCCTTCAAAAGTGACCTCGCCGCCGTGTTTGCCGGCGCCAGGACCTATGTCGACGATATAGTCGGCTGCCATCATAGTGTCTTTGTCGTGCTCGACGACGATGATGGAGTTGCCGATGTCGCGAAGTTCTTTCAAGGATTCTATAAGTCGTTGGTTATCGCGTTGGTGCAAGCCTATACTTGGTTCGTCCAAGATGTATAATATTCCTGTCAGAAGAGAACCGATCTGTGTCGCGAGACGGATGCGTTGTGCCTCGCCTCCAGATAGCGTTTTGGCAGGACGGTTTAAATTCAGATAATCGATGCCTACATTCAAAAGGAAGTCGATGCGTTTCTTTATTTCTGCCAGTACGTCTGTTGCGATTTCCTTTTGTTTTTTGTTAAGATGTTTAGGTAGTTCCTCGAACCATTTTGCGAGGTTTACTATGTTCATCTCGGCAACTTCTGAGATGTTCTTGTCGTTTATTTTGAAATATAAAGCTTCTTTTTTAAGACGAGCTCCATGACATTCAGGGCATTGTGTCTCATTCATGAAGCTTGTGGCCCAGCGTTTTATGGCTGGCGATGCGTTTTCGTCGTTTTGTTCTATGATGAAATTGATGATGCCGTCGAATGTTGCGGTGAATGTCGACATCGTTCCATAGAGTTCCTTCGTCACGGTAAATCCTTCGCTGCTACCGTAAAGTATAGCGTTCAAGGCTTCCTCGGACAATTCTTTAAGAGGTGTGTCTAAGGTGAATCCGTAATGGAGTCCTAATGTTTCCAGTTGGTTGAAAATCCATGAGTTTTTATATTCTCCGATAGGAGCGAGGCCACCTTTCTTGATACTCTTCTCCATATCTGGAATGATCTTGTTCATGTCGATGACGGTAACTTCTCCAAGTCCGTTGCATTTCGGACATGCTCCGTATGGCGAGTTGAAAGAGAATGTGTTAGGTTCTGGATCCTGATATGAAAGTCCTGTCGTAGGACACATGAGCAGACGGCTGAAATATCGCACGTCGGTCTGTCCTTCTTCCAGGACAAGCAATAATCCTTTGCCGTGTTTGAATGCGAGTTCTATTGCCTTGGCGATTCTGTTTCTGTCTTCGCCAACGAGAAGTCTGTCGATGACAATCTCGATGTCGTGTACCTTGTAACGGTCGACTTGCATTCCATAGCTCAGTTCTTTGATTTCTCCGTTGATACGGACTCTCAAGAAACCTTGCTGGCGTATGTTTTCAAAAAGCTCGCGGTAATGACCTTTACGTCCTCTTACCACAGGAGCTAATATGTTGATTCTTTTGTTTTTGTAAATCTTGTTTATGATGTCGCAGATCTGTTCTTCTGAGTAGCGTACCATTTTCTCACCAGTGTTGTATGAAAATGGTTCTGCCGCTCTTGCGTATAGAAGACGCAGGTAGTCATATATTTCAGTTATCGTTCCGACGGTGGAGCGAGGATTCTTGTTGACGGATTTCTGCTCAATGGAAATGACAGGACTCAAGCCTTTGATGTCGTCTACTTGCGGACGTTCCATATTGCCGATGAACTGACGAGCGTAAGACGACAATGACTCCATATAGCGTCTTTGTCCTTCTGCATATATGGTTTGAAAAGCCAATGATGACTTGCCGCTGCCGCTAAGTCCTGTTATCACGACGAGTTTGTCGCGTGGAATCTTGAGACTTATATCTTTGAGATTGTTTTCTTTAGCTCCGTAAATCTCTAAGAATTCTTCTTCGGAAATATTGTTTTTGTCAATTGAGTTCATTTTCGTAGTATGTTTCTTCTAATGCTAGAGAATCGTTAAGTAAAAAATAGTCGTTGCCAATCAGGTTCATGATGTGGCTGTGAGTTATGTTGAAAGGCTTTTTCGGTATTTTGATTTCGTAAACCTCGCCTTTGTTTACTTTCAATGAATTGCTTCTTAGCCAAGGGTTAAAGACTTTCAGAAGCTTATAAGTGATGTCGTGTTCTTTGGCAAATTCGGCCCAGTTTTCCACGCTTTTGTCAACTTTGACTATGTTGTATCTATATGGCTCATATGAAAGTTTCGAACTTACATATATACCATATTTCTCTGGATTTTCGAAGATGGTTTTAATGGCTAATATGCGGAAAACGTAACGTTCTGTTTCTTCAGCCATTAACAGGTCGTAATAAGAGTCTGTTCCTTGTTCCTTAATGAATTTTAACACTCTTGATGTACCTGCATTGTATGCTGCTGCTGTCAGTGTCCAGCTTCCGAATCTTTCGTAAGCTTTGAGGAAATATTTACACGCGGCCTCTGTCTCCAGTTCGACATTATATCGCATGTCGACCTCTTTGTTGACTTTAAGTCCAAAGTCTTCGGCGGTGCTTTTCATGAATTGCCAGAATCCTGCGGCACCAGCTGGTGAGACTACGTTGGTCAGGTTGCTTTCGATGACGCAAAGGTATTTGAAGTCATCTGGCACACCGTATTTTTTCAAGATAGGCTCAATGACTGGAAACCAGCGTTTTGAGCGTTTAAGCAATACCATAGTGTTGCTATGAAAATATGTGTTCGATAGAAGTTCTCTCTCGTAGCGTTCTCTGATATTGAACATCTCGAGTGGCACTCTTTCTCCAGCAAAATAAACATCTTCGCAGAATTCTATGTCGTGACTTTGGATCACGATTTGCTCTAATGATACAGGTCGTTGATTTGCTGTTCGTATGGCTATGATGCTCATTACTAAAGCAATTATAATCATTAAGATTAAAGATGTTATTGCTAATATTAAGAGTGTCTTTATCTTCTTCATTTTAAAGTTCTATATAAAAGGGGTTTCAAAGTTCTTGAATAATGGAGAAACTTTATCTTTTTCTGATAAAATAGGATTTTCAATATTCCAGTCGATGTTGATGTCAGGATCGTTCCATAACAGGCTGCCTTCGGACTCTTTGTTATAGATGTTGGTACATTTGTAATTGAATACAGTCTCGTCTTCCAAAGTGACGAATCCATGAGCGAAACCTTCTGGAATCCAGAATTGAAGCTTGTTGTCTTCGCTTAATACAACTGACTCCCATTTGCCGTAAGTAGGAGAATCTTTGCGCAAGTCTACGGCGACATCCATGACAGAGCCTTTTACTACTCTGACGAGTTTTCCTTGTGCGTAAGGAGGTTTTTGGAAATGAAGTCCTCTCAAGACGCCTTTCGATGATTTTGACTCGTTGTCCTGAACGAAATTCATCGTAAGACCTTCTTTTGCAAAACGTTCCTTGTTGTAAGATTCGAAGAAATATCCTCTCTCGTCTTTGAATACGTCAGGCTTTATTATCAAAAGACCTTCTATAGAAGTTTTAATTATCTCCATGATTTTTGAACTTTGAACTTTGAACTTTGAACTCTGAACTTTGTTTGTTCGTTGTCCATGGTTCATTGCAAAATAACTGATAATTAGTAGACGTGCCAATGTTTATATTGTCATTGACACGCCTACATATATTCCAATTGTTAATTGTCAACTTTCAGTTTTCAGTTTTCAACTTTCAATTTTAAAGGTGTACCACCTCGTCGTGAGCAGCTGCTGCTGCTTCCATCATAGCTTCCGACATTGTTGGGTGAGGGAAGATAGTGTTGATGATATCGCGGCCTTTTGCGCCTAACTCGCGGCCGAGTACTGCTGTAGCAACCATTTCTGTTACGTTGTCGCCGACCATGTGGCAGCCGAGCCATTCGTCGTTAGCAGCGTTGAAAACAACTTTGATGAAACCATCTCTGTTGCCTGATGCTGTTGCTTTGCCTGATGCTGTGAATGGGAACTTGCCGACTTTAACTTCATAACCTGCAGCGATAGCTTTAGCTTCTGTGAGACCTACAGATGCTACTTCAGGAGTGATGTATGTACAGCCAGGGATGTTGTTGTAATTCAATTTTTCTGGTTCTAAGCCGCAGAGTTTTTCAACGCAGATGATAGCTTCGTGTGATGCTTTGTGTGCCAATGCTGGGCCGTGAACGATATCACCGATAGCGTAAACGCCTTCAACGTTAGTTCTATAGTAATCGTCAACGATGACTTTGCCTCTTTCTGTAGCGATGCCGAGTTCTTCAAGGCCGAGGTTTTCGATGTTTGTCTGTACGCCGACTGCTGAGAGAACGATGTCAGCTTCAACGACTTTAGGACCCTTTTTAGTTTCGATTGTACAAACGCATTTTTCACCTGTTGTGTCAACGTTTGTAACTGATGACTCTGTCATGACGGTCATCTTCAATTTCTTGAAGCAGCGTTCAACTTGTTTTGAAACTTCTTCGTCTTCGACAGGAAGGATGTTAGGCATGAATTCAACCAAAGTGACTTTTACGCCCATTGATGTGAAGAAGAATGCGAATTCTGAACCGATAGCGCCAGAACCAACAACAACCATTGTTTCAGGAAGTTTGTCTAAAACGAGAGCCTGACGATAGCTGATGATTTTTTCACCGTCGATAGGAAGAGCTGGCAACTGACGAACTCTACAACCTGTAGCGAGGATGACGTGTTCTGCTTCGTATATTGTTTCAACGCCTTCTGCATCAACGACCTTGACTTTCTTGTCGGCTGTCAATGAACCTAAACCAGCGATGAGTTCTACATTGTTTTTCTTGAAAAGATATTGAACGCCTTTGCTCATATTGTCAGCGACGCCACGGCTGCGACGTACAACAGCTTCCATGTCGGCTTTAACTTCACCTTCAACGCTGATGCCGTAATTTTCAGCATGTTTCATATATGTATAAACCTGAGCGCTTTTCAAAAGAGCTTTGGTTGGGATACAACCCCAGTTCAAACATGTTCCGCCGATTTCTGATTTCTCAACAACAGCGACTTTTTTACCTAATTGTGAAGCTCTGATGGCAGCAACGTAACCGCCTGGTCCACTGCCTATTACTATAACATCGTAATTCATGATAATTATATTTTTAAATTATTGATTTTAAATTTTACGTGAACTGCGAAATTACTAAAAATATCGATAAAAATGTTGTGATGTACATATTTATTTATAATGAAATTTTAAAAATTTCTCGCAAAGGAACTTTGAACTTGACGCTCCTCAGGCACGGCATACCCAAAGTCTGTTGTCCGTTGACTGTTGTCTGTTGACTTAAAAAAAACTCATTGCAAACAAAAATTAACATCATTTCTTAATTTTTGAGAGAAAAATGTTAAAAATCGTCAGTTCAATAAAAAAACTTTCAAAAACACTTGACTTTTGAATATCGCTGTTTGTATTTTTGCAACGAAGATTTAAGGAAATCGTCCTTCCGGAAATAATCCAAATTTTAATTAGAAACAATATATACCGAAAGGTAAATCCATAATTTATTTAACTCTAAATTTCTTTAAAAATGAAAACAATTGCTAATTCCCAATTGACGGGAAAATGGTATAGCATTGCCCGTGCCAATAATCGGCTTGAAATGAATTTCTTGGAAATATTCCTTTATGTTTCAATTGGTTGTGGAAATCATCTTGACTTGCTTTATGTCGGAATAAAAGAGGACAGGAGCAAGGTCTTGAAGAAGTTTGATTTGGAAATTTTGCCAAAAGATGATGCGTGTTTTATAATTATAAGAAAAGGATTGTTCTGGAAAAAGTTAAAGATTTTAACATTTGATGAAAAGGAGAAAGTCTTGGTTCTGTCTGATATGAAAATGCAACATATTTTAATATTGTCCAGAAAGCCTGAATTGAAACATGAAATTGTGGAGAAATGCCTGAATGGAATTGAGACGCTGAAAGGAAAAGAGGTGAAGTTGTATAGCAACTCGATTATTAGAAATAAAGATGCTGAGATGCTAAGATACTAAGATGTTAAGATTATCTTAACTTGGTGACTCGGTGACTCGAAGTCTTGGTGGCTAAAATATGATTCATAAATTTTTTGAAAAAAACTGTTGTCTATTGTCTGTTGTCTGTTGACTTTTTTTATCTTTGCGTTTTACATAAAATATAAGGTGTTATGACATTAAATTCACTTACAGCAATATCTCCAGTTGATGGCAGATACCGTTCCAAGGCAGCAGGTCTTGATGAATATTTTTCAGAATTCGCATTAATCCGTTATCGCGTAAAAGTAGAGGTTGAATATTTCATCGCATTATGCGAACTTCCATTGCCTCAACTCGCTGATTTCGATCATAAATATTTCCCAACATTGCGTTCTTTCTACGAAAACTTCACAGTAGAAAACGCTCAAGAAATCAAAGACATCGAGAAGGTTACAAACCACGACGTTAAAGCTGTTGAATATTTCCTCAAACGTCGTTTCGATGAACTCGATCTTAAGAAATTCAAAGAATTCATCCACTTCGGTTTGACTTCACAAGATATCAATAACGTTGCTGTGCCTCTCACATTGAGAGATGCTAACGCTAACATTTATTTGCCAGCTATGCAAGAACTTAGAGACAAGCTCTTCGCAATGGCAGAAGAATGGAAAGACGTTCCAATGTTGGCTCACACTCACGGCCAGCCAGCAAGTCCAACTCACCTCGGAAAAGAGATTTATGTTTTCGTAGAACGTTTGGACAACCAAATCAACAACTTGAAAAACATTCCTTTCTGTGCTATATTTGGCGGCGCAACAGGTAATATGAACGCTCATAAAGTCGCTTATCCACAGATTGAATGGAAAAACTTCGCAAACAATTACATCAACAATAATTTAGGTCTTACAAGACTTCAAACAACAACACAGATTGAACACTACGATTTCATGGCAGCTTATTTCGATGCAGTGAAACGTATCAACACAATCTTGATCGACCTCGCTCGCGACGTATGGCAATACGTTTCAATGGAGTACTTCAAACAAAAGATTAAAGCTGGTGAAGTAGGTTCTTCAGCAATGCCTCATAAAGTCAACCCAATCGACTTTGAAAACGCAGAAGGTAACCTCGGTCTCGCAAACGCTATCTTCGAGCACCTCAGCGCTAAGCTTCCTATCAGCCGTATGCAGCGCGACCTCACTGACTCAACAGTGACAAGAAACGTCGGCGTGCCATTGGCTCACACAATGATCGCTATCGCTTCATTATTGAAAGGTCTCGACAAACTCATCCTTAACGAAGATAAATTAAGTGAAGACTTGTTGAACAACTACGCTGTTGTAGCTGAAGCTATCCAGACAATTTTACGTCGTGAAGAAGTTGAAGGCGCTTACGAATTATTGAAAGGCTTGACACGTACAAACGAAAAGGTCACACGCGAGTCTATCGACAGATTCATCGATGAACTTCCTGTCAGCGATGCTGTTAAGGCAGAAATGCATGTGATTACTCCTGAAAACTATACTGGTTATAGCTTTTAAGTTTTAAACGAAAAATAAAGAATAGGGGAATTTTGTAATGAAGTTCCCCTTTAAATTTGCTCAGATGAAAATCAATAAATTCAATAGAGTTCTGACTTACGTGAAACCGTATTGGGGCAGCGTGACAATGAATATAGTATTTACAATTTTGGCTACTATATTCTCATTGTTCTCATTTTCAATGATTGTTCCGTTCTTGAATCTTTTGTTTAATCCAAATAATCTCATCACGGTAAAACCTGAGTTTTCGTTGAGCTCCGATGTGCTTCTCGAAACGATGAATTATTATATCAGCGCGATTATCATTTCAAAAGGTCAGAAGATGGCATTGTTGTTCATCTGCGCCATGCTGGTGTTCGCCTTTTTCTTGAGAAACCTCACTACTTATATGGCTAGTTTTTACATGGCTTCCGTGAGAGTCAATTCGATAAAGGATATGAGAACCGCGGTCTATAACAAGATTCTCGTTCTTCCATTGTCGTTTTACAGCAGACAGAAGAAAGGTGACATCATAGCTAGAATCACTACAGATCTTCAAGAGATTGAAGTCTCTATCATGAATTATTTGGATGTTTTCATCAAAGCGCCTATAACAATCATTGCGTATTTCGCTTATATGCTTGGTGTTAGTTGGGAACTTACCTTGTTCGTTTTGTGTGTGCTTCCAATAGGCGGCATCGTTATCGGCAAGATTGGAAAGTCTTTGAAGAAAGACTCTAAAGAAGGTCAGACTCGTCTGGCAAATATCATAGCCAATATTGAAGAGACTATTTCTGGTTTGCGTATCATCAAGGCTTTCAATGCTATAGATTATACCAATGAGAAATTCGAAGAACAAAATTATGGCTATTCGAAATTGTTAAAATTCGTTCACAGAAAAAGAGACCTCAGTTCTCCGATGAGCGAATTGCTTTCTGCTGTAGTTATCTCTATAGTGCTTTGGTTCGGTTCGACATTGATTTTATCGGGCAGCGCTACTATCACGGCAGCTAACTTCATCGCTTATATCGTTGTGTTCTCACAGATCATCCCTCCGGCGAAGTCATTCTCGCACGGTTTCTATAACTTGCAGAAAGGTATGGCATCGGCAGAGCGCGTGTTTGAGATACTTGATGCAGATGAGGTTATATATCAAAAAGATAATGCTAAGAATATCACAGAATTTAAAGATTCTATTAAATATAATAATGTCGTATTCCGTTACGGAAAAGATGATGTCTTAAAGAACATTAACTTGACAATTGGAAAAGGAAAGATGGTCGCTTTGGTAGGAGAGAGCGGTGGCGGCAAGTCGACGATGGTTGACCTTCTTCCTCGTTTCTATGATGTCTGCGAAGGCTCTATAACAATTGACGGCACAGATATCCGTGACTATAAAATCGATGATCTTCGTAGCTTGATGGGAATTGTAAGTCAGGAGAGCATTTTGTTTAATGACACAGTTCATAATAACATAGCTTTCGGAATGCATGAGGCTACACGCGAGGAGGTTATAGAGGCAGCAAAAGTCGCTAATGCACACGACTTCATCATGCAGCTTGAAAATGGTTATGATACTTTTATAGGCGACAGAGGCATGAACCTCTCTGGAGGTCAAAGGCAGCGATTGAGTATTGCACGCGCTGTTCTTAAAAACCCACCTATATTAATACTTGATGAAGCTACATCTTCACTCGATACAGAGTCGGAAAAATTGGTGCAAGACGCTTTGGCTAAGGTGATGAGCAACAGAACTTCTGTCGTTATCGCACATCGTCTTTCAACGATACAAAATGCCGATGATATAGTTGTTTTAGCAAAAGGTAATATCGTTGAACAAGGTAAACATGATGAGCTTATTGCAAAGAACGGCGTTTATAAGAGACTGACGGATTTGCAATCGTTCAACTAAGATTATGTTGAGTTATTTTAACACATTTCTTCTGATAATGACGATAATAGCGGTAGTTGTATTTATCGCATTGTATTTTGTTACAGCAGGTTACGGTGTTTTTTACAATAAGGAATGGGGTCCGGCACTGCCTAATAAATTAGGATGGGTGTTGATGGAATCTCCTGTCTTTATTGTCATGATATTACTTTGCGTATTTTCAGAAAGAAGTACGAATATCGTATGCCTCATTTTCTTGATTTTATTTGAGATACATTATTTCCAACGTTCTTTTATCTTTCCTTTTTTGATAAGAGGCAAGAGCGTGATGCCTTTGTCGGTGATATTTATGGGTGTCGTCTTCAACGTGCTGAATGCATTGATGCAAGGCGGTTGGATTTTTTATGAGTCACCAGAAAACATGTATGAAATGGCATGGCTTACGACGCCTCAATTCATTATTGGAACAATGATTTTCTTCTTGGGAATGATTATCAATATTCATTCTGATTATGTCATAAGAAACCTTCGTAAGCCTGGTGATACGCGGCATTATCTTCCAAAGAAAGGGATGTTTAAGTATGTGACTTCTGCCAATTACTTTGGAGAGTTTGTGGAATGGCTTGGTTTTGCGATACTTACATGGTCGCTTTCCGGCGCGGTATTCGCAATCTGGACTTTCGCAAATCTCGCGCCCCGCGCCGCCAAGATTTACGATAATTACAAGAAAGAGTTCGGAGATGAACTTGATACTAAGAAAGTAAAGAGGATAATACCTTTTATATATTAAACAACAAGACAACGATGCAAGCAAGCGATTCAATTATTTTCACACCTTGTAAAATAGGCCCTGTTGAGTTGAGAAACAGGACAATACGTTCTGCGGCCTTTGAGAATATGTGTAAGGATAACAGACCTTCGCAGCAACTCTTTGACTATCATACGGCAGTAGCCCGTGGCGGCATTGGCATGACAACTATAGCATACGCCTCTGTCAATCGTAGTGGCGTCTCTTTTGACGGTCAGCTCTGGATGCGCAAGGAGATTGTCCCTGAACTAAAAAAACTCACAGACGCTATCCATAAGGAAGGCGCCAAGGCTTCTATACAGCTCGGGCATTGTGGAAATATGACTCATCGTAGTACGTGCGGATGCAAGCCGATGGGCGCATCTTCAGGATTCAACCTCTATTCTCCTACATTCGTAAGAGGTATGGAAGAGTATGAAATCCTTGATACGGTAAGAGATTTCGGTAAGGCAGTGAATCTCGCCCGTGAGGCAGGCTTCGATTGCGTTGAGATACATGCAGGTCATGGTTATCTCATAAGTCAGTTCTTGTCGCCTTATACGAATCACCGAGAAGACATCTGGGGCGGAAACTTGGAAAACAGAATGCGTTTCATGAAATTCGTCATCAGAGAGGTGATGGACGCAGCATCGGACGATATGGCAGTGGTGGTGAAAGTAAATATGTTCGACGGTATCAAAACTGGAATACAAGTCGATGAGGCAATATTGATTGCCAAGGAGTTGGAGAAACTTGGCGTTCATGCTCTCGTGCTTTCTGCCGGTTTCGTCAGCAAGGCTCCTATGGAAGTCATGCGTGGCGCGATGCCGATAAAGACGATGGCTTATTACATGAATATGTGGAAGTTCTGGTGGCTGAAGCTCGGACTTAGAATAGCTGGCAGGATGATGGTGCCGACGATTCCTTATGAAGATGCTTATTTCTATGAGACAGCGATGAAGTTCCGTGAGAGTCTTGACATGCCTCTTATTTATGTGGGAGGAATGGTTGCTAAAGACGATATGGAAAAAGTCTTGAACTCTGGTTTCGTGGCCTTTCAGATGGCACGCGCTCTTATCAATGATACAGATTTCGTTAATAAATTGCAGAAAGGCGAGCTGACGAGAAGCAGCTGCAAGCATTCAAATTATTGCATTGGAAGAATGTATAGCGAGGATATGCGATGTCATCATTGCGTAGAAGAGATGCCTGAACGTCTTAAAAAAGAAATAGAGAAGTTAGAAAATCAATGATTTATGATTTCTTTCAAGAAAGATATAGATAAGATTAGAGCTTATGGCAATGAGGTCACAGCGTTGATAACAGGAGCAAGTTCTGGAATGGGACTGCTGTATGCAAACTATCTTGCTGAAGCAGGATGTGATCTCGTGATTGTCAGTAATCAGGAAAAGGAATTGGAAGATGTCGCTGACAGGCTTAGGAATGATTACGGTGTTAAAGTCATAGCTCGTTATCAGGATTTGTCGCAGGAAGATGCGGCACAGCATCTGTTTGATTTTTGCAAGAACCAGAATGCCGTTATTGACATTCTTATCAATAATGCCGGGATGTTCTTCTTCCATGAACTTGACGATGAATATCATACGAAGATGGAACTTATGCTTAATCTTCATATTATGACTCCAACTCATATGTGCAGGATTTTCGGAAATGAGATGAAGAAAAGAGGATACGGATTTATCATCTTGGTGTCGTCAATGGCGGCACGACTTCCTTATCCTGGAATTACAATATATTCTGCTACAAAGGCTTATCTTAAGAGCTTCGGTAAATCGTTTTATTATGAGATGAGAGATTACGGTGTTGGAGTGACGACGGTTTGCCCTGGAGCTATAGCCACACCTTTATATAAAATAAATCCAAGACTGTTGAAGCTTGGAGTGAATCTTGGTGTTGTCGGAACGCCGCAATGGCTTGTGAAGAAAGCACTTAAAGGAATGTTTAAGAAGAAGATGGTCGTGGCACCTGGAGCGATGAACGTATATCTTCCTCCAATGCTCTCACTTTTGCCCAAACGCTTAGTTAATTCTATATGGAGAAAAGTAAGGTAATAGTGACAGGTGCGACGGGTAGCATAGGACTTGCTGCTGTTAAGTCGTTATTGGATAAGGATTTTCCTGTGATAATGGCGTGCCGTAATGTCAAGAAGGCGGCATCTCAACGTGATGTCTTGATAAAACATTTTCCTCATTCAGAAATAGATATCTTGGAACTGGACCTGAATTCTCTTTCTTCAATAAAATCGTTTTCTGAAAATATTATAAGTCATGGCTTTAAGGTAAATAAACTTTTGAATAATGCCGGAATAATATGTCGTGACTTTTCCATAAACGAAGATGGTTTTGAAACTACGGTTGCAGTGAATTATATTGGACCATTGTATCTTTCGAGACTGATGATTCCATTGATGGAAGATGGATTCGATATTGTCAATACTGTTTCTGTGACACGGGGAGTGTCAAGGCTTGACGAACATTTCTTTGATTTGGATAAAAAGAGATTCTCTCAACTTGGAGCTTATGGCAAGGCGAAATATGCTCTGTTTTTGTCATCGCTGTCATTGTCGGAAAATATCAAGAACGGAAAGGTGAATCTTACCGACCCGGGTGTTGTGGATAGCAATATGATTTCCATGCATCGATGGTTTGATCCAATCGCTGATGTCTTGTTCAGGCCGTTCTGCAAGTCGCCGGAGAAAGGCGCGATACCTGCGGTTAATGCTTTGCTTGGGACAACGGTCGATGTTCAACAGTCAACATGTTTTCTCCCTGATGTTAGATTGTTTTCTGGGAATAAGAGTAAACTCATTTCAAAGAAACATTATGACAATCCTATTAGAGAGTGGCTATGGAAAGAAACGGAGGTTCAGTTAGGAATTAGGAGTTGCTTTTTATAATCTCACTTCGAATCCGAATCCTATGAAGTCGGCGATACCTAAATGGGTGTTGAGTGTAAACTTGATAAATAAAAAAATGATGATATTATAAATCATACTATTATAATTCCTGATGCCTAAACTTTATTTCTGATTGAAAAAAACTTTAGTCTTTGGTCTTTAGTCTTTAGACTTTTTTATTATCTTTGCCAATCATAAATTAAAAAGAGAAAATTTAAACTATTAAACTAATAAAATTAGAGATGGATTTAAGTAAAGTTGTAGCAATATCAGGCAAACCAGGTTTGTTCTTGGTTTCAGGTCAAGGTTCAGGTAAATTAGTTGTTGAGTCATTACTCGATGGAAAACGTACACCAGCTTTTGCTAACGATAAAATCAGTTCTTTGGAAGAAATCAGCATCTACACAACAGGTGAAGACAGACCTTTAAAAGAAGTTTTCATGAGCATTCATGAAAAATTAGGTGACAACATCGGTTTCGATCCTAAGAAAGCTTCTCCAGTAGAACTTAAAGAAAAATTCATGTTGATACTTCCAGAATATGATGAAGACTCAGTTTATCAATCAGATATGAAAAAAGTCTTCCAATGGTATCAACTTCTCAACGACAAAGGTCTCTTAGACTTCACAGTTGAAGAAAATACAGAAGAAACAAAATAACCTAAAGATTAATATAGGTCGTCATTCGACGACCTTTTTTGTATATAAGCCATGAAGAAAATCACAGACTTTCGTTTAATAGAGAAAAAAGAATGGGCAAAGTCGACATATCTTTTGCTTCAGTCTGACGAGCCTCTCGAAGAAATCAAGGCAGGTCAGTTTGTTCAGGTACGCGTCGATGATGCACAGCACACTTATCTCCGTCGTCCAATATCAATCCACGACGTCGACTATCAAAATCGTACAATAACATTATTGGTTCAAAGAGTAGGCGAGGGTTCAAATAAAATCGCTGACACAGAACTTAACGACACATTAAATATAATATATCCTCTCGGCAATGGCTTCACTATGCCAGAAGATAAAACTCAAAACGTCATCCTTGTCGGTGGCGGCATCGGCATCGCTCCTTTATATTACCTCGGAAAGATGTTGAAAGAGAATGGTGTAGAACCTCAGTTCTTGCTCGGCGGCCGTTCAAAAACCGACTTGATAATGCTTGAAGAATTCGAAGCTGTCGGTAAGGTCTATATCACAACAAACGACGGAACTTTAGGCGAACAAGGTTTTGTGACAGAACATTCTATCTGGAAAGAAAAGAAATTCGACATGATCTATACTTGCGGTCCAAAACCAATGATGATGGCTTTGACCAAGATGGCTCGTGAAAATAATATCGACTGCGAAGTGTCATTGGAAAACCTCATGGCTTGCGGTCTCGGCGCTTGCCTCTGCTGCGTGGAAAACACAAAAGAAGGCAACGTCTGTGTTTGTAAAGAAGGTCCTGTAATGAATATAAATAAATTGTTATGGTAAACGAAACAATACAACTCGGTAAAGGTCTCACATTGAAGAATCCTGTGATGACAGCATCAGGAACCTTCGGCTATGGCGAAGAATATGCCGACTTCATCGACTTGTCACAAATCGGCGGCATACTCGTCAAAGGTACAACATTGAATCATCGTGAAGGCAACCCATATCCTCGTATGGCTGAGACTCCTTCAGGAATGCTCAATGCTGTCGGTCTCCAAAACAAAGGCGTCGAATATTTCGTTGAGACAATATATCCAAGAATCAAAGATATTGACACAAATATAATCGTAAACGTTTCTGGTTCAACGATAGAGGACTATTGCGCTGTGGCTGAGAAAGTCAACGCTTTGGAAAATATCCCTGCTATCGAACTCAACGTTTCTTGCCCTAACGTAAAACAAGGCGGTATGGCATTCGGCGTCACTACATCTGGCATCGAACAGGTCGTAAGCGCAGTGAGAAAAGTTTATGACAAACACCTCATCGTGAAACTTTCACCTAACGTGACAAGCATCGCTGACTTGGCATTGGCAGCAGAAGCATCAGGAGCTGACTCTGTGTCTTTGATCAACACCTTGTTAGGTATGGCTATCGACGCTGAAAAGAGAAGACCTAAGTTATCTACAGTGACAGGTGGTTTGTCAGGCGCATGCGTTAAGCCAATCGCTTTGAGAATGGTATGGCAAGTCGCTAAGGCAGTGAAGATTCCTGTAATCGGATTGGGCGGCATCTCATCAGCGACAGACGCTGTTGAGTTCTTGCTCGCAGGTGCGTCAGCGATAGAAATAGGTACAGCAAACTTCATCGACCCAACTATCACTGTTAAGGTGGCTAAAGGTATCGTTGAATATTGCGAACGTCATGGCTTCAAGAACGTCAGTGACTTGACAGGAGCTTTGGAGTGTTGAAAGTGTGTAGAGGCACACTGACGTGTGTCTTGAAAATTATTTCAAATCAATAACAAAAAACACATAAAAACATTTTTACTTTTAGTAGTAAAATTGTAAATTTGCACACAAATTTTAAAAATAATATTTAAGAAAGATATACTATGGGAAGAGCATTTGAATACCGCAAAGCGGCTAAGATGAAAAGATGGGGCCACATGTCAAGAGTGTTCCCTAAACTCAGTAAGATGATCACTATCGCAGCTAAAGAAGGCGGCGCAGATCCAGATATGAACCCAAGATTGCGTCAGGCTATCATCAATGCTAAGGCAGAAAACATGCCTAAGGACAACATCGATGCTGCTATAAAAAGAGCTACAGCGAAAGACGCTGCTGATATGGTTGAAATCGTTTACGAAGGTAAAGGCCCTGCTGGCGTTCTCGTCGTTGTTGAATGCGCTACAGATAACACAACTCGTACAGTCGCTAACGTACGTTCTTACTTCAATAAATGCGGCGGTTCTTTAGTTCCATCAGGTTCTTTAGAATTTATGTTCAGCCGTAAAGCTGTCTTCGAACTCGAGTTGCCAGAAGGTATGGAAGTAGAAGAAATCGAACTCGAACTCATCGACGCAGGCCTCGAAGAAATCGAAGCAACAGAAGAAGGCGTAGTAGCTTTGTCAGACTGGACAGCATTCGGAACAATGCAGACAGCATTGGAAAAACTCGGCATCAATGTTAAGAAAGCTAACTTACAACGTTTCCCTAACAACCCTGTAAGCTTCTCAGCAGAAGACGTTGAAGCAATCGAAAAATTCCTCGAAAAAGTAGAAGACGACGAAGACGTACAATCAGTCTATACAAACATGGAATAATAAAAAAACAATAAATATGTGGTGGAAAAAGACAGCTTTCGGGCTGTCTTTTTTATTATTTTTATATTTTTGTAGGTGATTCCAAACAGCTGTAGAAAAATAGTCTAACATAAAAACAAATAAGTTATGAAGAAAATTATACTTTTTTTGATGGTATTATTATCGTTACCATCATTGGCTCAAGAAGTTGTTGAAGATTCTTTGGCCGTAGTGGAAAATGAAATTGTTCAAGAAATCAATTATCTAAACATTAACACAGATCAGCAAAATTCAATGATTTATATCAATGATGAATTTGTTGGCATTAACAAAGTTTCAAAATTATTGAATGTAGGCGAGCCTTATACATGGAGAGTGGAATGTGATATGTATCGCCTTGTAAACGGAAACGATACAATGACATCGGGAGATGTTGTAGTTGTGGATATTAAGATGCAGGCAGCTTACGGTATCTTAAATGTCACTTCTTCGCCAGAAGAAAATGCAGTAGTATTCGTCGATAACAAGCATGTAGGTAACACTCCGCTCTCATCGGTTAAAATGAATATCGGTCAACATAAGATGCTTGTCTTCAAAGATGAATATGAACCATATCATTACGATTTCGAAATCGTTGGTAATGATACTGTGAATGTGGATGTTGAAATGATTTCAAATGTCAAGCAGGTAACAATAGTAGCAGAAGATATGTCTGAAATATTTGTAGATAATGAATTTAAAGGAATTGGAAATTGGGATGGAAATCTTGCATTTGGTGCGCATATCTTTGAAGCTAAGAAAGTTAGTCACAAACCTGCATTATTGTTAGGTAACATAAAGCAAGATGAGAGTAGAGATACAATTTTCTTGAGTTCGCCAACGCCAATATATGGCAGCTTGGATATCTCAACAACACCTTCAGGCGCATCAGTATATTTAGCAAACGAATATATAGGAAGAACACCACTTGTTGAGAAAGTCCTTATCGGTGAATATGAACTAACTCTCAAAAATGAAGGTTTTGCTGATATTGTAATGAATATCAATGTTGCAGAAAATAATCCATTGCTTATAGATGAGAAATTTAATCCATCTAAGAGGATCTTTGTCAAGACAGATAGAAGTGGAGATAGCTTGTTTGTTAATGATAGATATGTAGGTCTCAGCCCTCAGTTTTTATATTTGACATACAATGTTCACAATATCAAGGCTGTGAGAGATAAGTACAATATTACAAATGAAATAGATGTTCTTTATGCAAGTGATACAGTTGAGGTGTTTGTTGGTAAAGAAATGAAAATAGTTACAGATCGTGAAAAAGATAAAGTCTATTTGGATGAAAAGAAGATAGGAAAAACACCTTGTACAACTAAAATTTCTTACGGAATACACGAACTTAAAGTAACGAGAGGTAAGCATGTTTATAAGAAAATGCTAGCTGTTGAAGATGATGGTGTTAAAGATGTAAAAGTAAAATTAGGTGAGAATGTGACATTTAAAACCGCAAATAAAGGTGATAAGGTATATGTGGATAATAAATATATTGGAAAAGCACCTGTTACAGAATATGTATACTACGGAAATCGAGATGTAAAGATTGTGAGAGAAAAAGAACTCGAGAATACGCATACAATTAGTGTGCGTGAAGATGACGATATAAACGAATATACATTATATATTGGTCAGTTGGTTACTCTAGAATCTAATAAAAAAGGTGATGATATTTATATCGATGGAGTTAAAAAAGGTCGCACTCCATTAGAATATGATATGCCAATAGGAAATCATGAGATTCTTGTGAAAAGAAATCGTAAGACAGATGTCCAGAAACTGTACATTATTAAAGATGGTCAGACTCATTTCTACTTCAAACCAACAAGAGAGTCTATTGATGAGTTTATTAGTCAGGGAATGAAATTCTTTACACTCAATGCTTCTCGATTACAAGGCAAAAATTCTTATGGTGTCAGTTTGGGATCATATAAAAAAGTGGGTTGGCATTTTTCATTATTGACAAATTTTGATATGGTTGATGGTGGGTATCAAACAGGTTTTAATCAGTTTTTTGCAAAATACAATGAACTTTCTCCAGATGCTGTTGATTTTACAGGTAAACAGCTTAACTCAAGATTGTCGGCTACAGCTGGTTTAATGTTTAAGGTTGCAGGTCCTGTATATCTTAAGTTAGGTGGAGGCTACGCTATGTATTCAACTTTCGACCAAGCAGCTAATGAAGAGTGGTACAAGTCTGTTAGTGATATAAATTACAATGGATTGCTTTTGACAGGCGGTTTGCAGTTTAATCTTAGGAATTTTGTTATCTCTACAGATCTTAACACAACCAAGGACTTTGAATTTATGGAGTTTAAAGTTGGTATAGGATTCTCTAAGAAAAAGAATAAATAGTAAATGATAGCAAAGACAAAAAAATAGTTGGTGAATCTCGCCAACTATTTTTTTATTATATAAAAAGTCGTGAGAATATTGGGTGTTGTAGATAAAATATTTTACCTTTGTAACTTTACGAATTATAAGATTATGAAGAAAGTTTTACTGTTAATTTTTGTTCTGATTTCGTTGAATGCTTTCTCGCAGCTTCAGGTGAAGGAAGGCTCTTTTCAATTCGTGCCTGGAGGTGTCATCGATAATAAGGAAGAATATACCGATGGTAATGAACTTCCGATGGCCTTGATAAAGATATCAACGGAGAATATCAACGAGCAGGAAAGAATGCGTCTTAAGTTTACTGGCAACAGAGCGACGCAGATTATCAAGAAACCAAGGACAGGGCAGATGTGGATTTATATATCTGCAGAGACTGCCACCTTTATTAATATAATGCATCCGGATTACGGAACATGCAAGTATTATCTTCCTGAAGATCTTTGCGACTATTGCGTCTATGAAATGGTGTTGCAGTATATTCCAATAGCAGTAAGCAATGAACCTTTAAAACCTCAGAATACTTATCTCGTCATCAAGGCAGACCAGGAAGATGCTGTCATTTTCATTGATGGTCAGTTTGCTGGAACGAAACAGGTTTCCAAGTCGTTCGATATAGGCTCTACGCATACATGGAAAATAGAATGCGATCTGTATCATGATGAAACAGGAACAGTAACGCTTGATGAAAAGAAAGAGATTGTAAGGACCTTACGTCCAGCCTACGGTTATCTTGATGTTAGCAGCGAACCTGAAAACGGTGCTATGGTTTATATCAACAACAAAAAAGTAGGATTGACACCATATAAATCAGAGCGATTAGCAAGCGGATCTTATTCTGTCAAAGTGATGAAGGAAATGTATCAGACAACAGAGAAGACTTTTATCGTGACAGATAATCAGACCACAAACGCGGTCTTGAATATGAGTGCAAACTTCATCGATGTCACAATCAACACAGACTCAGAGTCAATGATTTATGTCGATGAGGAATATAAGGGCAAAGGTACGTGGAAAGGACGTCTTTCAGAAGGAACACATTTCGTGGAAGCAAAGAAAGAATCACACGAGACTAGCAGTAAAAACGTCAGCCTTGTCTTGGGAAAGAGCGAGACTATTAACATAAATGCACCAAAACCAATATACGGTTTCTTGGATGTCAACAGCGATCCGATGTCGGCCAACATTTATCTCAATGGAGTGAAATACGGACAGACACCTAATGTCATCTCAAACTTGTTGATTGGCGATTATGAACTTAAGCTTCAGATAGAAGGTTGTCCTGTTCTTAAGAAAAACATCACTATTAAAAAAGGTGAGACGTTATTCCTGAATGAGACATTAGAGACAGGTAAGTCTATAAAATTAAAGACCAACCTCGCTGGCGATAAGATTTATGTAGATGGAGAATATGTCGGAATAACACCTGTAAATGTAGATCTTACTTATGGTACTCATAAGGTAGAAGCAAAGAGAGGAACTCAGACCACCTCTAAAGTTATAGATGTTAGTATAGGTGGCAGCAGTGAGTTTATGTTTGAATTTGGTAAGTTGATTACTATCACTTCTACAGCTAAAGGTGATGCTGTTTATATTGATGGCAAAAAGGTTGGAACTACAGATTTCGTCCATGACTTTTCTTTAGGAAAGTATGAGGTTGAGGTCAAGAGAGGAAATCGTAGTGATGTGAAAACTATTGACGTCACTAAAGATTGTCTGACTTATTATAAGTTCTCGCCTCATAAGGAATATATGTGGGATTATATTGATGATGGTGTTTGGTTCATTACTGCAGATGGTGCATATTCAAAGAAAGCTAATTTGTCATATGGATTGACATTCGGTGTAATAAATGAATGGCCAGATGTCGGTTGGTATGTCTCATTATTGTCAAGTTCTGATTTCTCTAATTATGATGTTGATAAGGTGAAAAATTCAGCAGTGCAGCTGACTGGAAATTCTGAAGTGCGCAGATTTTCAATTATGGGAGGTATCATAGTTCCAAATATAAATACAGATAACATTGATTTGAAATTCGGAGCTGGATTTGGGTCTAGAGTGACATATTGTGAGACGAAAGACAATACATGGGTGAAGTATAAACCTAATACTAATATAGGTGTTGATGTGTCAGTAGGTATGGTGTTGAATTTTAAACATTTCTTGACAAGTCTCGATGTTGTTACAACTAACTTTAAGACATTGGAATTTAAGTTAGGTATAGGTGTTAATTGGAAAAAATAAATTAAGATATTATGAAAAAGATATTTTTGATATTGTCATTGATTATATTGTTTGTAAGTTGTCGTAAAGACACGGTTTTTAATGGTGAAGGAATATATTGTGATGTCAACGGAGTAGGTTTCTATATGGTTGCCGTTGAAGGCGGCACTTATTATATGGGAGCTCAAAGTAATGATCCTAATGGCATAAACTATGATGAAGACGCATATTCTAATGAGTCTCCTGTGAAAAGCGTTACGGTAAATGATTTCTACATAGGGGAGATAGAGGTGACACAAAAGCTATGGGAAACTGTTATGGACGTAAAACTCGATTATTATGATGTTGATTTTGATGGTAATAACAGACCTGTACATAGTATATATTATTCAGAATGTATTAGCTTTATTGAAAAGCTTAATGAGTTGACAGGCATGGAATTCAGATTGCCAACAGAAGAAGAGTGGGAATATGCGGCTCGAGGCGGTAATAAATCGCAGGGATATAAATATAGCGGAAGTGATAAGATAGGTAAGGTGGCGTGGTATAGTGGAAATAGTGAGCCATGGGGTGAAGATGGAACTTATTCTATTCATCCGACAAAGAGTAAAGCTCCTAATGAGTTGGGTATATTTGATATGAGTGGTAATGTTAATGAATATTGTGAAAGTAATTCTGCGTATGGATATGTAGGTCGTGGTGGAGATTATTCTGATGTGGATTCAGGTTGTCGTGTTACATATAGGGAAGTTTATACTAATTATTATACAACAGGTTTACGTCTGGCACTTTCAGCAACAGAATAAAAATAAGAGCGCTCCTGTCATAGAAGCGCTCTTATTGTTTATTAGATAATCTTATTTTATCAATGAATATAATAATCCGGAGATGAGCAGCGGCGCTGGTATTGTCAGCACCCAGGCCCATAAGATGCTCTTCGCTGTTCCCCAATTGATGCCTTTGACTCCGTTGGTTAAGCCGACTCCTATTATTGAACCGACTATGCCGTGTGAGGTGCTTACTGGGATGCCGAATAATGAGCAGCCTATGACAGTGGTTGCGCCTACTGTCTCAGCGCAAAATCCTTTGTCGGGAGTGATTTTCACGATGCCTGTGCCAGTAGTCTTGATGACGTTCTTGCCGCCTATCAATGTTCCAAGTGCAATCATCAGATAGCAAATGATAGCTACGATCTGAGGTACGTGATAGCCTTTTTCTGCGTCAAAGAACAAAGCGATGACATTCTTGAAATTCTCTGTTATCTCTGGTGATTGTAATGATGTGAACAACATGATGGAGATAAGTCCGATGGTCTTCTGTGCATCGTTGGCTCCGTGGCCGAGACTGAATGCTGCCGCTGAAACTAACTGCAGCTTTCTGAATACCTTGTCCAGCTTCTTCTTGTTGGAATTCTTGCATATTCGCATGATGAGACATTGCAAGAAAAAGCCTAACACCATTCCAATCACAGGCGTTAATATCATGAATAATAACACTAAGAAAACGCCGTCCAATACAAGTGCTGATGTGCCCTGACTGAACAGTACCGGACCGATGATGCCACCAATCAATGCTTGTGATGATGATATAGGAAGACCTAACCAGGTGCATATTCCTATCCATAAGGCTGCACCGACTAAGGCGCTGAACACCACGTATGGATTCATATATTGTGCCTCGACGAGTCCTCGGCTCATGGTCTCTGCAACATGAGAGTTGAAGATGAAGTAGGCCATGAACCCCCAGAAAGCAGCCCAAGCGACAGCCTTGAGAGGTGTTAGAACACGTGTGGTGATTATGCACGATACAGCGTCAGCAGCGTCGTTCATGCCATTTAAAAATGTGATGAGCAACGCTAATATCAATGAGGATGCTACGATAAATGCTAACATATCATGAGTTCTTAATGACAATTGTTCTTATGGTGTCAGCGACGTTTTTCAAGATGTCACTCGCACTCTCGAAAGTCTCAGCGATGTTTTTGTTCTTGACTAATTCGATATAATCAGGTTCGCTGGTGAATAAGTTGCTGATATAATCTGAATAAATGCTGTCGATGACATGCTCGATATGTTTTATCTTGTCGCATTTTTCAATTATATCATTATGCTTCAATGATATGAATTCTAATTGTTTGATGATTTCTGAGAGCAGACATGCGCATTCGTGAAGATAGCTGGCTGTCTCGATAAGCTGGCTGTCGATACGTTTTGGCTTATACATCAAGAGATTCTTTGAACAATCGTCGATGATGTCCAATGAGTCGTCCATATTGGCTGCCAACTCGTTCACGTCTTCTCTGTCGAAAGGAGTGATGAATGTGATGTTGAGCATCTTGTAAAGATTTCTGAACAATTCATCACCATCGGTCTCGTCTTTCTTTATCTGACGACCTAACAGCTTGCGTTCTTCGTAGTTGTCGATCTTGACCATTTCTAATAAAGTCTTGGTGGCGTGAACCAACAACTCAGACTGTTTGATATAAATAGGGAAAAACTTAGTTTCCTTAGTTACGAAAAATTGTAAAAAACTATTTAAACTCATCTCGTTTATGTTTTAAATGTCTAAAGACAAATGGCTAAAGTTAATGTCGTCCATCAATCTTTAGTCTTTTGCCTTTAGTCTTTATTCAAAATTAAATGATTCCGCAAAGGTGATAGAGCACTCTAGCTCCGACGTTGCCGTCCCATTCGTCTTCGCCTGGAGATACCTCGCAGAGGTCGAAGCCGATGATTTCTTTGCCACTTTCTTTAACTCTGTTTAATAAGTACATCATTTCTTCGTATTCCATGCCGCCTGGTACTGGTGTTCCTGTGTTAGGACATAACTTAGGATCGAGGCCGTCGATGTCGATAGAAATGTATACTTTATTAGGAAGCTGAGCGAGGATGTCGTCGCAGATGCTTTTCCAAGTAGCACCTTCGTACATCTTTCTGCGGTTATCACGGTCATAGAACACAACCATTCTTCCTTCAGAGTTGTCTATGATTTCTTTTTCTTGGTCGCAGTAGTCGCGGATTGCAACTTGAACAAGTTTCTCGATGTTGTCATATTTCATTGTGTTATAGAATATGGAGGCGTGAGAGTATTTGAAGCCTTCGAATTCTATTCTTAAATCGCTGTGAGCGTCGACGTGGATGATGCCGTATTCTTCACCCAATTCGTTGAAATATGTGTGATATGGGAGTGGTATGCTGTGGTCGCCACCGAGGAGACCTACTTTCTTGCCTTGTGACTTCCAGTATGCGATTCTGTCTTTGAGCCATGCGAACATCTTGTCGAAGCCGTTTTCGATAGCTACATATTTGTCTTCGTATGCTTCTGGATTTTCATCTACGTCGCCGCTTTCAATGCCGTCGATGATGTCTTCGCTGAGCGGAACTAATTCATCGTGGAGTTCGCGCAACTCTTGTGGGAACTCATCCATCCAGATGCCTCTTTGCCATACATCAGGATAGTCATGATGATGAAGGTCGACTTGCATTGAACCGTCAAAGACAGCTTGTGGACCGTTGACAGTACCTCTGTTGTAACTTGTTGTCAATTCCCATTCAACAGGGATGATTATGATTTCAGCTTCTTCTGCGCTGCATGGCAATCCGTAGATGCCAGAGCCAAGAGCGGCCGCTGCATTAGGGTCAAAAATTTTTTCTTCCATAGTTTTTTTTTATTTTCTGCAAATATAATAAAAGTCTTTTTATTATCTTTGTCCCGATGAACTAAATTATAATACTAATCTAATAACTTAAAGATGAATTTTACATCAGTAAACAAGATTTTTGAAAAATCTATCAGAGAAAATTGGGATAGACCTGCAATCTCTAATTATCAAGGTGTTACGTTGCACTATAGAGATTTGGCAAGAAGAATTGCCAAGCTTCACATTATGTTTGAAGAATGCGGTCTGGAAAAAGGCGACAAAGTTGCCATTTGTTCAAGAAATCAAGCCAACTGGGTAGTTTCATTCCTCTCTGCAATGACATATGGCGCAGTTCCTGTGCCTCTCATGCACGAGTTCAAACCAAGCAACATCAATCACTTGGTAAATCATTCAGAAGCTAAGATACTTTTCGTTGATGAAGTAATATGGGAGGGCCTTTCAGAACTTGATATGTCAGGCTTGCAGGCAATCATCCAAGTTAACACTTTTAAATTGCTTTATTCAGCAAACGAAAAGATCGCTGAAAGCCGTGAACATCTTAACGAACTCTTTGGAAAATATTATCCAATGGAGTTTGCTCCAGAATCAATAAACTATTACGAAGACTCAGCAGATGAGTTGGCAATCATCAACTACACTTCAGGAACATCAGGTTTCTCAAAAGGTGTTATGATTCCTTATCGTGCAGTACGTTCTAATCTGGAATTTGGTAAGACAGTATTGCCACAGATTAACCATACTTCACGTGTAGTCTCAATGTTGCCATGTGCCCATATGTATGGACTTATGTTTGAAGTATTATACGAACTCAGCTGCGGCTGCCACGTATTCTTCCTCTCACGTCTCCCAAGTCCTAAGATTATTATGCAGGCACTTTCAGAAGTTAAACCAACATTGGTTATCGCTGTGCCTCTTATCATCGAGAAGATTTACAAGAGCAAGGTTAAGCCTGTCATCGAGAATATCGGCATCAAATATGCTTTGAAACTTCCAATCCTCGACCAATTCATCATGAGTAAGATCAAGACTGAATTGATCAACGCTTTCGGTGGAGAGTTCTACGAGGTCATCATCGGCGGTGCAGCTTTCAACAAAGAAGTCGAGGCGTTCTTCAAGAAGATGGAATTCCCATTCACTGTCGGTTATGGTATGACAGAATGTGCTCCAATCATCACTTACGATGATTACAAGACTGCCAAGTTGTTCTCTTGCGGTAAGATTGTTCCTAATATGGAAATGAAGATCAATTCTTCAGATCCTCAAAATATACCAGGCGAACTTCTTGTTAGAGGTGCTAACGTATTCTTGGGATATTATAAGAATGAGGAAGCAACGAGAGAAGTCCTCGACGCTGACGGCTGGTTGCATACAGGTGATATGGGTATCATCGATGCTGATGGCTATCTCTTCTTGAGAGGTCGTTCTAAGTGTATGATTCTCGGTCCTTCAGGTCAGAATATCTATCCGGAAGAAGTAGAAGCTGTTCTTGATACACGCCCTTATGTACTTGAATCATTGGTTATTGAAGACAATGGTGGTTTGACAGCTCTCATCTATCCAGACTTCGACACAGCAGCGAAAGAAGGTATGAATCAGGCTACATTCATTAAATATATAGAAGACACATTGCCAGAAGTCAATAAGGAATTGCCAAATTACGCAAAACTTAAGAAGATTGAGGTTATGTCTGAAGCCTTCGAAAGAACACCGAAGAAGAGTATCAAGAGATACTTATATCAAAGAAATAATTAAGACATGTAGAGACGTCACTTCTGTGGCGTCTCTTTTTTATTATATGTCATAATTATGCATTATGCATTATGAATTATGAATTAAGAATTGAAAAAATCATTACCTTTGCATCTCAATTCTTTATTGTTGGAAAACATTTTAATTTTATATTTAAAAAATTTAATCATGAGAAAACACTTATTTTTAATTGCATTGATTTGCAGTATCTTTGTAGCTTGTGGCCCAAAACCAGAATTGCCTACAGTGACAACAAATTCAGTTAACGACATTACAGATACAAGTGCTTTTTGTGTCGGTGCTATCGTTGATAATGGTAATGCAGATATTGTAGCAAAAGGTTTTTGTTGGAGTACAAATCAAAATCCAACATTGGATGATAATGTTGTTGCAGCAGGAATGACAAGAGAAGATGCTGCTGATGAATTTTTTACAGCGACATTATCAGAATTAACAGCTGTTACAGAATATTATGTAAGAGCTTACGCTACTAATAGTGAAGGTACAGCTTACGGTGAAAATATCAGTTTCGTTACTTTAGAAGAAAATAACGATCCAGAAACACCAGTTGACCCAGAAACACCTGTTGATCCAGAAACACCAGAAGATCCATACAATGGTCATGAATACGTTGACATGGGCTTCACAAGTGGCGTTAAATGGGCTACATGCAATGTTGGAGCAACAACACCAGACGCTTATGGCGAATATTATGCATGGGGTGAAATCGCAACTAAAGAAACATACGAAATTGGTAACTGTACAACATACGGAAAGGGGCTTGATTCTATTTCAGGTAATCCAGAATATGATGTTGCAACAGCACAATGGGGTGGAAACTGGAGAACTCCAAAATTGGAAGATATGTATGAGTTGGTTACACAATGTCAATGGATTTGGACTAAAGTCAATGGTGTTAATGGTTTTAACGTTGTTTCAAATTTCAATGGTAACCACATTTTCATTCCAGCAGCTGGATTTATGAATACTCCTGCCGCTATCGCTGGTGGAAATGAAGGCGCGTTAGACCAAGGAACATGGGGTTACTATTGGACAGCAACACCTTATAGTGAAGAAATTGAAGGCGGAACAAATACAAACAAAAGAGCTTGTTTCGTGACATTCAGCTCTGCAGGATATATGACAGACCAAGGACTTCGTTATAATGGTTTCTCAATCCGTCCAGTTGTTGATTAAGACACAGAGACTTCGAGTCACCGAGTCACCAAGTAAAAAGCGAGTAGAATTAAGTTCTGCTCGCTTTTTTTGAGATACTAAGACTATTGTCTCAGCATCTCGGCATCTTAAAAAAGAAAAGACGTCACATTGTGGCGTCTTTTCTTTGTGTCTTAGAGTCTAGGGACTCGGTGACTTATTCTAATGTATGGATTACGAGACCTGAACGGAGTTTAGGTTCGAACCAAGTTGTCTTAGGAGGCATGATGTTGCCGCTGTCAGCGATGTCAATGATTTGTTTCATTGTTACTGGATGTAAAGCGAAAGCAACTTTCATTTCGCCGTTGTCAACGCGACGTTTCAATTCGCCGAGACCGCGGATACCGCCAACGAAGTCGATGCGTTTGTCGGTACGTAAGTCTTTAATGCCTAAAATCTTGTCTAAAACTAAGTTTGATAAGATTGTTACGTCGAGAACGCCGATAGGATCTTCGTCGTTGTATGTACCAGCCTTAGCGTTGAGTTTATACCAGTGACCATCTAAATATGTGCTGAATTCGTGTAATTTAGCTGGTTTGTAGATTTCTGTACCCATATCTTCAACGTCGAATGATTCTGTCAAAGCGTTGAGGAATTCTTCTTTTGAGAGGCCGTTTAAATCTTTAACTACGCGGTTGTAGTCGATGATATTTAATTGGTTGTCTGGGAAAATAACTGTCATGAAGAAGTTGTATTCTTCGTCACCTTTGTGGTTAGGGTTATTTTCTTTCTTTTCTTGACCAACGAGAGCTGCAGCAGCGCTTCTGTGGTGACCGTCAGCGATGTACATTGAAGGAACTTGTGTAGCGAAGATTTCAACGAGTCTGTCGATAGTAGCTTTATCGTCGATGACCCAGAAACGGTGGCCGAAGTTATCTTCTTTAGCGATGAAGTCGTAGATAGGAGCTTCTTTTGTAATGTTGCTTACGATAGCGTCGATTTCATCGATTGCTGGATAAGCGAAGAATACAGGTTCAACGTTAGCGTTTGTGATGCGAACGTGTTTCATGCGGTCTTCTTCTTTATCTTTACGTGTAAGCTCGTGCTTTTTGATTACTTGGTTTACATAGTCTTCGCTCCATGCGCAAGCAACGATACCATATTGCCAGTGAGCGTCAGCATCTGTTGGGTTCATGCTTTGAGCGTAGATATATAATTTTTCTTCGTTATCTTGAACTAACCAGCCGTAATCTTTGAAAGCGTTGAAGTTTTCAACAACTTTGATATATGTTGTCAAATCGCTGTCTTTTGTACCAGGAGCAAGGTCGATTTCAGCTTTTGTAACGTGTAAGAGGCTGTAAGGGTTGCCTTCGCATTCTTGACGAGCTTCTTCTGAATTCAAAACATCGTAAGGTCTTGATGCTAATTTTTCAACGATGTCTACTGGAGGACGATAACCTTTAAATGGTTTAATTACTGACATGTTTTTAATTTTTAAGTGTTAATATTATCTTGTTTACCAAATCATTTCTTCTTCGAAATTTGCACTATGATTGTCGATGTTATCGTGTTCGTGCAAATGATGTTCATAATGGTCAACGTTGACACTTCTTTGTAAAGAGATGATAAGAGCGCCTATCATTTTTGTCAACTCCATTAATTGTGTGCGGATTTGATCTTCCTTGTCTTCGCTGAGGAATGCGTTTTGACGACCTATTGCGCAGAAGACAACGCACTTGCGGATATTTGTTTTTGCAGCTTTAAGCTGAGCGATGAATGAAGGTTTGTTTTTTGATGAACCTTCAGCGATGTTGAAGGCTAACAATGTAGCTTCTTCTAAAAATCTTTTGTAAAAGTGGTTTTCTATTTCGTTAGTTGCCAGAGCGCTAGTTTCTGTTAGTAACGATATGAAACCAATGGCTTTGCTATAAACTCGAAGGTCTTCGAATCTGAAAAAAGTCGTTGATTTATTATCTTCTGGAGTCATAATCTTTAGTGGTGTTTAATAGTAATAAAAAGAAGATTCATCTCGAAGTTCGAGATGAATCTTGTATTGAATTCAATTAGTTAACTTTGAATTTAACGTCGCCGTTTTGGATGAAACCAACGATTTGGCGAGCTGCTGCGAGACCAGCGTTCATGTTAGCTTCAGCTGTTTCAGCACCTTGTTTTTTAGGTGTAGCGAAGAAACGGTTAGCGAATTTTTCTTCTAATACAGCTTGGTTAGCTGGAGCGATGTCTGTAACATATTTAAGGTCAGCGCGGTCAGCGAGAAGTTGTTCCATACCAGCTTCGTCGATAACTTCTTTACGTGCTGTGTTGACTAAGCA
>JAZKYV010000023.1:0-12138 GCA_045612345.1 Bacteroidales bacterium
AAAAAAAATAGTATCTTTGCAGTCCGAAAAGAAAGAAGTAAAAAGAAAAGATATGTATTTAACTGCAGAAAAGAAATCAGAATTTTTCAGTGCATACGGTAAAAATGCACAAGACACAGGTTCAGCAGAAGGACAAATTGCTTTGTTCACTTTCAGAATCAAACACTTAACAGAACACATGAAGCAAAACAAAAAAGACGTTGCAACAATGCGTTCATTAGTTCGTCTCGTAGGTAAAAGAAGAAGACTTCTTGATTACTTAAAGAACAAAGATATCGAAAGATATCGTACTATCATCAAAGAATTAGGTATTAGAAAATAATAGCGTATCGTACGTGATAGCAAAAAAAAGGCAATGTAAGATTGCCTTTTTTTTGCGTATATTTTATTTTCATACCAGACACTTATTAATAAATAAACTAAAAAGACGAAAAAAATGGGTCCTGAAGGAATTAAACAAACCATCCAACTCGGTAATGAAACAATCACAATAGAGACAGGTCGTTTAGCAAAACAAGCTGACGGTTCAGCTGTTGTAACATGCGGCAAAACAATGTTGTTAGCAACAGTTGTTACAGCAAAGGACGCAAAAGAAGACGTTGACTTCTTACCTCTCTCAGTCGATTATAAAGAAAAATACGCCGCTACAGGCAAGTTCCCTGGCGGTTTCTTCAAACGCGAAGGCAAACCATCAGACTATGAAATCTTAATCTCTCGTTTAGTTGACAGAGCCTTAAGACCATTATTCCCAGACGACTATCACGCAGAAACACAAGTACAGATTTCTCTCATTTCAGGTGAAGTCGGCGTATTGCCAGACGCATACGCAGCTCTCGCAGCATCAGCAGCTCTCGCAGTATCAGACATTCCTTTCAATGGTCCTATCTCTGAAGTACGCGTAGCTTACATCAACGGCGAATACGTCATCAACCCAAGAGAAGAAGAGCTTAAAAACGCTGACCTCGAACTCATGGTTGCAGCTTCAATGAAAGATATCTGCATGGTAGAAGGCGAATCAAAAGAAGTTTCTGAAGAGGTAATGCTCAACGCTTTGAAAGCAGCTCACGATGCTATCAGAGTTCACTGCCAAGCTCAAATAGAACTCGCAGCAAAAGTTGAGAAAGCTCAGACAAAACGCGAATACTGCCACGAGACAAACGACGAAGCTTTAAGAGCAGACATGATGGAAAAATTATACAAGCCATGCTATGACTTCGCTCTCACAGGCAACGCTAACAAACACGAACGCGAAGCCAACTTCGGCGCTATCCTCGATTCTTACCTCGCTAACTTCAGCGAAGAAGAACTCGCAGAAAAATCATCTTTGGCAAAACGTTATTTCCACGATATTCAACGCAAAGCTGTCCGCGACGCTATCTTAATCGAAAGAAAGAGATTAGACGGCCGTAAGTTAGACCAAATCCGTCCTATCTGGACAGAAGTCGACGTACTTCCTTCAACACACGGTTCAGCAATCTTCACACGTGGTGAAACACAAGCTCTCGTAACAGTTACATTAGGTACAAAACTCGACGAGCAAACAATCGACGGAGCTGTTGTAACAGGTACATCAAACTTCATGTTACACTACAACTTCCCTAGCTTCGCAACTGGCGAATGCAAACCAAGCCGCGGCGTAAGCCGTCGTGAAATCGGTCACGGCAACCTCGCTGAAAGAGCTCTCAAATCAATGATTCCTGGCGAAGACGAAAATCCTTATACAATCCGCGTCGTCTCTGACATCTTGGAATCTAACGGTTCATCATCAATGGCATCAGTTTGTGGCGGCACACTCGCTCTCCTCGACGCTGGCGTTAAGATGAAGAAACCTGTAGCAGGTATCGCAATGGGTCTTATCACAGATAATGAAACAGGCAAATATGCTGTTTTATCAGACATCTTAGGTGACGAAGACCACCTCGGTGACATGGACTTCAAAGTCACAGGTACAAAAGACGGTATCACAGCTTGCCAAATGGACATCAAAGTTGACGGTCTTTCATACGAAGTTCTTACAGAAGCTCTCGAACAAGCAAGAGCAGGCCGTATGCACATCCTCGGTGAAATGGCTAAGACTATTACAGAACCAAGAGAAGACTATAAAGAAAGCGTACCTCGCATCGAAAAGATCTGCATCCCTAAAGACTGCATCGGCGCTGTTATAGGACCTGGCGGTAAAGTTGTTCAAGAAATCCAAAAGGTTACTAATACTGTCATCGTAATCACAGAACAAGAAAACTGCGGCATCGTTGAAATCGCTTCTTCAAACAAAGAAGATCTCGAAGCTGCTAAAGCTAAAGTTCGTGGCATCGTAGCAGTTCCTGAAGTTGGTGAAGTATACCACGGCGTTGTTAAGTCAATCATGGCATTCGGTGCTTTCGTTGAAATTTTACCAGGCAAAGACGGTTTGTTACACATCTCTGAAGTAGAATGGAAACGCCTCGAAAACTTGGACGGCATCCTTAAAGAAGGTGACGAAGTTGACGTTAAGCTCATCGAAATAGAACAAAAGACAGGTAAGTTACGTCTTTCAAGAAAAGCTTTGTTGCCAAAACCAGAAGGTTACGTAGAAAAACCAGAACGTCCACGTAACGAAAACAAAGGCGAAAGAAAAGGCAACGACAACAAAGGCAGCAAACCTGAACATAAAAACAAAAAATAATTTTTTTCCGAACTCTAGAATCTAGAACTCTAGGACTCAATTTCTAAAGTTCTAAAATTCTAGAGTTCTAAAATTTTAAAATTATAAATATGAGGCAGTTAAAAATTACCAAACAGGTTACAAACAGAGAGACCGCATCTCTTGACAAGTATTTGCAAGAAATAGGTAAGGTAGAACTTATCACAGCTGACGAAGAAGTAGAATTGGCTCAGAGAATCAGACAAGGCGACAAAATCGCTCTTGAGAAACTCACCAAGGCAAACCTCCGTTTCGTTGTTTCTGTTTCTAAGCAATACCAAAATCAAGGTTTGAGTCTTCCTGACCTTATTAACGAAGGTAATTTAGGTTTGATCAAGGCTGCACAACGTTTTGATGAAACCAGAGGCTTCAAATTTATCTCTTACGCTGTATGGTGGATCCGTCAATCTATCCTCCAAGCTTTGGCAGAACAATCACGTATAGTCCGTTTACCACTTAACAAAATCGGTTCTATCAATAAAATCAACAAGACATACGCCAAGTTGGAACAGGAGTTTGAACGCGAACCTAACGCAGAAGAAATCGCTGAGGCTCTCGACATCACCGAAGCTGAAGTTAAAGAATCAATGAAGAATGCAGGTCGCCACGTATCAATGGACGCTCCTCTCGTTCAAGACGAAGACAACAACATGTACGACGTCTTGAAAAGCGACGAAGTAATCACTCCTGAGACTGAGCTCCTTTATGAATCATTAAGAAAAGAAATCGACCGCGCCATCTCAACATTGACTCCACGTGAAGCTGACGTAGTACGTCTCTATTTCGGTCTCAACGGCAGCCATCCAATGACATTGGAAGAAATCGGCGAGAAATTCGACCTCACACGCGAACGCGTAAGACAAATAAAGGAAAAAGCCATCAGACGCTTGAAACACACAAGCAGAAGCAAAATCCTTAAGAGCTACCTTGGATAATTGAAAATTGAAAACTGAAAATTATAAGTTAGTTCTTAAACTCATAGACTTAAAAATACGACTCAAGACCTCAAAACTTTTTGGGGTCTTGTTTGTTTATAGTCTTAAAGTCTCCGTGCACTTTAAGACTTAATTTTTAATCATAAAACATTTGTAAAATTAAATTATTTATTTATTTTTGTCACTCGTAAACAATCAACTTAAGATGCGGGCATTTGGTTCTCCCTTGTCATAAGTTAAAGTATCAAAAGAACCATCTAACATAAAAATTAAATATTATGAAAAAACTCTTTACTAAAGTTTTATGCTCATTAGTACTATTGGCAGCTATCAACCCTCTTTTTGCACAAGACAACATACTTCGTCGTAGCAACCAAGCTGAACCTATTACATCATCAAACTACACAAGAGACGGAAATTGGTTTTCTTATGATGATGGTGAATTCATAGACGCCATCGGTGGTCCTCAAACATTTTTTTGGGGCATTATGATTCCTGCTGACAAACTTAGCGAAGGTCAAACTCTTACAAAAGTATCTTTCTTCGACTATGCAATGCAAGACGGCGAAATCAATATCTATTTTGGTGGCAAAACAAAACCTGAAATGTTAATCCACAAACAAACATTTTCAACAACAGGAACAAAAGATTTCGTTGAATTCGATTTAACATCTCCACTTCCATTATTCGGCGAAAGCTTATGGGTAGCATTATATACAAATAACGGTGATAGTTTCCCTGCTGCAATGTGTGAAGACAGCGGTGACCCAAACGGTCGCTGGATTTCTATGGACGGCAATGAATGGTTAGATTTACTTACAGGTGCTGGCTTAGAAGGCACTTGGATGATTCGTGCTTATATCGATGGTTACGAAAGCATCAACGAACTCAGCTCATCAGTTAGCGTCTACCCTAACCCTGTAAAAGACCAACTCTTCGTTGAAACAGAAATGGCAGTAGAAGAAATCAGCGTTTACGATGTATTCGGCAGACAAATGACAACTGTATACGATCAACAAACAGTCAATGTTTCAGAATTAAGCAATGGCGTTTATTTCGTTAAAATCAAGTCAGAAAACAATGAAGTTGTAAAACGCTTCATCAAGAAATAAAAACAAATCAAACCATGTAGAGACGTCACATGTGACGTCTCTTTTATTATCAGAAGTTTAGGAAATGCATAACCTGTAAAATCAAGCCTTATGAAAAAATTATTCATTCTCGTTTTAATCAGCATATTTGCTTTAAACTCTTATGCACAGAATCTTGGCGAACTTAATCCAGATTTTGGAACCGACGGTTCATTCTTATTCGATCCGTCTGTATCTCATGATAAGATGGAGAAAATGCTAGTTCAAAAAGATGGCAAAATCATAACTGTCGGCGGTGCCCGTGTTGGAGGTGACAATTATTCTATATATGTATCACGCCACAACGCTGACGGCACATTAGACGAGACATACGGAGAAAACGGCATCGCTTATTTTAAAGTGAATCCACTTATCTATATGAACTATGCTTTTGACGCAGCATTGAATGAAGATGACTATCTCTTTATTACAGGTTATACATTCGACTATATAAACAACAGCGCCTTTGTCATCTGTCTCGATGAGAACGGCTTCGAAAACACCGAATTTGGAGAAAACGGTTACGCTGTTTCTGACTATGGCAATGGAATAGTCTATGAAGCCATAAAGGTTGACGCCAAAGGCCGTCCTGTAGTAGCAGGCTATTTAGATGACCAAATCATTGTAAGACGTTATAATAAAAAAGGAAATCTTGACTTGACTTTCGGCGAAGAAGGTTCTGTGACAATAATATTAGATCCTACACTATGGGCTTGCTGCTATGCATACGACCTTCAGATATTGGAAGACGGCAAGATTCTCATCACTGGACATAAGGTTTCTGCAGATATGAGATACAACACTTATTTGTTGAGACTTAACTCAAACGGCGCCCTTGACGAAACTTTCGCCGACAATGGAGTATTGTATCTCAATGCCGGAAAGAATGAAGATTATCATGCAGAATATGCTGTAGCAATCAGCATACAGCCTGACGGAAAATATCTAGTCGGAGGTCATGCAGACTTGCCTCCTGGAGAGTCTAACTTAATCAGATCGGAATCTTATATCACACGTGTCAACACAGATGGCACCATTGACGAAACATTCGGAACAGATGGTTTCGTGAAATTCGAACCATTTGAAGGAGACGGCTGTACCAATACATCCTACTCTATCTTGGCAGCATCTGACGGACAGATATTTGGAACAATCTATTCTTATAACGCGCTCACAACATCCAGCCGCGCTTACGTCTATAACCTTGACACTGACGGCAATTTCAAAGAAGACTTCGCTGGTTCTGGTATCATAGCATTACCAAAACTTGATGAAAAAGAAGTGACAATAACTTCAAAATCATTAGCATTGCAAGACAACAAAAACCTTTTAGTTGGCGGTTACGTCGCTTTTGACTATTCAACTACTCTGGAAATATTCATATCATGTGTAAATATTGACATCAAAGGCGAAGATCCTGAAAACCCTGAAAATCCTGAAAACCCAGAAGATCCAGAAGATCCAGAAGATCCAGAAGACGCAATAGAAGAACTCACTTCATCACTTAACATCTACCCAAGTCTTGTTAATGACAGATTATATATTGAAACAGAAGTTGAGATTAAGGAAGTAGTCATTTATGATACCTTCGGCAGACAACATTCAACAGTCAACGGACAACAGACATCGTCAATAGATGTATCAAATTTGAATAGCGGCGTTTATTTTGTAAGAATAAAGACAAATGACGACGTTTTAACAAAACGATTTGTTAAGAATTAATTCATAATTCATAACCATAATTCATAATTGCAGGGACGTGGTTTGCCGCGTCCTTTGCTGTTAAAGAATAAATTCTATTTAAAATGAAGAAATATATTCTATCAATAATATTCCTACTTGCATCATTCTTCTGTATTTATGCACAAGACCTGACGGTCACCATCGATGGCACTGTTGGAGAATTGCGAAAGACCACAAGCAAGAACGTACCTGTATTCTGCTCTAACAACTGGGCCATATCACAACAGTTTTACGCTGCTGAAGAAATATGCAAAGCACACGGCACCATCGAAAGCATCGCATTCAAAACATCAGAAGTTGAGGAAGAAGCAGAAAAATATCCATTTACTCGCAAGCTTATCGTTTATATAACAAACACAGAAGAATATGCGATAGCTGGAAATATCATGAAGAGAATGTCTGATTCTGACCAAGTATTCTCTGGCGATGTGGAATTTGCTTATAACTCATGGGTTAGTATAGATATTGAAGATTTCGAATACACAGGAAAGAACATCCTGATATGCGTCAATGACATAAGCGGAACAAATGTTGCAGGAGGCGTGACATTCGATGCCTTCATCGGTCCAGCAATGATTGGTGAAAACAACGCATACAGAGCATTATATAAGAGAAGCATCAGCGGAGCTTTCGATGCTACTACAAGTATCAGCGGAGCTTCTACCATATTAGATACGCCTGTGCCTTTCGTTCAATTCACATTCAAAGAAGGCTCAACAGAAGAATATCTGGATCCAGCGCAACCGACCAACTTCACCGCTACAGCATTAAGCGAATCTGAAATATTATTGACATGGGACAAAGACGCCAACACCTCAAGCTACGATGTTTGTAGAAATGCAGAAGTTCTTGCGAACATAAGCGACACATCATATATTGTAAAAGACCTTCCACTCGGATGGCACTGCTTCAAAATCATCGGCGTCAATGGAGTGAAAAGATCAGAACCTTCAGAAATACAATGTGCCGAGTTAGTGGAAATTCCTGAAGATCCTGAAACGCCAGAAGACCCTGAAATTCCAGAAGACGGCATTGGAGAATTAAGTTCATCACTTCTACTCTATCCCAATCCGGTTAACGACAAACTGTATATCGTTACTGCTATTGAAATAGAGGAAGTTATTGTCTATGATATTTTTGGGAAAACCCAGAAACTCAGAAACTCAGAACTTCAAAACCAAACTTCATTTGACGTATCAGGCTTAAATGCTGGTGTTTATTTCGTTATGATAAAGACGAATGAAGGTGTTGTAACGAAACGGTTTGTTAAAAATTAATGCATAATTCATAATTGTAGGGCTGTCATATATGATAGTCCTACTTTGTTTTTGTTAATACTGCATTTAAAATTTATAGCCAAGTGCTTAGTTCGCTTTGCGTTAGGGATTGGAGCGGCATCCTTTTGAAGCGAAGCGGAAAAAGATAGAGCGGAAAGCCCGACGGCTTCGCCGGAACGCCCAAAATAAAAGTCACAGAGTTGCAAAGTATCTTTTATTGAGACGAACGATTTTTTAAAGTTCTTAATTTAAAGTTAAAAGCAAAAAAATAATTCCTAACTCCTAATTCCTAACTCCTAATTTTATTATATTTGCAGAAACGTAAAAAAAACATATCATGCAAAAAATAATATCTCCATCCCTGCTATCAGCAGATTTTCTACATTTAGCAGATGACATCAAAATGTTGAATGAGAGTCAAGCCGATTGGTATCACCTCGACATTATGGACGGCGTATTCGTACCTAATATCTCTTATGGTATTCCTGTCGTTCAAGCCATCAACAAAATGGCGACAAAACCACTCGATGTCCATCTTATGATTGTAGATCCAGATCGTTATTTCGAAGCATTTAAAGAAGCTGGTGCAAGCATAATAACATTTCATTATGAAGCATCTACTCACGTACATCGTTCTGTACAAAAGATAAAGTCACTCGGCATCAAGGCTGGCGTGGTTCTCAACCCTCATACTCCAGTGTCTGTATTGGAAGATATCTTGGGCGACTTAGACCTCGTATTGCTCATGTCTGTAAACCCAGGCTTTGGCGGACAGAAGTTTATCGAACGCACTTATGCTAAGATCGAGAAGTTACGCGACATGATTGACAGAAACGGATACAACACACTCATCGAAGTGGATGGCGGCGTCAACACAGAAAACGCCTCTAAGTTGTTCGCAGCAGGTGCCAACGCTCTCGTAGCCGGCAATGCCGTATTCAAATCAGAAGACCCTAAAAAGACTATTGAACTTTTAAAATCATAAATAGAAATAAAATCAAAAAGATATGAACGAATGTGTTTTAAATCTCACACCTGAATGCGTATGGAAAGAATTCCACGCTATTTTGGCTGTGCCACGTCCTTCAAAGAAAGAAGGCAAAATGGTTGAATATCTCATCAACTGGGCAAAAGAACATAAAGTAGAATATATAGTTGAAGAATGCGGCAACGTCATCATGAAGGCTCCTGCAACACCAGGATTCGAAGACCGCAAGACTATCATATTACAAGCTCACACCGACATGGTATGTGAGAAAAACAGCGATAAGGTACACGATTTCGAAAACGACCCTATCGAAGCTGTCATCAAAGGCGAATGGTTACATGCTAACGGCACCACTCTCGGCGCTGACGACGGCATTGGCGTAGCAGCTGCTCTCGCAGTCATCGCTGACCCAACAGTACAACACGGTCCTATCGAATGTATCTTCACAGTCGACGAAGAGACAGGTCTCACAGGCGCAGAAAAACTCGACCCTAAAGACTTCAGCGGCCGTATCTTATTAAACCTCGACTCAGAAGACGAAGGCGAAATCTTCATCGGATGTGCTGGCGGTATGGACACCATCATCAAGGTTTACTACAGAATGGAACCAGCTCCAAGAAGAAACGTCGCTTACAGAATCATGGTAAGCGGTCTTAAAGGCGGTCACTCAGGCGACGACATCAACAAGAACCTTGCTAACGCAAACAAGTTATTAACACGTATTTTATGGCAAGGCGCAAACGAATTCGACCTCCGCGTTTATGACATCCAAGGCGGTAACTTACGCAACGCTATCGCACGTGAAGCAATGGCAGTCGTTTTCGTTCCAGAAGAATTCCAAGCAGAATTCGAAGAATTCGTAACAACAATGGAAGCTAACTTCCGCAGAGAATACCAAGTGACAGAACCAGGTCTCAGCGTCAAGGCTGTTGTTGAAGAAACACAACCAGAACTCGTCATCGACGAAATGACACAGTTTGACTTATTGAACGCCCTCTACGCTTGTCCTCACGGCGTCATCGCTATGTCACAGACAATTCCTAACTTTGTTGAGACATCAACAAACTTAGCATCTGTAAAGAAAAAAGAAGGTTTCTTCTTCATCCAGACATCACAACGCAGCTCTATCGAATCTTCAAAAGAAGACGTCGCTAATATGGTAGAAGCTGTATTCAACCTCGCTAACGCAGAAGTATTACATACAGACGGTTATCCAGGATGGACACCAAATCCAGACTCAGAAATCCGCAAGGTTGCTGAAGAATGCTACAAAAACCGTTTCGGCGTAGAACCTAAGGTAAAGGCCATCCATGCAGGTTTGGAATGCGGTTTAGTTGGCGACAAAATCGCTGGTATGGATATGATTTCATTCGGTCCTACCCTCCGCGGCGTACACTCACCAGACGAAAGAATAGAAATCCCTACAGTACAGAAATTCTGGGACTTCTTGAAAGATATTTTAGTTAACGCACCAAGAAATTAATCTGTTTGAAGCTTAAGATTTAAGGTATAATGTCAATCAAGACAAACCTTAAACCTTAAGCATTAAACCTTAAACAATAAAATTTAAAATGAGCATCAGAAATTTAGAACCTAAAGGATTGTGGAAGAACTTCTACGAATTGACACAGATTCCACGTCCTTCAAAAAAAGAAGAGAAAGTTGTTGCTTTCTTAAAAGAATTTGGCGAAAAATTAGGTCTTGAAACTATAGTCGACAGTGTTGGTAACGTTATCATCCGCAAGCCTGCAACACCAGGTTACGAAGATCGTATGGGCGTTGTATTACAAGCTCACGTTGACATGGTTCCACAAAAGAACTCAGATAAAGTCCACGACTTTGAAAAAGATCCTATCGAAACACGTATCGTTGACGGTTGGGTAAAAGCTAACGGCACTACATTAGGCGCCGACAACGGAGTTGGTGCAGCTGCAGCAATGGCAGTTTTAGAAGACAACACATTGGTTCACGGCCCTATCGAAGCACTCTTCACAATAGACGAAGAAACAGGTATGACAGGTGCTAACGCTTTAGAACCAGGCATTTTGAAAGGCGATATTCTCATCAACACAGACTCTGAAACAGAAGGCGAACTTTATGTTGGCTGCGCTGGCGGTATCGACACATGTGGCTACTTCACTCCTAATTTCGAAGAAGTTCCAGCAGGTTCAAAGGCTTTCCAATTAATCGTTAAAGGATTAAAAGGCGGTCACTCAGGCATGGACATCATCTTAGGCCGTGCTAACGCTAACAAAGTGATGAACGCTTTATTATTGAAAGCTACAGAAAAATTCAACGCAAGAATCGCTGACATCCAAGGCGGAAGCTTACGTAACGCTATTCCACGCGAATCATTCGTAACAGTTACAGTTCCAGAAAATAAGGCTGAAGAATTAGTTGCTTTCGTTGCTGAATTCGAAGCTCTCGTTAAAGAACAATTCGCAGCTGTTGAACCTGAAATGAGCATCAGCATCGTTGCAGCTGAAATGCCAGCTAGAGTCATAGACAAACAAACCATCGCTAACTTGATCGAAGCAGTCGCTAAATATCCTAACGGCGTCATCGCTATGTCAAAAGACTTCGAAGGCACAGTTGAAACATCTTCAAACTTAGCTATCGTTAAGTTAGAAGGCGACCATATCATGACAGCTTCATTACAACGTAGTTTGGTTGATGCAAGCAAAGAAGAACTCGCAGCAGAAATGCGCAAGGTATTAGAAAGCTGTGGCGCAAGAGCCGAATCAACAGGTTCATATCCAGGATGGAAACCAAACATTAACTCTATCATATACAATACAATGAAGAAAGTATATGAAGAAAAATACGGCAAAACACCTAAAACCATGGTTATCCACGCTGGTTTGGAATGCGGTATCTTAGGTTCTAAATATCCTAACTGGGATATGGTTTCTTTCGGACCTACATTGGTATTCCCTCACTCACCTGACGAAGCACTCAAGATTGACACAGTGCCATTGTTCTGGGAATTCTTAGTAGAAACATTGAAGAATGTTCCTGTGAAATAAAACACCGAGTCACCAAGACTCCTAGACTATAAGTAGAGACGTATCATAATTCGTAGAATTTGATGCGTCTCTTTTTTTCATTCATTGATACGTCTCTTTTTATATCCCTTTTTTCGTAAAAAATATTGACATTTATGCTAATATAAGCATACGACAGTTATCATAACAACATAAACCATTGACTTATAATAAAATAAATATTATTATTTTTTTTGATAAAATATTTTTTCTTTAAAAATTTTTTACTACTTTTGCAACTCAAAATAAAGGGAAAATTAAGAAGAAAAAATACATAAGACAATGAAACGCACATTTCAACCATCAAACAGAAAACGTAGAAACAAACACGGCTTCAGATC
>JAZKYV010000024.1:0-4593 GCA_045612345.1 Bacteroidales bacterium
ATTATAGGCAGGTATGTAGAGCAAAGCTCGGAATGCCTGTAAAGAAAATAAGGTAAGATAATCACAAAGTGCCGTAGGTACGACAGAGTCTCTTTCGCTCCTACGGAGCTTTGATGTCATTACAAATCAACATTATGCAGGAATTTCGTGCTATTGCACTCCATCACCTGCCTATTGTCTGCCGTTCCTCCGGAACTTCAATATTAGAATATATTGGTAAATATTTTAAATTTAGGATAGAAAAAAAGACAGGTAACTTGGGCTGTTTTGTATGCCCGTTACCTGTCTTTTTTTCGCTCAATCACCAACCATTTTTGGCAACATTACCACTGCTCATAGCCAATTTTCAATTTAAAAGACGCCTCCTCAATTCCTAATTTATCAAGACGCAGCAATTACTCATTTTTCATTTTCAGATGTAATTGACACGTCTCTACAAATACTCCTAACTCCCTTACGATCTGATAAACATCAAATCTGTATCTCTTTCAAAGACGACTTCAAAACTGAAATATTTACCATTTATATTTTTCGATAGAACAATATTATACGTCTCTCCTATTTCCAAATTACTCAAGACAAACTCAACGCTTCTAGGACATACACAGTCGCATGGATCACCTTCAATTTCAAACATCGATATGCGAATTTTATTTTCATACCAATATGCATCTCCAAAGAATTCTTCAGAGCAACAATTGAATAAAGTACTTGTGGTTTTTATCATAAGACTGCTGTCGTTTATGGCAGTAACATAAATCGTATCATTATCATAATACATTAGTCCACGGTCTTTTTCAAGACATTCGGTAACTGAATATCCATTAATTTCAACATCAGGTTTTGGCTCGCATTTATTCAAAACGACAGCATTCTGATAGTCTTCTTCTGTTATAGTATAAAAGACTTCGTGTACATTATCATTTTCGTTTCTTGACAAGATTTCCCAACAAGATTTCTTGAAGATGGATTTTTCAAATGTTTTTATTATTCCTGCATTGCTATAATCAAGTATTTTATAATCAATGCTGTCGTCAAAAATGATGTAAGGTCTGTATTCTTCGTAAAGAATATAGTCGATATTTTGAACTTTACCATCAAATGGAGAAATGCCTATTCCGCCCTCCTGATATACCTCTTTTGTTTCATCAGGTTTAATTATTATTGTATCGGAAGGTGTTACATTTTCGTTTGTTCCATAGACACTTCCTTGAGTTAATTTGACATCTCTGTCAAGACCGTTTTTCACTTTATAAGTGTCATCAAAACCAGGATCGCAAGACGACAATAATACTGCAAAAGAAAAGATTGCAATTGCTGATAATTTTTTTAATGTTTTCATAGTTGTTTATTTTTTGCTGTGAGCTATGGGTTGTGAGTTGTGAGCTTTATTATGCACTACAAATTTTATAATTTTATTTCAAAAAAGCAAGTGTTTTAAAAATTTTTCGGGGGGGTAATTAGTTGATATATAAACTATTAAAAAATCTACAACCTCAAACTTCCTTTGTCAAGTGAAAAAAATATAAAAGATTTTAACGGTTTTTCTTAATAGTCAACGGACTTTGGGTATAGATTTTTCTCTCTCGCAAAGTCACAAAGGAACGCGAAGTAATTCCAACTCCTAATTCCTAATTCCTAACTCCCAACTCCTAACTATTTAACCATTCCATCATCATAGCCTCCGTTGCTGAGCGACTTATGAACTTTCTTGAATGATTTTCCATAGTTGATACTCCATGTCAGACCAAGCGTGAGCATATTGCCATTGTTTGCCGTCCAGTTGGTATGCTTGTAAGAATGTACTTCCGAAAGTCCTTCTGACTCATATCTGTAACCATCCTTGTTGAACGGACATAACCATATCAAAGCCACATACAAATCTTTCCATTTATATTGCACGTAAATATCCTGCGACATCTCGTTATAATTCAAATTCTCACCATACAACGTAATAGCAGGTGTAATGTCAAAATCACAACCCATAGTGAATTTTTCCCAAACAGCCTGCACTTCAACACTGCTATAAAAATTAAGGTTTTCATGATGGAAACCAATGCCTTTAGATTCCTGTTTCCTCAAATTTCCAGTAAGTGAAATGTAAAGGAACTCAAACAGTTTTTTCGCACCAATCTTTGTATAAAGATACATAGTCTTATAATAATCGCTGTTATGAGGCGAGTTGACAAACAAGTTCAATTCAGGATTATAATAATAGGTATATACTATCGGATTGAAAGAATGACTATATCCTGCTGTCGCTGTAGCGTAGAAAATCTTCGGTGCGTTATAGTTGAACTGCAATCTTCCAGATAAGGTATTATATGGTTTCAAATCGGCATTACCGACATTCGCAGAAACGTCGTCGGTACGTTGCAAAATCGTTGAAAGATCACTCAAAGAAGGAAGACTTGGCGACAAACTTGCCACAGCAGATAATGACATTTTCTTGTTAATCTTATAGTTCAGTCTTAACGTACTCAAATTCTTTATATAACTCAAGGTGTTCAAACCATCGTTCACGACAAACACCTTCGCTCCTGTTCCAAGTACGAGACTCGCCTTATCACCTAACATTGTAACATATTGCGCGTATGCATAAATGTTATCCTTGCTCATAGATGTTGTTTCATCATAAACCACATAATCGTTATAAGCGAAATTATGTTGATATTGAAGTCCAAACTGCAGCTCTGATATATCGAATGCTTTGGTATACATTGCTTCTCCGCTGATAGAATATCCATGATTTTCTGTATAAGTCGGATATTCTTCGATGATAGTGTCACTTTTATATATCAACTTATTGTCGTATGATGACATTGAATACTGACCAACGACATTCAATTCAATAGTCTGATTATTCTTCATCTGACGACTGAAATACAAATCAAGTGTCGGCATATTGATTCTACGTTTTCTTATCAGATTCACATTCATCGTATCGTGAATTCCATTGTCAATTTCTATCATCATTCCTGTTCCAGTCCAATTGTTGTTGTCGATATTATCGCGTAACGACACAATAAGAAACGTACTGTCGTTGGCACGATAAGTATAATCCGCCATAATATTGTGGGTAGTGTAATAGAAAGGAAAGTTCATGCTCTGCTTACGTTCCACCATTCTATTTTCACTTATGTATTTGTCAGTCATCTCGTAAGGAACATTGTCATAGTTACGATGACTGATATTATACTGTACCAGAATCTCCGACTTACCTCTATTGTAAGTTCCCATCAGATAACCGTCGGCAAAACCTGTTGTGAAAGCCGTCTTACCATTAGCGACGATAGAACCTCCGTCTTCAACCTCTTTCAAAACGATATTGATAATACCCGATGCTCCACGATCCATATAACGCACTCCAGGATTGTTGCTGTATTCTATGCGTTTGATTTTATCGGAACTGACATTTATAAACCTCTGATAAGAAACCTCTTTGCCGTTGATTTGATAGACAGGAGTTCCGCCGTCGATAGTGATTGTCTCTTTAGCAACATTGACTTCCAATCCAGGAAGCTGCTGCATATTAAGAAAGTTCAACCCTCTTCCAGAACTCTCTGCCACTGTCGGATCTGGAAGCACCACATAATGCAGTGGAGTTTCTTCAATGCGTGAACCATCTATTGTAACCGCATCCAACATCTCAGAGGTACGAGGCATCTTCAATTCTCCGAGGTCGGCAGGACGGCAATATATCGAAAGACGTTCGTAACCGACAGCGGAAGTCATAAGAATGTATTTACCGTCTTCAACATTCAAGATAAAGTTGCCGTTTTCATCTGATGAAGTGCCGGCTATGATACTGTCGTTGTCAGCCATTTTCAAAGAGATGTTCGCAAATTGAACAGGATTTTTTTCATCGTCGATGAGACGACCATTCAGTTCTTTAGTTTCATTCTGCGCGAAAGATGTCATAGCTAAAAAGCTTAGTAATAATGTAAAAATTCGTTTCATAGTAGTAATTTTTTAAAGTCAACAGACAACAGACTTTGTCCACATTATTTTATTTATTTTCAATTTTCATTCTTCCAGTAGAATAGCGGAGTTATTACACAGCTTTGCGTACTTTGTGCGTCTTTGCGCGAGATAATTCCTCAATCATCAAACGAAATATTTTTTATTCCGCTGCATGGTGTCGAAACTATTCCCATTTCTTTTTCCACTTCTCATTCAGCATTTCATCTTCTGTTCTTACAAATTCACCATTCTCAAAGTAATAGAAATAATTATTTTTCTTGTACTTGTTGCCCAAAAGTTGTTTGTAGAATTTATTTTCCCATTTATCTGCGATGTCTGTTATATAATCACCATTATTCATTGAAAACATCGGATTCTTAACATTATTTATTTCTGTAAATGCCGATTTATACTCATTTGTAATGACATATAATTCGATATTATTTTCATTGCAATATGACTGTACAAAATATATTGGAATAACGTTTTCCATTTCATACGGTGACCATCTATAAACGAGAGCTTTTTCTTTAGCAACAAGTAAATCTTTCATCTGATTTGGATTAACGGCATAGATGCGACCGTCATTAGTTAAACCGATTAATGAAGTTGTATCAGAAGTCCAACAAA
>JAZKYV010000025.1:0-30860 GCA_045612345.1 Bacteroidales bacterium
ATGGCTAAAGGTTGGATCACAGAAGAAGACGCTGCTAAAGCTCGCGAAATTAAAGAACAAGTAGCAGAAGAAAAAGCTGGTAACCTCAACACAGCAATGTTAGAAAACATCGCTAAAGGCCGCCTCGCTAAATTCTTCAAAGAAAACTGCTTACTCGACCAAATATCACTCATCGCTGACCCTAAAACAGTTCGCGAATATATCCAAGCTGGTGATAAAGAAGCTACAGTTACAGCTTTCAACCGCGTAAAATTAGGATAAGATATTGGCTTTTAGCTTTTGGCTTCAGGCCATTGGCTATCTATACAAAAAATCCCGTTTCTTTCGAGACGGGATTTTTTTTGTATCCACAAAATAAACCATCCACGAAAAGACACTAAACCAACTCCTAACTCCTAACTCCTAACTCCTAACTCCTAACTCCTAACTAAAAAAAACATCTTGTTTTTTAAAAGAAAAATCATCAACTTTGCCTACAACAAAACCTCAACAACTATGAAAAAGATATTATTCTTTCTCGGATTCTTATTTGTAAGCCTAACCGCTTCTTCACAGAGTCTATCAAACGACATCAACACTATTGAAAAACGCTACGGCAAAATTGTCAACACCGAAACTAACAAAAAGATTCATAAAAATGAACTGAAACTGCTCCTTGATGAAGAATCATATCATACATATATAAGAGGCAGAAGACAGCATATCGCCTCAATACCATTATGGTATTTTACAGGAAGTAGCGCTGCTCTGGCATCAGCAAGTTTTATTACGGCGTATAAGATTAACCAGACCATAGCCGAAGAAGGATCAAATTTCAGCAATTCTCTTGGATTCGCAATATACTATGCCGGCGGAATTGTTCTGTCGCTAAGCGCCGTAACATTCGCTATCCCGTCAACAATATTGACAATATACAGCAATAGGAATCTTAACGAAGTCGTTGAAAACTACAACCCAAAAACTTCTGACATAACACTCAATTTCGGCGCTACCAACAATGGCATCGGACTGAGTTTGAAGTTTTGATAGTTAGGAGTTAGGAGTTGAAATAAAAAACCTCAGAACTTCTATATGAGATTCTGAGGTTTTGTTTTTTTAGATTTTTATATTTTATTTCTTGCTCCAAGTTGTTCCTTCTTTGCCGTCTTTCAAGACGATATCTAAAGAAGCGAGTTTGTCGCGGATGATATCGCTGGTTGCCCAGTCTTTCTTAGCGCGTGCTTCTTTTCTGATGTCAATGATTGTCTCCATCAAGCCGTCAACTAAGCCATCGTCGCCGCCTGCTTCAACATCTAATAAACCTAAGATGTCGAACACGAATGATTGGAACAATTGTTTTAACAACTCTAATTCCTGTGCGTTGATCTTAGCGTTACCGTCTTTCACTGTGTTGACGATTCTTACTGCTTCGAACAAATTAGCGATAACTACAGGGCTGTTGAAGTCGTCATTCATTGCTTCGTAGCAAGCATCCATGATCTTTTGTACGCCGAGTTCTTCTGCGCCTTCTGTAGCGTTGATGCCCTTAACGATCTTAGTAGCTTCCATCAAGCGTTTGTAGCCTTTTTCTGCTGCCTGCAATGCTTCGTTAGAGAAGTCGACAGTGCTACGATATTGAGCTTGAAGTACGAAGAAACGTATTGTCATTGGTGGATAAGGACGTTCCAAAAGTGGGTGGTTGCCAGCGAAGAAGTCTTCGAGTGACATTGCGTTGCCGAGTGACTTACCCATCTTCTGTCCGTTCAATGTAATCATATTGTTATGCATCCAATATTTGACAGGCTGTTTGCCGCCGTTGAATGCCATTGACTGAGCGATTTCTGACTCATGGTGTGGGAAGAGCAAGTCCATGCCGCCGCCATGGATATCGAATTGGTCGCCGAGGTATTTGCAGCTCATAGCAGAACATTCAGCGTGCCATCCTGGGAATCCCTCACCCCATGGCGAGTTCCAGCGCATGATATGCTTTGGCTCAGCCTTCTTCCACAATGCGAAGTCGGCTCCGTTTCTCTTCTCGAGCTGACCTGCTAGTTCGCGAGTGTTGTTGAGCATCTCCTCTACATTACGTCCTGAGAGGATACCATAACGGAAGTCTTTATTATATTTCTCTATGTCAAAATAGACTGAGCCATTTGATTCGTATGCGTAACCTGCGTCGAGGATTTTCTGGATCATCTCGATTTGTTCGATGATATGGCCAGAAGCATGTGGCTCGATAGAAGGACGTAACACGTTAAGCTTATCCATACTTACATGGTATCTGTCTTTATAATATTGTGCTACTTCCATTGGTTCGAGGTTCTCAAGGCGAGCTTTCTTTGCGATCTTGTCTTCGCCTTCGTCAGCGTCGTGTTCAAGGTGACCTACGTCAGTGATGTTACGAACATAACGTACCTTATAGCCGAGATGTTTGAGATAACGGAACACGAGGTCGAAAGTGATTGCTGGACGAGCGTGACCGAGGTGAGCGTCACCGTAAACGGTTGGACCGCAGACATACATTCCTACATGAGGAGCGTTGAGAGGCTTGAATAACTCTTTAGAACGAGTCAAGCTATTGTATATAAAAAGATTGTTTTCCATAATCGTTTTTAAATTTCAATAGTTGCAAATTTACAATTTATTTTGAGAGAAAAATATAATAAGAAGTTATTTTTTCATAATAAAAATTAACATGCTTTTTATACAAAAAACACCTTTTGTGATATTTTTTATTGTATATATATAATCACACGCTTATTTTGACTAAAACACTTCATCCAAGCAAAGCATACATGCTTATTTAAAACTGATTATCAACGCATTCCCCCCCCCCGATAAAAATATATTTCATGCAAAATTTTAAAAAAATAATATTATCTTTACACTAGTACTGAAATGTAAAACAAACTATTATGCGAAAATTTATAACGATTGCTACTAAAACTTCCAATTTCAGTAACTGTACATTCTGTGTTGCCGAACATTACAGTGCTTGGAATTTCTAAAGTAGTTTGGGATTTAGGGTTTTCGGTACAACTTATATGGAAATGACATTAATACAGCTTACTGATACTTACCAGTCTTGGAATAGGTTATGTCTCACTTAAAAAAAATCGCTCAAAATGAGCGTTTTTTTTATTTTTTTTCTCATTTTAATTGTTTACATTTGCGAGACACAAAAAAACATTTTAGAAATTATTTAACACATTAATGTTATGTATAATAGATTTCAAGAATATTTACAAAAGGAATTAGCTCAGATTGAAGCTGATGGTTTATATAAAAACGAACGTATTATTGAAAGCGCACAAGGTGCAGAAATCGTTGTCAAAGGCAAGACTTGTCTCAACTTCTGCGCTAACAACTACCTCGGATTAGCCAATAATCCACAACTTATTGAAGCTGCCAAGAAAGGCATGGACGCCCGTGGTTTCGGCATGTCATCCGTACGTTTCATCTGCGGATGCCAAGACTTGCACAAGGAATTAGAAGCAAAGATCTCCGAGTTCTTCGGCACTGAAGACACTATCTTATACGCTGCATGTTTCGACGCTAACGGCGGTGTCTTCGAACCATTGTTAGGAGCAGAAGACGCTATCATCTCAGATGCCTTGAACCACGCTTCTATCATCGACGGCGTACGTCTCTGCAAGGCTCAACGTTTCCGTTATGCCAACGCTGATATGGCCGACCTCGAAGCTCAGCTCCAAGCAGCAAAAGACTGCCGCTTCAAATTGATCGTGACAGACGGCGTCTTCTCAATGGACGGCAACGTATGTCCTTTAGACAAGATCTATGAACTCGCACAGAAATATGACGCTATGGTCATGGTTGACGAGAGTCACTCTGCTGGCGTAGTCGGCATAACAGGTCGCGGCGTGACAGAACGCTTCAACCTCAAAGGCCAGATCGAAATCATCACAGGAACTCTCGGCAAGGCATTCGGCGGCGCTATGGGCGGATTCACAACTGGCAAGAAAGAAATCATCGATATGTTACGTCAACGCTCACGTCCTTACTTATTCTCCAACTCAATGGCACCAGGCTTGGTAGCAGCTGGCATCCGTATGTTCGAGATGATGAGCGAGACTAACGAACTCCAAGACAAATTACACTCCAACACCGAATATTTCATAAGAGAGATGGTGGCAAAAGGCTTCGACTGCAAGCCATCAGAATCAGCCATCTGCGCTGTCATGTTATACGACGCTCCTCTTTCACAGAAGTTCGCTGCTCGTATGCAAGACGAAGGCATCTTCGTAACAGGCTTCTACTACCCTGTCGTTCCAAAAGGACAGGCTCGTATCAGAGTACAGATTTCTGCAGCTCATGAAAAAGAACATCTCGACAAATGTATCAACGCATTCGTCAAGATAGGCCAAGAATTAGGAGTAATAAAATAATCATTAACTAAAAGCATATCATTTATGAAAAAGATATTAATCATAGGTTCCGGCGGACAAATCGGAACAGAATTGGTCAAGAAACTTCGTGGCATCTATGGCAATGAAAACGTTGTAGCCAGCGACTTACGTCAGCTCACCGGAGAGATTGCTGAAAGCGGGCCTTTTGAAAGAATAGACTCAACAAGCATAGTACAGATCATAGAAGTAGTAAAGAAATACAATATCGACACCATCTATAACCTCGCTGCTATCTTATCAGCCACAGCCGAGTTAAACCCAATGTTAGGCTGGAACGTCGGTATCGGCAGTCTCATCAACTGTCTTGAAATCGCTCGCGTATTCAACTGCGCGCTCTTCACTCCTTCTTCTATAGGCGCCTTCGGTCCTAACACACCAAAGGACTTCACACCTCAAGATACCATCCAACGTCCAACAACAATTTACGGCATCACCAAGGTTACAGGTGAGATGTTGAGCGATTATTATTTCAGACGTTACGGCGTTGACACACGTTCTGTTCGTTTCCCTGGCTTGATTTCAAACCTCACATTACCAGGCGGCGGTACAACAGACTACGCAGTGGAGATCTACTACGCTGCTGTCAAAGGCGAGAAGTTCGTCTGCCCTATCGAAAAAGGCACTTTCATGGATATGATGTACATGCCTGACGCATTAGACGCTATGGTCAACATTATGGAAGCGGACCCAAACAAGCTCGTACACCGCAACTCATTCAACCTGACTTCAATGGCATTCGACCCTGAAATCATCTACAACTCAATCAAGAAATATATTCCTGACTTCGAGATGGAATACAAAATAGATCCTATCAAACAAGCTATCGCCAGTTCATGGCCAAACAGATTAGACGACACCTGCGCTCGCAACGAATGGGGCTGGAGTCCAAAATACGACCTCGACAAGATGACAGTAGATATGATAGAATCATTAAGAAAAAAAATGGGACTTTAAAAAGTCCCATTTTTTTATTTGCGTTCTTTGATCCAAGTCTGCGATCTTCCCAACCATCCTTTCTTGTCGAGAGAACCTCTCAAGGTGATGGTGTTGTCTGCCGCATTATAAGAAATCTTAGCGTAATAAGTCTTCTTTGACTCTGGTTCATAGACTGTACCGTCTTTCAACATTCCGTCCTCAGCCTTCATATCCTTTACGATAACCAAACCTTTGTTTGGACTGTTTGGATTTTCTACGCCATCTTTAAAAGCCTTGATAATCTTTCCATAATAAAGACCGTTATCGCCTTGATAGATATTGACAAGAGCTTTTACAGCACCTGTTTCATCATCAACAGTATACCATTCACCCACAATCTTGTCAATTTGAGCCGATGCCATCATCGAGCTGAAAGCTAATACGAGTAATAAAAAATACTTTTTCATAATTCTCATTTTTTAGAGTTAAACAATTTATTTTCAGTTTTCAATTTTCAATTTCTATTTCACCCAAGTCTGCGATCTCCCTATCCATCCTCTTTTGTCCAAGGAGCCACGCAACGTTATGGTATTATCTTCTTTGTTATAATAAATCTTTCCGTAATAGTCTTTCTTTCCTTCAGGTTCATAAATGATGCCGTTTTTCAACATGCCATCCACAGCTTCCATGTCTTTAATGACGACCATATTCTCGAAGCCAGTGTCTTTCAGTTCCTGTCCTTTCCAGAAGACTTTTATTATCTTGCCGTAATAAAGGCCGTTGTCGCCTTTATAAAACTCCACTATGCCTTTAGTCTCGCCAGTAACGTCATCGACGGTACGCCACTCTCCTAGAATCATTTCAACCTGAGCAGATGCGAACAACGAGACAAAAAGAAACGATATTAATATGAGATACTTTTTCATAATATTTATCAAGACGCATCAATATGTTTAATATTTCAAGATACACATCCGTGTGTCTCTACACGAATTTGTCTCTACCAATCACTCCTAACTCCTAATTAATTCCTCAATAACGACTGGATAATGTTGGTATTCCAAAGTATGAATCTTCGCTGCAAGACTATCTGGTGTCTCGCCTTCTTCAAGAGCGACCTGTGCTTGGAAGATTGTAGCACCGCTGTCGTAACATTCATTGACGTAATGTATTGTGATGCCAGAGACTTCTTCTTTAGCAGCTACGACTGCCTCATGGACGTGTTCGCCATAGAATCCTTTGCCGCCGTATTTTGGCAACAATGCTGGGTGGATATTGACGATCTTATTTGGGAAAGCGTCGATGAGATGTTTTGGAAGAAGCCATAAGAAACCTGCCAATACAACGAGATCTATGTTTTGATCCACGAGCTCTTTGGTGAAGTCCTCGCTTTTGAATTCCGCTCTGTTGATAATCTTACATGGGATTCCTAAGTTCTTAGCTCTCTCGATAGCGTATGCATTAGGATTGTTACAGATCACATTGACGATCTCTACTTCCTTGTTATCTGCAAAATATTCTGCTATTCTCTGTAAATTGGTGCCTCCTCCTGAGACAAATATCGATAATCTTTTCATATTTAATATTAATTTTTATCCACATTAAAAACTCTTACGACCTCATTCGGTTCCATATCAAACCACACAATCCATTCATCACCAGAATGTGTCTTTCTCTTGTTAAAGGATTTTCCGTCATCCAGACATATCTCCTTAACAGAAATCAAAGATAAACCTTTTATCGTTTCGTTGTTATTATTTTTTAACATTATGCTTCCATCTTCATTTACTCTATATTCCAGAGCTCGAAGCTGCTGCTGATATGTCATATATTTCGCAATTGTCGTTGGCAGCAGCTGATGTTTGTCGCGCATATCCGACATTCTCTTCAACGCCTTGTTAAGTCCTTCTCTAGCGACATACTTGCCATCTTCAATATCCCAATAGCCACGTTCTTTTTGCACCCAAGGCGCATAGAAATGTGTTATGAAGACATATCTCAAGTCAAGGACCTTGTCTAGTTTATCCTGTGCCAGATAATAATCCCAGCCCCAGTTCTCACCAGGTTCCATAGTGTATGGCGTCGACCAGAGGAGCATGTCTGGATATGAAGGATGATATCCTACTTTAGGCAATGGCATCGCGTCGCCGAAACCTGGATACGGACGCATAAGTTCATTGTCGAAGACGTAATCCACAAACGGACGCGGTATCATCTCCTCGTATGAAGCGTTGAAGAGATACTTCACATCATATTCTCTCCATAAATCATAAGCATAATAAGGCGATGTGGAATCCAGACCATCGCATACCAAATCCTCTCTGTTGTTTCTCGCGCCATTGTTATAGCCATGGTCAATCCATGAAGGCGAAGCAAAATGTTCTTTCATAAAAGAAAGAGCTTCTTCTAAATATTCGCGATTTGATGTATATTGTTCCGGAGTGTGGAGACAAATATCGAAGCCGTTATCTCTAAGCTGCTTCAAGAAATCGAAGAAGGATTCGTCTGTCTTTATCGTGGCATGTAATCCTGGGAAATCTGGATTCTTTTCAAAGTTAGTCACAGAGTCAGGATTATGATAGAACACGCTCTTTGTCACAGGAATGTCGTAATAAGCGAATCCTCCTATAGCATCTTCTGCATCATTCACATCCTCGCTTCCGAAATATGTGGCGCGATGCGTCTTGATGTCCGTCCAATCTGCATGTTCCGTCCAGATGAACGCCGATTCATAACCATCGAAAACTGGCATAATACGAGGCAGTTCTGCCTTATCTGTCAACGAAATCACGAAAGACGACTTCTGCACATCTCCTTCTTTCATGAAGGTCGGCGAGTTGTCTATATAATAATAAGATGTATCCAAAAGCTCATATCGCATCAGAAGATGGTCGTAATAATAATCTGCATTGATATGAGCTGTCGCGTTTTTCACATCCAACTGAATCGATGAGACATTGTCAGGATGATAAAGATTCAATTGCTTATCTTCAAAAGAAAGAGAAAATCCTTCCTTATCTAAATAATATACATCTTGATAGTCACAGGTGTCGACAAACGGATTTCTTCTGTAAACTGTAAAGTCATCATTCAAGAAAGGAATTAGCAAAGATGACTTCAAAACTTTTACGTCTTTGTTGTATGTTGTTTCTAAATGGAAACTAACATTAGAATCGTTTTCTTCAGACATTGTTAATTGAACGCAGAACTCTGAACTTTGAACTTTGAGCTCTGAACTTTGAGCTTTGAGCTTTGAACTTTTGAGGTTTTTAAATTCTGATGTTTTAAAATCAACAGTGTCGTTATCAATGATCAAAGAATAAAACAATGACAATGGTTTTGTCAAAGGATTATCATTTTCATCTGCAAGGACTATCTGGCTTCTTTTCTCAGAATAAAGGATGTTAACAGATTTTGTGTTAAAAACATTTTTCAAATCTTTAGGCAAATCATATTGCTCAACTTCATCGAGATAAGTCGGAGTCTTAAAATATTTTAACTCAAAATGAAAGTCATCGACAAAGAATGACTCTTGCTTATCATTCAATATGTAACAGTTAAGTTCTCCATCTTCAATGACATCATTTGGGAGACTTAAAGACAAAGCATTGTGGTACCATTGATTTTCAGCGAATTCTTCTGACATAGGGAAAGACTTCCAGAATTTAGTATTGCCGTCTTTTTTAACTGAAACGACGAAAACAGAATTAAGCTTATGCTCAGCCTTAAGTTTCATATCTATTGAAATCAAGGCGTTTGCATTTTCAATACTATCATCGATATCGTAATTAAAGCCGAAGGCATATATCATATCAGCGGTGCATTCACACACGTAATCACCTGAGAAGGCAGCATCTTTTTCTACGCGTAATATATTTTTCCATATTGAGTTTTCACATTCTTTCTCAAAGTCATTGAAAAATGTCTTTGAACAGTCAGAATCAGGATTATCATCCAGACAACTCACGAACGAAATTATTATTGATAAAATCAGCGATAAAAAAGATATTTTCTTCAACAGATCAGCCATAGGTTTTTATTTTCTTCTCTCCTTTTACAGTTTGTAAAACATTGTAAACCATTGCCTCGATGGTATAATCTTTTGGATAAGACTCTATCGGAGCAATATCTTCAATTCGAGTTGAAAGATACTTAAAAAAACGTTTGTCGGAGAATATTTTTCCTGATAAAATAACAGCGTCTATTTTACCTTCCAGCGTGACATAATGAGACGCTATCTCTTTGGCTATCTGATACGACATGACATCCAGAATAATATCTATCCTGCTATCTTTATGCGACGACATTATCTCATCGCATGAGTTTGTATGTATATAATAATGAAAGGTAGCATTTCTGTTAACAAGCTTTAACATCTCTTCTTTGGTATAATGTTTTTTCAGCAGCATATCCATCACATTCGACACCGGCATCGTTCCTGTCTCAAAGAACCCCATTGGTCCGAATCCCATATAAGCCTGATTCACATCAACGACGAGTCCTTTTCTATGAGCAGCCACCGAGACGTTTCTGTCGCTCACATGACAGAATATGATGTTCATATCCTCATATTTCTTATTAATAGATCTCGCATATTTATTTGACAGATATTTATGCACAAGCGCATGGAAAAGCGATTTTCTTCTTGTTATCGGATGCGTGAAGAAGCTCGCTATCTCTGAACGCTCATCGACGGAAGCTGGATCAACGACCAATGACTTCACGCGTAAAGTATTGGCGATGGTAAAAGCCAGAAGTCCAGCCATATTTATCACATCCTCACCTCCCACTCCATCAATCATATCGCCAACCATAATTTTATCAATCTCATAAACGCCCGCCTCACAAGGCTTAAGCAGTCCGCCTTCTGCCACGACATATTCTATCGACTTGATATCTACGGCATCCTGACGCAGTCTGTTCATAATGGCGTCTCGACGGAAAGGCAGCTGATCGACGACCTCATCCATCAGAATGAAATCATCTCTTGAATGATCTATATCACTTTGATATACTATATTTTCACCTTTGCTTAAAGCTATCCTTGTATAAAAGACCTCTGTTCTTATTGCTAAAATTATTGTTGACATATTGTTAATTTTTAACAATTCAACAATAAAAAAGCGATAAAGTTTTAAACCTTATCGCTTTATTTAATATCTATTTTATCTTGATCAATCTACATTGTCATGGAGGAAGGAATTGCTTTCACGTAGTCCTTTTTCTTTATTAGAAGAATAAGATGAAAGCTGTTGTTCCTCATTGTTATTGAAGATATTTACGCCCATACGTTTGTATGCTGGCTGGTTTTCCATTTCTTCAATATGTTCTATTGATCTTAAGTTCATGTTAAGAGAAGACAGACGTTGACGGCGAAGCATTTCCTGTTGGCTCACTCCTGCTTTATCTTGTTCTGTCTTGACCTTATGTCTGACAAGAGTCTGAGTGTCTGCGCTATCTCTCACATAAGATGTAATTCCATAATCATCATCGTCATCATTATTGTTGAATGGATTGTTATAGACGCGAGTTGTTGGAGTAGTTGTATTTACATTTCTGTCAGAAGAAGTGCTTGTATTTCTTGTTGGATTGAATCCGTTGCCGCCACCGATGTTATCGTCTTCGTCATCACCTCCAAGGGTATGGATTTTCTTGTTATCTTTAGGTTCAAAAGTAACAGGTTCTTCCACCTTTCCCTTGTTGATGACTTGAATCTCTGGTTCTGTTTCTGGTTTATCGAATTTACATATCTCTTGCTGAGGTTCTTCTTCTGGAGCATTACCTGTCAAGTCGCAATACATTCTATGCACTTTCACGTCGCTGGCATTATCTGACAAGTCATTACGTCTATCGTTGCCATCATTGAAGCCAGTAGCGATGAGTGTGACATTGATGCCACCACCGAGAGCTGCATCTTCGCCATTACCCCATATCACTTCAGAGCAGTTACCTGTTGCATCCTGTACATATTCTGTTATTTCCATAACCTCATCGAGAGACACTTCGTCGTTTCCAGATGTGATATATATGAGGATATTCTTAGCACCTTTGATATCAGAGTCGTCGAGGAGTGGAGAGTGAACTGCCTCTTCCACAGCGCGTATCGCTCTGTCTTCGCCTTCTGCATAACCTGAACCCATGATTGCCTTACCGCTGTTACGCATAACGGTATTGACATCCTGGAAGTCGACGTTGACATAGCCTGTCACTGTAATGATTTCGGCAATACCTTTAGCAGCAGTCTTGAGCACGTCGTCAGCCTTTTTGAAAGCCTGAGTCAGTTTCATGTCGCCGTATTCATCGCGAAGCTTGTCGTTGCTGATTACGAGGAGAGTATCGACATGTTTACGGAGTTCTGCTATACCGTCGAGAGCCTGTTGTTGTCGGCGTTTGCCTTCACAGCTGAAAGGCATTGTCACGATTCCGACTGTTAGTATATCAAGTTCTCTTGCCACTGAAGCCACGACTGGAGCAGCGCCTGTACCTGTGCCGCCGCCCATACCTGCAGTGATAAACAACATCTTAGTGTCTTCACCGAGTATATCACGCAATTCTTCTGTCGTCTCCAAAGCTGCATCACGGCCCACCTCTGGTTTGTTGCCAGCACCAAGGGCACGTTTTCCGAGATGCACTTTCTTGGCCACAGGACTTTTTTCAAGAGCCTGATAGTCAGTATTACAAAGTATAAAATCAACACCTTGGATACCTTCGGTAAACATGTGTGTAACAGCATTGCTACCGCCGCCACCAACGCCAATGACTTTGATGATGTTAGGTCTTTCTTCCTTAGTGTCGAATTTAATTAATTCTGTCATAGTTATTTATTATTTGTCTGTAATATCCTTGTCTAAGTTTTCTGATTTGAAGATCTTTGATAATGTAGTGATAATACCACCTATTGAGAATCCTCCGCCGACTTTTGAATCTTCTTTTTCTCCACCTTCATTATCATCATCTGTCATATTATCTCTTACAAGTCCGTTTGTGATGCCTTCGCTCTTACCTCTCTTAAGGTCGTTTTCATATTTAGCGATACCTTCTATCACGAGACCGATACCTGTTGAATATAAAGGACTTGCCAAATCTTCTGATGTCTCGTTTGCAAGATATTCATTAGGATAGCCCAATCTTACTTCGAGACCAGTCTTGAACTCAGCGAGCTGACGGATATGTTTCATCATAGCGCCACCGCCTGTAAGAACGATACCTGCTATAAGCTTATGTTCTGAGTTAACTTTTTGTATCTCAAAGTTCACGAGGTCGAATATTTCTTCAAGGCGAGCCTGGATGATGCTTGCCAAGTTCTTGAAAGAAATCTCTTTTGGTTCGCGGCCGCGTATTCCTGGGATTGAGACTACTTCGTCTTCGCTGTTTTCGCTTGCCACTGCAGAACCGAACTTAACCTTGATTTCTTCTGCGTGTTTCTTGATGATTGAGCAGCCTTGACGGATGTCTTCTGTGATGATATTACCTCCGAAAGGAATAACTGCTGTATGATAAATTATTGAATCATAGAACACAGCGATGTCTGTTGTACCACCACCTATATCGACGATAGCGACGCCAGCTTCTTTTTCATCTTCGCTGAGCACTGCTGCTGCCGATGCTATAGGTTCGAGAATCATATTCTCCATTTCGAGACCTGCATGTTCTATACATTTGATGATGTTCTTAACAGCTGAAGTCTGTCCGATGATGACATGGAAGTTAGCTTCAATCTTATTGCCGACCATACCTTTAGGACGTACGCCGACTTCACCATCAACGATATATTCTTGTGGTATAACATTGATGATCTCTTCACCTGGAGAGACACCAATCTTATACATATCTTGTCTTAACTTATCGAGTTCCTGATCTGATATTTCAACATCAGCATTCTCTCTGATTAACACGCCACGATGTTGAAGGCTCTTGATATGATGACCTGCTATACCGACATTGACGCTTTTAATATCAACCTTTGATTGTTCTGAAGCCTCAGCAACAGCGCGTTTAATAGCATCTACAGTCTCTTCGATATTAAAGACCATACCTCTCTTCACGCCGGTTGACTCAGTCTTGCCGTAACCACGTATCTCTATTTTTCCATTAGGCATTTTCTCGCCAACAATACAGGCGATTTTTGTCGTGCCGATATCTAGACCAACTATATATACAGGATCACTCATATTTTCTTGTTTTTTATTTTGGTACAAACTACTTGGTTTTTATAATTCAAATTTATTTCTTTATAGTTATCGAGTTCAGGATTTCCTTGCATTTTATCAAAGAAATGCTTCATTTTTAACAACTTTTCTCCAATATCTTTAACATCGCCAAAGATAACAATAATATTCGTGTTATTCACTGAAAAAATGTAATTTTTCTTCTTGTCATAATGAATCTGTCTGACACAATTTTTGGCGTAATCATTGCCCAGAACTTCCTTTATAAGATTAAACGTCTGAGGCAATTCTGTATTAGCATAATGCTCATCACCGACGTTGCCCAACTTGTCGGCAGGGAAGTTAATTCCGCTCGCAATCAGGAGGCGTGGAACATACTGGCTGCTGCTTGGATAAAGGTTTCCTTCAGCGTCGACATATACCGATTTTCCGTTTTTGCCATATATACGAGCAATAGGTTCACATTCTGTTATCTCAACGTCGAGATATGCCTTAAGATTCATGTTCGCTTCAGCACTGATAATCCAAGGATTGGCGTTCAAGGCATTCAAGACAGAATCGACGTCTATCATATTGACCTGATAGTTATTCGCTGTATCACAGATATCGAGTATCATCTTATAAGTCTTGTCATAATCCACGAATCCTTTCTCTGTCTTCCTCAAGATTTCCAGGTTGACATCTTTCAGATTATCATGGAAATGATCGTAGGCACAATACACCGACAATGCAATCAATGCCGACAGCGTCAATACGAGTGCTAATATGTTAAGGACTTTTCTCATGACTTAAGCAATGTTTCTATTTGTGGTACAAAACGGTCGATGTCGCCAGCTCCCATTGTCACAATCAGTTCCGGTTTTATTTTCTTTATTGTATCAAGAAGATCTTCTTTCTGGCATATCTGCTTTTTCTTGCATGTTATTTTTTCAAGCAAGACCGATGATGTCACTCCTGGCATCGGTTTTTCGCGAGCCGGATAGATTTCCATCAGCAGCAACTGATCGGCGAGCGACAGTGCCTCTGCGAATCCATCCATGAAATCGCTGGTTCTTGAAAAGAGATGAGGCTGGAATACCAATGTCAGCTTCTTGTCAGGGAATATCGTCTTGACTGCTTTCAACGAGGCCTTTATCTCTTCTGGATGATGTGCGTAATCGTCGATATAACACACTTTCTCATCCTTGACTCTTATGTCGAAACGACGAGCCACGCCCTGGAAAGCAGCGAGGCCTTCTCTTATAGTCTTCATGTCGACATGAAGCTGCAGACATGCCATGATAGCAGACAAGGCATTCATGACGTTATGCTCACCAAAGAGCTGCATCTTATATTCTCCAAAGTCCATCCCCTCTGATGTCACGACAGAGAATCTTGTCATGCCGTCTACCACTCTTATGTTACGAGCCATCACATCGGCGTCTTTCAAACCGTAAGTGAGTTTCTTTCTATCTGTAACTATAGGCAATGCGCTATTACATATCACCACGCCATCAGACTTTGTTTTGTCAACGAATTGGTTAAAAGCCTCTACAACCTGCGCCTCATCGCCATAGATATCGAGATGATCCGCATCTATAGATGTCACTATGCTGATATATGGTGTTATCTGCAAAAATGATCTGTCGAACTCATCGGCTTCCATGACAACGACTTCATCGTTTTCATCACCGATGATAACATTGCTGTTTATGTTCTTTGCTATACCGCCTATGAAAGCCGACATCGGTTTCTGGGCATAATGCAAGAGATGCGACACCAAGGATGTAACGGTTGTCTTGCCGTGACTGCCAGCGACAGCTACGGTGTCGCACTGACGTGATATCTCACCCAGCACCTGAGCGCGTTTTATTATCCTCACGCCTTTCTCACGAAGATAAGCGAGTTCCTTAGAATCTGAAGGTATCGCAGGAGTGAGTATCACGAAATCCACATTCTCAGGTATCAATGCTGGATCATCTTCGTAATGAATAAGAATGCCTTCCTCTTCCAGTTTCTTGGTCAATGGTGACGGTGTCTTGTCATAACCCGACACCTGACATCCTTTGTTATAGAAATAACGAGCCAAGGCGCTCATTCCTATGCCACCTATACCCAAGAAATATATGTTTTGTTTAGCAATCTTATTCATGACAAATATTATTTATTCAATATCATTTCTATCTGATCCACAATATCCTCTGCTGCATTAGGTCTAGCGAACTTAGCGATATTGCCTTTCATTTCATTTTGCTTGTCGACATTTCCCAACAAGCCGAATACTGCAGGAAGCAGTTCCTTTTCCGTCTCGGAGTTCTTCACTATCATAGCAGCGTCGGCATTCACGAGACTCATCGCGTTCTTAGTCTGATGATCTTCTGCAGCTGTAGGTAGCGGCACGAACACCACCGCCTTATGGAGCAGAGAGAGCTCTGATATCGACATCGCGCCAGCACGAGATATGACCACGTCAGCCGCAGCGTAAGCGAGGTCCATCCTGTCGATGAAGACAGTGCATTTTATTCTGTCCTGCAGTCCGTTTTCCTCCACTTCCTTAAGAGCCTTTTCGTAATAATGATTACCGGTCTGCCATATCATCTGATAGTCATTTTCCTTAAAAGAAGCGAGTTGTGCAGAGATGCCTCTGTTGATTCCAAGAGCGCCTTGGCTTCCGCCGACCAGCAATATCGTTTTCTTTTCAGGGTCGAGGCCAAAGAACTTAACGCCTTCGTCTCTTCTGTCATCCATCGGGACTATATTATTTCTCAACGGATTACCTGTCAAGACTATTTTATCTTTAGGGAACCATTGTTCCATATTGTCGTAAGCCACGCATATCTTGGCAGCTTTCTTAGCCACTATCTTATTTGTTATTCCTGGATAGGAATTCTGTTCTTGTATCACGATAGGTATGTTCATCGAGGCAGCAGTCTTCATAGTAGGGCCGCTAGCGAATCCGCCCACGCCTATCACCACATCTGGTCTGAATCTCTTCAAAATCCTCCTAGCGTTTATCATGCTGCTGATAAGCTTGAAAGGGAAGCTGAGATTATCCAATGAAAGTTCTCTCTTAAATCCGCTGATCCACAATCCCTCTATAGGATAGCCAGCCTTCGGCACTCTATCCATCTCCATACGATTTTTGGCACCTATAAAAAGTATCTCTGCCTGAGGATAACGTTTCTTCAGGCTGTCGGCGATTGCTATAGCAGGAAAGATATGACCTCCTGTGCCACCGCCACTAATTATCACTTTCGGCTGTTGCGAGTTCATTTTTTCTTTCATTTATTTTATCTATTTCTTTTGATACACTCAATATTATTCCGAAGGCACCACCCGTAAACAGCAGCGACGTACCACCCATGCTTATGAACGGCAGCGGCTGTCCAGTCACTGGGAATATTCCCGTCGCGACGCCCATGTTCACCATCGCCTGCATCACAAGCAGAAATGCCAGACCAAAAGCCACGAAACCTCCGAACGACTGCGGTATCGTGACCATGATCCTAATGGCTCGATATAGTAATATAAGATATAGCAATACCACGAAGGCACCACCCAGCAAACCATACTCCTCTACGATAATGGCAAATATAAAATCAGAATATGGGTGTGGAAGATAGTTACGCTGAGTGCTTCTTCCTGGAGCTTTTCCTAAAATTCCGCCGCCTGCAATGGCGATCTTAGACTGTATCGCCTGAAAGTCTTCGGCATTCTCTTCTTTAGCAATATCTTCAATGCTTTTATCTTCGTCTTTCTTGAATTTCTCAACGAAGCTCTCTATACGTTGAACCCATACTCCTGTCCTACCTTTATCTTCCGCTACGTTCAACACTATTATTATATAGATGCTCATGATAACCAGAGCTCCTGCCAAGAATATAGCTAGATATTTCATATTGATTCTTCCAACAAACAAAAGCACCATGCAACTGGCAAACAAGATACCTGCTGTTGAGAAGTTCTCTGGAAATATCAGCCCCACTATTGCCAATACAGGCAACATCAATGGGATAAAAGCACTTTTAAAACTCTTTATCTCGTCTTGTCTTATCGTCAGTTCTCTTGCCAAATAACCTATCAGAGCTATCTTGGCAAAGTCGCTACTTTGGAATGAAACGCCGAAGATATACACGACGCGCTGAGCCTCGTTAAGGTCAGCACCAAAGCGCAAAGTATAAGCCAACAACGGAATAGAGATCCAAAATGCTATCTGAAACAATCTTGAATAATAAGTATATTTCACAAGATGAGCGCCGTAAACAGCTGCAAGACCTATAACCAATGTAACGGCATGACGCAACAATACATATGTGTTGTTACCATCAAACTTAGCATTGGCGTAGGTGCCTGTCGCGCTATATACAGCCAACAGCGATACCAAAGTCAACATGGCAACAATCATCCAGATGACTCGGTCTCCTTGAAATATCTTATTAAACAGTTTCATTATTTTTATTTTAAAGAATAAACAAATTGTTTGAAATCGTCACCTCTGTCCATGTATGAGTTATAGTCGACATTAGCATGTGTAGCAGGAGAAAGCATTACACTATCGCCAGACTCTGCCATAACAGATGCCATTCTCACAGCCTTAGCCAATGAGTCACAGTCGACGACCTTATCCTTCAAGATCTCATCATAAACCTTATGGATCTTCTCTGTGTTATTTCCAATACATATTATAGCCTTGACATGTTTCTTCACCTGAACCATCAAGTCTTCGCAATCGTTGTTGTTGCCATAAGTGATCCATATCACTGGCTGATGCATATTGTCGAATGAGAACCAAGTAGCCTCTGTTGAGCATGCTGCTGAGTCGTCATAATATGTAACTCCATCAACGACGTCAACATATTCATATCTATATTTCACATTTTCAAAATCACAGAAAGCCTGCTTGATGCTTTCTTTTCTTATCTGACTCATCTTTGATGTGATGGTAGCAGCTGTTGTCATTGTAGCTGTTCTTCTACCTTGCTTTGCCAATTGTTCTAATGTCATAATATCTAGTGTATTATATATCGTTATCTAATTTTCAATGTTAATATTGCTACTGCTGCAAGTATTATGCTTATGATCCAGAAGCGGAATGTTATCTTTGTCTCGTGATAAAGCTGAGACGAGCCTTTGAACATCACCTTGCATCCTGGGTCGTTTTTCTCTACCAGCGCCAATGATGTTCTGTAATGATCATGCACCGGAGTTCTTTTCCAAAGACGCTGTTTGACGCCTTTTCTCTTTCCTGCTTTATAATAGAACTTCTGTAATATCACAGACACGCTTTCCCACAAAAAGACGCCGCATATCAATGGAAGCAGCAATTCCTTATGTATTATGATAGCAGACACAGCGATGATGCCACCTATTGTAAGGCTTCCTGTGTCGCCCATGAATATCTGTGCAGGATATGAGTTGTACCACAAGAATCCTATCAAGGCACCGACGAAGGCACACATGAACACTACGACTTCCTCACTGCCAGGAATAAACATGATATTAAGATAGTCAGCCATGACAAGGTTACTCGACACATACGCCAAGATTCCGATGGCGATACCCATTATAGACGAGTTACCCGCCGCCATGCCGTCCATGCCGTCATTGAGATTGGATCCGTTTGACACCGCTGTAACGACGAAGACTGTCAACATTACGAAGAAGATCCAGCCTGCCCAATATTTATATGGCTCACCTAAGAATCTGAATAAATCTGAATAGTTCAAGTTATTATCCTTGATAAAAGGAATAGTTGTTCTTGTTGACTTTACGTCTGGAGTCTTGACGACAATTTCCTTGTTGTTTTCAATCTTTGTCTCGACCTTCTCATTCATCACTACAGCTGGGCTGAAGCGCAATGTAAGTCCTACTATAAGGCCGAGGAGTATCTGAGCAGCCACTTTATACCAGCCGTTGAGACCGTCTTTTTTCTTTTTGAAAGTCTTGATATAATCGTCAGCAAAACCAACAACACCCAACAATACTGTTGTTATTATCATCAATATCATATAAGTGTTTTTCAACTTTCCTATCAAAAGACATGGTATCAAGATTGCTGTTATGATAATGAGACCGCCCATAGTTGGCACGCCTTTTTTCTGTGTGTTAAAAGGGTCTATGCTCTCGTCTCTCTGAGTCTCTGATATCTGATGTCTTTTCAATAATTTGATAAAATATTTGCCGAACCATATCGATATCACCAATGACAATATTATCGCGAACAAGGCACGGAAGGTCACGTATGTAAACATACCTGCGCCAGGGAAATCACAACATTTATCCAGATATTCAAATAAGTAGTATAACATCTTTTAATAATTTTATTTCTCGTTAAATGCTTTTGTCAATTCTTCAACATCGTCAAAATGATGTTTCACGCCTTTTACATCCTGATAATCTTCATGACCTTTTCCTGCCACGAGGATGATATCGCCTCTCTTTGCGAGAGCCACCGCTGTCCTGATAGCTTCTCTTCTGTCTGTTATGCTCAGCACCTTATTATAATATTCGCCGCCGACACCAGCACGCATCTGCCTTATAATCTCTTCTGGCTCTTCGAAACGAGGATTGTCGCTGGTGAGTATGAGTCTGTCGCTCTTCGCCACTGCAACTGCGGCCATCTCTGGTCTCTTGGCAGCGTCTCTGTTACCGCCGGCGCCTGCTATAGTGATAAGAGTCTCGTTATGTGTTCTTATCTCATTGATAGTGTCAAGCACGTTCTTCAAAGCGTCCGGTGTATGAGCATAATCCACGATACCTACTATTCCAGCTTCAGACTGAACGACCTGAAATCTGCCAGGAGCGCTTTGGAGCTGGCTGACACCTTTTAACAAATCGTCGTCATTCATTCCCAACAATGAAGCAGCGCCAAAGATCGCGAGCAAATTACTTACATTAAACTTTCCGACTAAATATGTGAATACATTATTTCTGTTGATCTTCAACTCCATACCATCGAAATAACTTTCCAAGACAACGCCTTTGAAATCAGCGTCTGTTCTTAAGGAATATGTCTTTTTCTTTGCCTTTGTATTCTGAAGCATCACCATGCCATTCTTGTCATCGAGGTTTGTAAGAGCAAATGCCGATGATTCAAGATTATCGAAGAATTTCTTCTTGGCATCGCGATATGCTGCCACTGTCTTATGATAGTCGAGATGATCGTGAGTGAGGTTGGTGAATATGCCGCCTTCGAAATGAAGTCCTGCGATTCTGTCCTGATCAACGGCATGTGAACTGACTTCCATAAAAGCATATTCACATCCAGCGTCGACCATCTTGCTCAACATCTCATTGATCTGCAACTGATCACCTGTAGTATGTGTCGATGGAACCACAACATTATTGATCCTGTTCTCTATTGTCGACAACAAACCGCAAGGATATCCAGCGTTAAAGAAAAGTCTGTACAGCAAAGTCGCTATGGTTGTCTTGCCATTAGTACCAGTAACGCCTACGAGACGCAACTTCTCTGATGGTCTTCCGTAAAACTCTGAAGCAGCATAACCCAAAGCCTTGGCTGTGTTTTCAACGACATAATAAGTAACCTCATCGCTTACATTTTCAGGAAGACGCTCACACACGATGACACTAGAGCCTTGTTCTATCGCCTTAGAAATATAGTCATGGCCATCGACTTGTGTTCCGCGCACTGCGAAGAAAGCTACATCTTCAGCCGACTTTCTAGAATCGAAAGCCAAGCTAGAGACACTCCTGTCGTCACGTCCGACAGTCTCAATGATGTCACATCTTTTTAATATGTCGTTTATCTTTTTCATTTTGAACTTAAAACTAAGTTAATAACACTTCCTTTTCTTAATTCCGTATTAGGTTTAACCGACTGAGACTTCACTTTGCCATATCCGTCAAATTTCACTTTCCATCCCATCGACTCCAAAAGATATACGGCATCAGTCACGTTCATACCCTTCACATCTGGAACTATATTTTCTTCAAATTCCACTGAATTCACAAATAACTCATCATTAGCCTTATTTACAGAAACCCATTCGTTATCTTGCACATTATCGACAAATGATATATTTTCCATATTGCAATAGTCAAGGAAATCATTGAAATACACCATCGACGATGTTGCGAAAGAGTTACAATTCGCCTCATAATCACCAGTCTCGTCTATCACGCCCAAACGTGTCGCATAGATCTTCTCCGCAATTTCCTTAAACACCGGGCCTGACACAGAACTACCGTAATATCTTTTACCACGAGGGTTGCTGACAACTATGATACAAGAATACTTAGGTTCATCAGCCGGGAAATAACCCACGAATGTAGCTGTATAATTTTTCTTGTTATATCCAGCAGATCCTTGTGAAATCTGAGCAGTACCGGTCTTACCTGCGACAGAGAAGCCCAACTTACTCATGTTCTTAGCTGTACCATTTTGCACAACGCCTTCCAAAAGTTCTTGCAAGGTTTCTATCGTCCCTTCTGAAGCGATACGTTCATTTATCACTATAGTGTCAAAAGTCTGCTTGACTTCATTGCCGTGACGTATTTCCTTAACGAATTGAGGCTTAACCATCACGCCGTCATTTGCTATAGCATTATAGAACGTAAGTATCTGTATCGGCGTCATCATCACCTCATAGCCAATAGACATCCATGGCAATGACAACTTAGACCATCTTTTATCTTTTGTAGTTTTGATATCAGGTCTAGCCTCACCTTTTATGTCAAGGTTTAAAGGTTCCTGAATCTTTGTCTTATAAATAAGATCGATATATCTCTGAGGATTATCAACGAAAGCATCTTCCACTAATGTCGCAAAAGCGATATTCGAAGACTGTTCAAAGGCGTTACGTATAGTTGTATAACCTTTCTCATCAGTAACGCGATGTGAGTCACGCATCGTCCTCTTATAGAACACCTTATAGTCGGTCATTCCCAACTGAAGCTTGCTGTCTATATCCAAGCTAGGATTGTTTTCAAGAAGCGCACACATCGTGATAGCCTTGAATGTAGAACCTGGTTCCACATTATGACGCAACGCGAAGTTATAAGCCTCTTCGTATTTATTCTTTTCCTCGTTATAACTCAAGGAAGCCATGACTTCAACAAAGCCAGACTTGACATCCATAAGCACCACGCAACCCTGAAGAGCGTCATTTTCTATAAGACATTTTTTAAGAGCGTTCTCCGCAACATCTTGTATCTCAATATCTATAGAAGTATAAACATCGTCACCGTTTACAGGATCAACATTATCAGATGAAGGCATCGGCATCCAGAAGTTACCGTTAATACGTCTGACCAGCTGCTTTCCGTCACTGCCTCTAAGACTACTATTATAAGCGCCTTCAAGTCCTACGAAAATATTTTCTTCTTCTCTGACATATCCGATGGTACGAGCAGCCAACTCACCATAAGGCAACTCCCTCACATAACTTCTCTCTGCTATAAAACCGCCTTTATTCTTTCCTGCTCTGAAGATTGGAAAATTCTGCATCCTTTTATAATCAGCAACGCTTATCTTATTGGCAATCTTAACATAACGTCTTCCTTTAGCGCGAGCATCTTTAAGATAAGACACATACTGCTGTTTTGACTTATTCTTAAGCAAACGACTCAAGCTATCAGCCAACTGAGCAACCTCTCTATTAAACAATTCTTCCTCAACAGAAACAGGATCGAAATAGATGCTATATCGCGGCACCGAAGTGGCCAACAATGTTCCGTTTTTAGAGATGACATTACCTCTATGCGCCTTCTCGTCTCTGATTTTCAATTCTCTTTTGCTTGCTCTCTCAAGAAGCTCGTCCTTCTCCTTAACCTGTATCTTAACAATCGCAAGGACAATCCATATACCAACAGCGACAACGATAAAGTAAACGAGGAACACCCTCCATAAGACATCATTTTTAGGATCAATCTTCATAGCGTCCTCCTTTCTCATCAACGACAATCTTTCTCAAAGGCTCAACAGATTCTTTTATACCTTTATTCTTCAACATGTTAACCATGTTAGACTGCTTCGTTATCTTTGTTATCTCAGACTCAAGATACACGTATTCAACATGAAGATCTTCAATCTTACGATTCAAGCCAGCGATCTCCCTGCTCATATCCTCCGCAATGTAAACATTTGTAATATATAACATTGACAAAAAGACTATATAGAAAACAAAAGGAAACAAGCCCACGAAGCCATCTTTAGAAAAGACATCGCCGCCCATTATATCAACGATAAGCCTATTAACCTTAGCCTTCTTTTTAGGCGAGCTTACGCCACCGGCCAACAAACCTTCCTCAGGATCTTCATTTATTTTATTAAAATTTATCATTTAGCTCTCCTTTCCGCCACGCGAAGCTTTGCACTTCTAGCTCTGCTATTCAATTGAATCTCTTCATCAGACGGAACGATAGGCTTACTTGTCATTAATTTATAAGGTGTAAGCTGATTGCCAAAGAAGTCCTTTTCCAAGTTACCCTCAGCATTGCCAGTCTTCATAAAATTCTTAACAAGTCTATCTTCAAGAGAATGATAAGAAAGCACAACGAGTCTTCCACCAGGATTAAGAACATCAGCACACTGACCCAAAAAAGCTTCAAGCACTTTCATCTCTTCATTAACCTCAATTCTAAGAGCCTGAAATATCTGAGCCAAGACCTTATTCTCCGAGCCTCTAGGTAAGAATCTAGCCACAGCAGCTTTCAAATCATCTGTAGTTTCTATAGGGTTTACTTCACGAGCCATAGTTATAGCATCAGCTATAGCCATTGCATTTCTCAACTCGCCATAACGAGAAAACACAGATGCCAAAGACGATACGTCATATGTATTGACAACACTTGACGCATCTACAGCAGCATTCTGATTCATTCTCATATCAAGACGGCCATTAAAACGTGTAGAGAAGCCCTTTTCAGGAGTATCAAACTGATATGAAGAAACGCCAAGGTCAGCAAGAATGCCATCAACCTTACCTCCGCAATAAAGCTGAAGGAAGTTTTTCATATAACGGAAATTCTGCTGAATGAATGTAAAACGACTATCATCGATAACATTCTTAGCCGCATCTTCATCTTGATCAAAAGCAAAGAGACGACCGCCTTCGCCAAGGCATTCCAAAATACGACGTGAGTGACCTCCACCGCCGAATGTCACATCAACATAAGTTCCATTAGGATTGATATTCAAACCTTCAATACTTTCGTTTAACATTACAGGAATATGATACATCTCTTTATTTTTTTTATTTGTTAACCAATAAAATCACAATCACCTAATTTTGCAGTAAGCATCTCTGCAAATTCTTTTTCAGAAATCTTAGAATCCTCTATTTCCTTCAAAGAGCGATCCCAGATCTGCATTCTATCAATCAAAGAAGTCATAACAACTTCTTTTACAAGATTAGTTTTCTCCATCAAATCTTTTGGGATTTGAAGACGACCATTAGCATCGACTTTTACCATACGAGCGCCAGCATTAAAACGACGGATCAACATCACATTCTCAGCCTTGAAAGGATTCAGCTTGCCGAGCTTCTCTTGCATCGCACGCCAGTCACTCATTCCAAAAAGCTCGAGACAATCGCCAAAAAGACTAGGACGCAACACAAAGCCCTCTTCTATCACATCTCCAAGCTGTTCCTTAAAGCTGCTAGGAAGAAGAAGTCTGCCCTTACTGTCTAATTTACAATAATATTCGCCTATTGGATAATTCATTATCAAATCATTTTTTCAACTTGTAAAATTAGTGCATTTTTTCCCACTTTCCACCACTTTTGTCTATTTTTTTTCAAAAAGTTTTCAACAATATTCCAACAGTCAACAAAACCTCAGAAAAGCAGAAATTCAGAACATCAAAATTTAAAAAATTATGATATTTTAAGTTTCTGAGATTTTGAGCTTCCGAGTTTCTTAAAAACTTTCTTGTATTATTTCAATAATTATTTATTTTTGCAATCGTGAAACAATTTCTCAAAATCGGTTTTTATAATATTGAACATAATGAGCAATAAAGAAGCATTACAAATTGACATTGAGAAGATTATTGGAGAAAAGATTCCAAAACTCGCCAAGAAACTTCCTCGTTTCGTATTCAGATATTTAAAGAAGATCCTTCATCAGGACGATATCAACGGTTTATTATTAAGAACAGAAGGCGTGTCAGGATTACCATTCGTAGCTGAAGCCATGAACGAATTCAAGACAACCGTAAATGCAGTAGGCATTGATCATATTGAAAAAGACGGCCGTTATGTCATAGCAGCAAACCATCCTATCGGCGGTCTCGACGGAATCGCTCTCATCGACACCGTCGGCAAGGTAAAGCCAGACGTTATCACTCCTGTAAACGATTTCCTTCTTTTCGTCCCAAACCTCAGACCTCTTTTCATTCCGGTCAACAAACTTGGCAGCAACGCCGACAATATCAAGATACTCAACGACACATTCGCTGGCGACAGAACCATTTGCTACTATCCTTTCGGATTATGCTCCAGAAAACAAAACGGAAAGATTATCGACTTGGAATGGAAGAAGACTTTCATCACCAAAGCCAAGGCTTCCCAACGCGATATCATTCCGACACATATTTCAGGAAGAAACAGCAACTTCTTCTATAACTTCTCCAACATACGCAAAAAGTTAGGCATCAAAGCCAATATAGAAATGTTGTTTTTGGTTAACGAATTCTACAAGCAAAAGAATCAGACCTTAACCATAACCTTCGGCAAACCAATACCATGGCAGACTTTCGACAAAAGATACACTGATGCCGAATGGGCTATGAAATTGAGGAACTTTGCCTACAACCTCCCTAACGATTGCGAACAAACTTTTGACCCAGAAAAAAATTATACAATATAAATTATGGAAAAAATCATCGATGCCGTTCCAGTAGAAGATATCATAAAAGAGCTTACCGAGGAACGTTTTGTCAGAAAAACAAATTTTGGTCACAACGAGATTTACATCGTCAACGCACATAACGCGCCTAACACTATGCGCGAAATCGGTCGCTTACGTGAATGGGCTTTCCGCGAATCTGGCGGAGGCACAGGCAAAAGCATCGACATCGACGAATTCGACACTAGAGATGAGGCTTACTTCGAACAGCTCATCGTATGGGATCCAGTCGAAAAAGAAATCCTCGGCGGCTACCGCTTCATCGAATGCAACAAATTACCAATAAAAAATAACGGTCAGGTAGATACTCCAACATCAGAGTTGTTCTACTATTCAGAAGACTTCATCAAGAATTACCTGCCTTACACTATAGAATTGGGCCGTTCTTTCGTACAGCCTAAATATCAATCAACAGGCAACGTAAGAAAGAGCATCTTCACCCTCGACAACCTTTGGGACGGTCTTGGCGCAGTGCTCACACAGACACCTGACGCAAAATATTTCTTCGGTAAAGTCACAATGTATTCTCAATACGACGAGGCTCTCCGCGACATGATCCTCTTCTTCATGCATAAATTCTTCCCAGACAATGATAACCTCATCTACCCTTATCCAGAAGTGGCTATCAAGACCAAGGCAAGAACAGCGATCATGAAACTGAGACTCGACGGCAACAACTACCAAAACAGCTACCGCACACTCAGCAAATACATCCGCGAACACGGTTCTGTAATACCTCCATTGTTCAACGCTTACATGAGCCTCTCTGCAACAATGAAGACATTCGGAACAGCATTGAACGCACCATTCGGCGATGTTGAAGAGACAGCCATCCTGATCACAATAGAAGACGTATATCCAGAAAAGATAGAACGCCACCTCATCTATAACAAAGACGAGAAACCAGAACACTTGAAATAAAAATTCAAAAATTCAGAAACTCAGAAATTCAGAAACTCAGAAACTTAAAAAAACTCTGAGGTTTTGAATTTCTAAAATTCTGAAATTCAAACATAAAGTTATGATCATAAGAAAAGCGATTTTTCTCCAAAGCAACACCAAGGTTGACAAGCTTCCTGCAGCAAACAAACCGGAGTACGCCTTCATCGGACGTTCTAATGTAGGCAAATCATCCTTAATCAACATGCTGACAAACAAGAAGCAGCTCGCCAAGACATCTTCCACTCCAGGAAAGACAATAACGATAAACCACTTCATGATCAACGATGAATGGTATCTCGTCGACTTGCCTGGTTACGGCTTCGCGCAACGCTCCAAGAAAGATCGTGAGTCATGGAAAGTGATGCTCGATAGCTATATCAAAAACAGAAAGAATTTGGTATGCATGTTTGTCTTGGTCGACAGCCGCATCGAGCCACAGAAAATCGACTTGGAATTCATCAGCCACCTCGGAGAATTACAGATGCCTTTCTCTATCATCTTCACTAAAGTCGATAAAATCAAAGAGGTAGAACTGCAACGCAACGTCCAGGTTTACAAAGACAAGCTTGCCGAACAATGGGAAGAACTCCCTCCTATTTTCATAACTTCATCAGAAAAAGAAGTAGGTAAAGACGATGTCTTGAATTACATCGACAACCTCAACAACGAATTGAAAAACGTAACGTTTTGATATAAAAACTCTGAATTTCAGAAACTCACCCCCACAATAAAAAAACCTCAGAACTTCAAATTATTTTGAGATTCTGAGGTTTTTAGTTTAAAAATTTCTTTAAAAATCAGTTTGCTTCTTCGAATTTACGAATCAATTCCTCTGGTGTGAGTCCCAAGTTTTCCAATGTTGCTTTCACATCTTCAACTATAGGACTGTTTGGATATTTTTCAATGAACTGACGATAAGTCATTTCCGCATTTTGCAAATCGCCGATCATATTTTCATAAACGAAACCTTTGATAAACATCGCCATCGGTGTCATTTCAAAGTCAGGATATTTCTCAATCAGGATATTAGCGATATCTATCGCCTTCTGAGGACCTTCAGCATTAACGCCTACTGCAACATCGAGAGCCTTGAACAAGAAGTCAGGAGTCTGTGGATCGTTAGGATTCTGCTCTGCGAAAAGAACGTAAGCATCAACAAGCCGAATCACATTTTCAGCACTCAAGACAGCGTCTTTTGCGAACACCTTAGATTCCAGTTCATTGATTTTTTCAACCGACATCTTCTCACCGCAGGAAAACAACACTGCTGCCAACAATAACAAAACGAATCTTTTCATAGTTAGGAGTTAGGAATTAGGAGTTATTCCAATTATGAATTATGAATTAATTTATCGTCTTCTTTTTGAAGGGAAAATCATTTTATAATCGACAGGAACGAAGCCTTCTGAAATATTACGCAATTTGTTTTTGAGCATCATTTTGCGCATTGGAGCGACTCTGTCGACATAAACCTTACCTTCAAGATGATCGAACTCATGTTGGAAAACGCGAGCGCAGATACCATCGAGTTCTTCTTCGTGTTCAACGAAATTCTCATCTAAATAATTGACTGTCACTCTTGTTGGACGAACGACATCTTCATTCATATCAGGGAGACTGAGGCAACCTTCACGGAATGTCCAAGTCTCTTCAGAATGATCCACGATTTCTGGATTGATGAAAACTTTTTTAAAGCCTTTTGCTTCTGGATAAGTCTCAACGAAAGGTTCAGCGTCGATGACGAACAATCTTATCGATTTATTTATTTGAGGAGCAGCGAGACCGACACCTTCTGTATAATACATTGTTTCAAACATATCAGCGATAAGCTGTTGTAATCCAGGATAATCCTGATCTATTTCTTCTGCTACTTTCTTTAAAACAGGATGGCCGTAAGCCACTACAGGTAATATCATAACTTAAAATTTAAAATCTGTTTTTCTTAATTGCTTCTGATTCCATATAAGACTGCAAGATAATGGTAGCGCTGATGGTGTCGACGAGCGCCTTGTTCTGACGTTGTTTCTTACCCAGACCTGCATCGATCATGGTCTGGAACGCCATCTTGGATGTGAAGCGTTCATCATGACGTTTAATGTCCATTTCTGGGAGCGCCTTTCTCAACTGACCGATAAAAGGTTCTATGTAACGACTTGATTCAGAAGGATTGTTCTGCATATCTTTTGGTTCTCCGATTACGATAGTCTCGACATTTTCTTTCTTGACATAATCCAAAATAAATGCCAACAAATCCTTTGTGTCGACTGTCGTCAATGAGTTCGCGATGATTTGCAAAGGGTCGGTCACTGCAATGCCGCAGCGTTTCCTTCCGTAATCGATTGCCATTATTCTTGCCATTTCTTAATTTTTGTTTGCAAAGATAATAAATAGTCAACAGACAACGGACAACAGACAACGGATTTTTTCAATTAGGAATGAGGTGTTAGGAATTAGGAGTTAAACTTTTTCGTATATTTGCATTACTTCTCATATAAATAATTATGGAAAATTTAAGAAATATCATAGAAAGCGCTTGGGAAAACCGAGCTTTATTGGAAAAGGAAGAAGTTCGCGATGCCATTTGTGCTGTCATTGAAAAATTAGACAAAGGCGAGTTTCGCATTGCAGAAAAGATCGACAGCAAATGGATCATCAACGAATGGCTGAAGAAAGCAGTTTTGATGTACTTCCCTATCAACAAGATGGAAGTCATGGAAAGCGGTGTTTTTGAATACTACGACAAGATGCCTTTGAAAAAAGGATTTGAAGAAGCGGGTGTCCGCGTCGTTCCTCCAGCGACAGCACGATATGGTGCTTTTATTAATAAAGGTGTGATTTTGATGCCATCATATGTCAACATCGGAGCATACGTCGACAGCGGCACTATGGTCGACACCTGGGCGACAGTAGGCTCATGCGCACAGATTGGAAAGAACGTACACTTGAGTGGCGGCGTCGGCATCGGCGGCGTACTCGAACCATTACAAGCAGCGCCTGTAATTATTGAAGACAACTGCTTCATCGGTTCGAGATGTATCATCGTTGAAGGCGTAAGAATTGAGGAAGAAGCCGTTTTAGGAGCAAACACAGTGATAACATCATCAACAAAAATCATAGACGTCAGCGGAGAAAAACCTGTTGAATACAAAGGCTACATTCCAGCACGTTCCGTAGTTATTCCAGGATCATACACCAAGCACTTCCCTGCCGGAGATTACAACGTTGCCTGCGCTTTAATCATCGGAAAGAGAAAAGAATCAACAGACAAGAAGACATCATTGAATGATGTTTTGAGAGAATATAACCTCTCGGTTTAAATTGAAAATTGAAAATTGAAAGTTGAAAATTGTAAAGATGCGATTTATCAAGTCCAATTTAAAGACGTCATTATGTGGCGTCTTTTTTTTGCTATGAGCCATGGGCAAACATTATCAACCAAGTATTGGGCATAAAAAAAAGAGGCGATTTTCATCGTCTCTTTTTGAGGGTGGAAGATGGGACTCGAACCCACGACCCACGGAACCACAATCCGGTACTCTAACCAACTGAGCTACATCCACCATCTGATTGCGAGTGC
>JAZKYV010000026.1:0-11671 GCA_045612345.1 Bacteroidales bacterium
CGGCCGTAACGGCGACGCTCCTCTTATCGTATTGGCAGCTAAGAGCTCAGTCGACTGCTTCTACTCAGCATTCGAAGCTTGTAAACTCGCATTGGAACACATGACACCTGTTATCTTATTGACAGACGGTGCTCTCGGCAACGGTACAGAAATCTTCCGTATCCCAAGAGTAGCTGACCTTCCAGCAATCGTTCCTCCAATCGCTAAGGCTAACGATCCAGAATATCAACCATACCGCCGCGATGAAGAAAGATTACGCCGCGAATGGGCTATCCCTGGAACAGAAGGCTTACGTCACCGCATCGGTGGTCTTGAAAAAGAAAACGGTAAGGGTAACGTATCTCACGATCCTAAGAACCACGAACTCATGACTCAACTCCGTGAAGAAAAAGTCAACCGCGTTGCTAACTATATCCCAGAACAAGAAATCCTCGGCGATCCTAACGCTGATCTCCTCGTTGTAAGCTGGGGCGGTACTTACGGTGTTGTTCTTTCAGTTGTTGAAAAGATGATCGCTGAAGGCAAGTCAGTAGCTCACGCTCACTTCCGTCACATCTCTCCACTTCCAAAGAACACAGAACAAGTGTTGAGCGGTCATAAGAAGATCGTCGTTTGTGAAATGAACAGAGGTCAATTTGCTAACTACTTACGCATGAAACACCCTGGACATATCTACGAACAATATAATAAGGTACAAGGCTTGCCATTCTTGACAGCCGAATTAGAAAATAAGTTTAATGACCTTTTAAAATAAGATAATACTACTATGGAAAATATAAATAACAATCAGGTTGTTAATCTTACAAAAGAAGATTTCGTAAGCGATCAAATAGTTAAATGGTGCCCAGGTTGTGGCGACCATGCAATCTTGAAAGCAGTTGAAGACGTATTTCCAAAATTAGGAAAGAGAAAAGAAGATATCGTTGTTGTTTCAGGTATCGGATGTTCTTCACGCTTCCCATATTATATGAACACATACGGATTCCATAGCATCCACGGCCGTGCAGCAGCTATCGCTACAGGCGTGAAACTCGCTAATCCTAACCTCTCCGTATGGGTCATCACAGGTGACGGCGACTGTACAGCTATCGGTGGTAACCACTTCATCCACGCTGTCCGTCGTAACATCGACATGAACCTCCTCCTTTTCAACAACCGTATCTACGGCTTGACAAAAGGTCAGTTCTCACCATGTACATTCCGTGGTACAGTCACAAAGACATCTCCACAAGGTACATACGAAGATCCATTCAACGTTGGTGAACTCGTAATCGGTGCTGGTGGTAAATTCTTCGCTCGTGGCGTTGACGTCAATACAACAGAACTCACAGACATCTGCCACCAAGCTAAGAACCACGATGGTCTCTCAGTTGTTGAAGTTCTTCAAAACTGTATGATCTTCTCAAACGGTATCCACGAAAACATCACTGCTAAGGAAGTACGTGACGATATGCAAGTTAAATGTATCCACGGAAAACCATTGATCTTCGGTAAAGAACGCAACAAAGGTATCAGATTAGTTGGTAACCGTCTTGAAGTTGCTACAATCGGTGAAAATGGTGTTACAGAAGCAGACATCTTGGTACACGATGAAAAAGAACCAACAACTGGTATCCACATGATGTTGGCTCACATGGCACCACCTGAATTCCCAGTAGCAATCGGTGTTATCCGTAACGTTGAAGCTCCAACATACAACCAATGCTTGGACGGCGTTATCGAAGCTGAAACAGCAAAATCAAACATCAAATGTGTTGACGACTTATTGAACAGCGGCAGCACATGGGATATTGAATAATTGAAAGTTGAAAACTGACAATTGAAAATTTGTAGGGACGTCAATTTATCGCGTCCGATATATAAAAAATCCGTTACTGAAAAGTAGCGGATTTTTTTTAGTTAGGAGTTAGGAATTGATTAGTATCTTAGCATCTAAAAAAAATAAAGCCGTTACTGGGAGTAGCGGCTTTTTGATGTTAGTAGTTTGTTTTGAGTAGTGGAAGTTAGTTTAGTTGTTTGGTAGTTGATTTGTTCTGTTTTTGTTGAGTAGCTTTTACAACTCCACTTTCCAGAGTCCGTGGAGGTTGCAGTATTCGTAGACGGCTTTAGCCTTGTCGTCGCCGAGGTGTACCACTGTGACAGGTTCGTCTTTAAGGTCGATGCGGATGCCGCCTTTGTCTGTTTCCACGTATACGAAAGCGATGTGGTGTTCAGGGAGCATAGGGTGGTGTACGCTGCCCACTTCAATTTTTATGATGTTATCTTCGAGGAATGTCACCACTGGGATATGTTTCTCGCCGCTAGCCTCGACGGTGTTAGGGATGAGCTCTTCCATTTTCTCGCCGCAGCAGAAGACAGGAACTTTAGAGTCGACTATTTTTTCTATTACGTTTCCGCAGTGATTGCATTTATAAAATTTTGTTGCCATAGTATTTCGTTTTTAATTGTTAATGTTAGTTTTTTGTCTTATTTGTCTGTGTCTGAGTTCAGAGTTCAGAGTTCAGAGTTCAGAGTTCAGAGTTCAGAGTTCAGAGTTCTCATTCACATTCACGACGCAAAAATATAGCGAAAACTAACATCGGTCAAACAGATTGTTTCGATGAGGATATCGATGATTTCGATGAAGGAGGATGAGGGGTTGAGGAACTGAGGGGATGAGGAGTTGAGGAAAAATTGATGCTGATAGATGGCGGTTAACTTTCCATTTTCAGTTTTCCGTTTTCAACTCAAATAAAGTCCCGTTAGGGACGATAGTTTCTAGGCAGGTATGGAGAGCGGAGCTCGGAATGCTGACATTAGCGATGCTTTCAACCTTCTTTGGAGAAAGTTTGGTGGAGGTGGGGTGAATTTAGAAAGGAAGATAGTGGTTATATAATTTCATTATCTAGTTTATCCATTAACATGCTAGCAAAGTTTAATTTTCTTACAGCATCAGATTTAGATAAGGTTTGATTGTTATGTGCGTGTGGATTTCTTATGCCCATTATAGCACCAGTAAACATTTCCATATATCCTTGTTGGATATCATTTCCAGTAATTGTTGAATCTCCAAGTCTTATTATTGGTTTCTTTGGTGAAAATGCAACTTGCATTAATCTTACACCGTCATCCTCAATGGATGTCCTGTCTTTATATGTGTTTTTAATACGGGTGTTTATTTCTTTAAATGCAGCTTCAACTGAATCTGCGTAATGACCATTATCGAAGCGATCTTTTGCGACGAATGTTATTTGTGGGTGCATAGTGTTCCAAATAGAATAAAGGTTATTGTTATATGCATCTTCTAGATAATTAATTGTTGCTATGACTTCTCCTAATGCGTATGGATTAATTCCATTTTGGAGTGTTGTTGATTGATTCATCATAACAAAGTTGTTGATCTTTAAAATTGGAAGAATTTTATTTTGAAGTCGATTCTTGAATATGAGAAAATCTTCTGGTATTAATGGTATAAGTTTGTATAATGCATTATATAGATTATTACAACCAATATTCTGACTTTGGATGTGTTGTAAATTAATCAGATCGGTAACTGTGTTAAGTTCTTGTTGACACTTTTCTAATTGTTCTCTAAATTTATTTTCCATTGTATTGTATGAATTAAAATTAAAGTGTTATTGAGGATAATTCATAATTACATCAGAATTTTCATTGTTGTATTTTAAAAGGATGTTGTGATTTATTAATTGGATGTTTTTGATGAAAATTTCTCTTTGTTGACTCCAGTTTACAAGGTTGTCTGGCAAAGAGTAAGAATCACACATATTTTTATATAATTGATCAAGTGCGACAGTGTCGGTTAGTTTATTGACTTTTCGTGTGTCAAATATCCATCCAATATTGTCGAAATCAGTGTTTGGTAATAGATATAATTTAACATTTGAGTTATAACACCAGACAGCACCCATTTCATTTAAACATATTTCACTTTTTTTATAATTGTCTGATATAAATAGGAATGAATAATCAGAATTTCGGAGATTATTTTGAATATGGTTTCTAATGTCTTCTCCGTTTCTGATGGAAATGTCTTCAATTGAGGTGCAAAAAATATCATTGCGGTTTATTCCAATTCCTAAACACAAAATGTGATCTACAAAATTGGATATGATTTGTTCGTCTTTTGATGAATGACTTATAAAAATGCGTTTTCCGTTAGATGGTTTTTCTATGTAAAAAATGCAGTTGACAATTGCTTCAATTTTGGAAATATGGATTATTTTGTCATTGTTATATGAATTCATACTGTGTGTAAGATCTGAGGCAATAGATGGATATTTGTTTTGAATGGCATTGTGTAGATTTTTAAGTAAACTTTCCAATTGTTTAATGTCGCCAATTATATCGTAGTCATTAAAAATAAAGTTGTTTTTAATGAGTCTATTCTTTTTTAAAGAAATGTTATGCTCCATAAAATCTTTACACTTTTGGGCGATGTCGTAAATAGTGTTCATAAGATGTATGTTTATGTTTACAAACTAAATCTGAATTCTTTATTTGTTCTGTTAGATTCTGTTTTGATATAGATCTGTTTTGGGTTAATTTGGAAGAATAACAAACCAAAATGAAAAATGTTTGATTGGTAGATCTTTTTTGTTAATGCTATAATGCCAAATTAGTTGTGTGATTTCTTATATAGACAGTATGAGAATATTATTTTTTTTTTACTTTTGTAATAAATATATTTTTTATGAGAGGTAAACCATGGACGCGTGAGGAATTGATTCTGACATTCAATTTATATTTGAAGATTCCATTTGGGAAAATTAGTTCTAGGAATCCAGATGTGCAAGCATTGGCTCGTTTGCTTGGTAGAACGGATAATTCTATAGCACTACGACTTACTAACTTTGCTGCATGTGATCCATATCTGGTGCAAAGGGGCATAAAGGGTATGGTAGGTGGACTTAATCAGGTTATTCCAATATGGAATGAATTTGCAGATAATAGAGACGCTCTTCTGTTTGAAAGTGAAAGAATATTGGCAGAAATGCAATATGGTTCACTGGAAAAGAAGTATCCTTATATTTATAAGGATTTGTCAAACCTTCAGGGTGAGAGTAAAATAAGAGAAGTGAAAACAAGAGTTAATCAGAATGTTTTTAGGAAAATTGTTCTTACGAACTATAATCACCAATGTGCGTTGTCAGGTATAGATGTAGAAGAGTTACTAATAGCCAGTCACATAATGCCATGGTCAGTTAATAAAGAAGAACGCTTGAATCCTGCGAATGGAATATGTCTTTCTGCATTGTACGATAAGGCTTTAGATCAGGGATTGATAAGTTTTGATATGAAGTATAATCTAGTGCTTTCAAAGCGTTTGAAGAAAAATGTTGGTAAAGAATATTATAATAAATATTTTGGAAATATTGAAGGGCAACAATTGAGAATGCCAAATAAATTTCTTCCAGAGAAAAGGTTTTTGGAATGGCATTTAGACTGTGTTTTTGAAAAATAAATTAAATAAATATAATTATGACAGTAATAGAGTTAGCTCAAATCTTAGACTTGTTTTATAATGAAGGATTAAAGAGAAAAGAAAGCAATGCATTTATACAAATGTTTGGAATAAGGTATGCAAAAGAAATATCTGATAGCAATGTAGATGTAAAAGATATTATTGAAAAATCAACACTTAAAGAAAGTTATTCCAGTGAAATATATAAAGGAATTAAACTTTCAAAATATGTTGATTTTAAGGAAAATATCCTGTTTTAGTTGATGATTTCAATTATTTAGCTGGCATAATTTCCTCACCATTTCTCTCCCTATCACACTCGTACCATCTTCGTACCACAGTCGTACCAAGTTCGAATATAATTAGGAGTTAGGAGTTAGGAGTTAGGAGTTAGGGGTTAGGAGTTGAGGAACTGAGGGTATGAGGGATTTTGAGATTTTGAGTTTCTGAGTTTTTTTTAAAGTCACCGAGACGCCAAGGTTCTTGGTTCTTAGTTCTTAGTTCTTAGTTCAACAGCCAATAGCCTTAGTTCAAAATTCTTGCTCGTAATAATAAGAATAATCTATTCCTTTCATGAAGGTCTCGCGGTCGTGAATCTTGTCTGTTAATGCTGATTGTAGAAGTCGTTTGATTTCGGTCGGGTCAACAACGCTTTTCTGCATGGCGTTGAGATAATCGTTCTTGTCAATTTTACTCCAGTCAACGCATTTCTTCATTGAGCGTCTGAACATCAGGTCGAGCCATATTCGTGTGCTGCGGCCGTTGCCTTCCATAAAAGGATGCGCAACATTCATCTCAACGTATTTGTCAACAATCTCATCGAATGTTGTTTCTGGCAGATTCTCTATGCTACGCAATATTGTAGGGAAGTGTAAGGCGTTAGCAAAGGTGAAGCCGCCCTTGCTGATGTTCTTGCTGCGTATCTGCCCCGCGAACTCATAAAGTCCTCCGAATAGATATGCGTGTATCTGCTGCAGACACTTGATGCTGCCAGGTTCCAATGTGCCGAGTAAACCGCTTTCGAACAAGGTGTAAGCTTTCTTTCTGCTTTGTCCGTCGATGGTGTTGTCGCTGTATAAAAACCAATCGAGAAAATCGTTTCCTCTTTTGCTAGGAATTGCTTTGACCAATGTGATTATATCATCTTGAATAAAGCAATCTGTTGCGTATTTCTTTCCATCTGCAGCAGTAAGTTTCAGTTGACTACAATTTGTAGTCAACTCACTGTTTGACTTTTTAAGTCTGGTTTTCATTACACTCCAATACTTTCTTGGATTAGGACTTTCTGTGATTGCAGAGATAATGTCAACAGCTGAAAACCACCATTTTGAATTATCTTCGTCCCAAAGGGCTCTGACCTCATGGTTATTGTAAAATCTAATAGAAATCTTGGTCATTGGTCTAATTTTTATTGCTTAAGCTTATTAAATAACTATCCGCAAATTTAATAAAAAAATCGCTAAAATGTTTGGTGACGATATGATTTTTTGTGAAAGACTACAAGTTTTAGTTAGGAGTGAGAAGTTAGGAGTTTTTTGGCTACGAACCATGAGCAGTAAATAATTCCTTTGCGTTCTCTGCGTCTTTGCGTGAGGTTTTCGGGGATGGGAATTAAGGGTATGAGGATTTGAGCCCTGAAAGGGCGAAACAAATATAGGGTAAGGCAACGCCTTATTAGTTAGGAGTTGTAGAGACGTCACTCATGTGGCGTCTCAACGGAATTCTGGATTTCTGGATTTTTGCCTGGTTTTAATCGCCTCCAATGCGTTAGGGATTGGAGCGGCATCCTTTGCGAGCGGGAACAGGAACAAGGTTCGGGGACGAGATTTTTTTGGACGGGATTTGGGAAGCGAGACGAAAATGAAGCGAGCAAAGATATAGCGGAAAGCCCGACGGCAAAGCCGGAACGCCAAAATTAAATTGAAAATTGAAAACTGAAAGTTGAAAATTAATTGTCAGTCGTCAAAGTTTTTATTTTTGAGAAATAAGTGGAAAAAGTCTGTTGTCCGTTGTCTGTAGTCTGTTGACTTTTCCTATCTTTGCAAAAGATAAAAAATCCAACGATGAAAATGTCATTCAAACCGGGTACTATGATTTATCCGCTGCCTGCTGTCATGGTGAGCTGCGGCGATAGCCCCGAAAACTATAATATCATGACTGCAGCATGGACCGGTACCATCTGCACCAACCCTCCGATGTGTTATGTGTCAATCCGTAAGGAACGTCACTCTCATGAGATAATCTCACGTACTAAAGAGTTCGTCATCAACGTGACGACGGAAGAGCTGGCTCGCGCTACCGACTGGTGCGGAGTGCGCTCGGGCCGCGACTATAACAAATTCAAGGAGATGCATCTCACTCCAGAACAAGGTCAAGTGGTAAAGGCTCCTCTCATCGCTGAGTCGCCGCTTAACATAGAATGTCAGGTGGTGGAGGTGAAGGAACTCGGTTCTCATGATATGTTCATCGCTAATGTGGTGGCCGTCAACGGCGACACCAAATTCTATGATCCAAGCACAGGACAGTTCCAGCTGAACCAAGCGGATCTCATCACTTACTCCCACGGAAAATATTATTCAATAGGAGAGAAGATCGGTGGATTCGGATTCTCTGTTGATAAAAGAAGAAATAAGAACGTCAAGAAGTAGTTATGGATTATATCAGGATAAAGTCGCAGAGTCGCAAAGACGCAGAGTCACAAAGTAGAGACGTCACCCCTGTGGCGTCTCAAAATGTCGCCGAGTCACCAAGTCGCCAAGGATTGGTCACTGATCCAACAGCCAACAGCCAACAGCCAACAGCCAAAGAAGTCAAAGACTTATTAAAAGATTGGATTAAATTATATCCAAACTCTTTCGCTCCAGATGTGGAGTTTAAGATATATCAGCTCGCTGATGGTGATGTCATCATTCAGCTTCATGAAGATTTAAGCTCGATGGCGGTGTCGCTCCTTGTTCTTTATTTTGAGACAACGGTCAATAGCCAACAGCCAATAGCTTATATAACCATCGATGATACTGAAGTTTTGTTGAAACAGAACGAAGGTAAACGTGCGATGGTAATCGGACAACGGACAACGGACAACGGTCAACAGTCTGTCGAATCCGTTCGTTTCCTCCTTGAAGACAATTACGCTTTAGATTATAATTTTGAAAAGAGACCGCAGCCTGTAAAGGATTGCGATATGGTATTTGAAGAGGTTGAGTTTTCTCTTCCAGAGGAATATGAAAGCGTCAGAGTGGGCGATGTGGTGAAGAAGAAAATCGACGAGATTCTAGACGAAGGTCTGACTCCAAAGAAGATGTTGATGTATTTGCTTTGTGGCGCTATCGGTCTTGGCATCGGTTTCCTCATTGTTTATTTAATGAGTAAATAAGAATTATGTTAAAGGAATTTAAGAGTTTTGTCGAGAAGCATAATCTCATCGAGAAGGATGACAGAGTCCTGCTGGCCATCAGCGGAGGCGTCGACTCTATGGTGCTCGCTAAACTTCTTTTGTTAAGTCACCGAGACACCAAGACACCAAGACACCAAGGTTGGGTCACTGAGCCTGTCGAAGTGCCAACAGCCAACAGCCAACAGCCAACAGCCAACAGCCAACTCGCTTTCGCTCATTGCAACTTCCATCTGCGTGGCGAGGATTCCGATCGCGACGAGAGATTCGTGACTGACTTCGCAAAAGAAAACAATATACCTTTATTTATAAAGCATTTCGATACTGAGGCTTACGCCAAGGAGAATTCTCTCTCCATCGAGATGGCGGCTCGTGAACTGCGTTACGCTTGGTTCAAGGAGTTGAAAGAGATACATAATTTTAATAAGGTGGCTCTCGCTCATCATGGCGACGACCAGATCGAGACTTTCTTCATCAACTTCTTGCGTGGTTCCGGCATCAAAGGCCTCAAAGGCATGAAACCTCAAAATGACTTCTACATCCGTCCTTTGCTTTGGTCGAACAGAAACGAGATCGAGGAGTTCGCAAAGAATAACGGCATACAATGGGTGGAAGATTATACGAACCAGGAAACCATTTATCTGAGAAATAAAATACGTCATAATATAATACCGCTCTTCGACGAGATGAAGAACAACGCTCGCCAGAGCCTGAATTTCTCCATCAACTGCCTCTCTTCGGAAAATGACTTGTATAGAAGCCTCATAGAAGAGAGAATCTCCAATATCGAATTCATCGATGGAAATTACAGATCTATCGAAAATAATCATTTTCTTGATGGCGCCAACGGCAAGCAGCTGCTTTTCGAATGGGTGAGGGGATACGGTTTCAATTTCGAACAAACCGAGTCGATGTTCGATGCTATGAAGAATGGAAAGTCGGGAGTTGTGTTTTATAATGACAACGGACAACAGACAACAGACAACAGACAATGTTCACGTTTGGTTGCATCGGTACAGAAAGATAAGATCGAGATTTTTGAAGAAAAGGAAAATGATGAGGAGTTTATAGTCTTAGAGACGCAAAGACGCAAAGACGCAAAGACTCAGAGTTGTGATGACTTTACGACTCTGCGACTCTGCGACTCTGTGACTCTGCGACTAAAGTCTTTCAACAAAGACGAGAATTTCCGTTTGATAAAAGATCCATCTGTTGCGGCGCAGTTTGATATGGATAAGATAAAATTCCCTTTGAAGTTACGTCATTGGAGAAAAGGGGATAAGTTCAGACCTTTGGGAATGAAAGGCTCTAAACTGCTGAGCGACTTCTTCAACGACTTGGGATTCAGCGCATACCAGAAGCAGAACGTCTGGATCATGGAAGACGCCAACGGCTTGATTCTATGGGTCGTCGGATATAGAATAAGCGATAAAGTCAAAATTCTAGACACTACGAAGGTTATTTTTCAATGTGGTTTAGAGAGTTAAACTTTTTTTTCTTAAATTTGCGCACTTTTTTGTAGAGAAAATTAATCAAATTTATTATAATAAATCAACAAAAAAATCATGAAAAAGTTTTTAAGACTCCTTACTTTCTTGTTCATGTTGGTTCCTTTTGTTGCTAAAGCACAAATCCTTGAACCAGTACAATGGACTGTAGAAACAGAGAAATTAAACAAGAATGAATACAACATCGTATTCAAAGCTGAAATCGAAGATGGTTGGCATCTTTATTCACAAAACACTCCATTCGGCGGCCCAATGCCTCTTTATTTCGAATTCATCGACACTCTCGGCATTGAACGTAAAGGTGGTGTAGAAGAACCAAAAGCTATCGTTCACTATAGCGAAATTTTTGAAATCGACGAACATTTCTTTGAAAAAGAAGCTGTTTTCACACAAAGAGTTAAATTATTAGACGACGCAGCAACTGTAACAGGTGTTATCACTGGTCAGACTTGCAAAGAAAGCTGCATCCAACTTGAGTATGAATTCGAAGTTCAACTCGGTGAAACAGCAGTTATTAAAGATGCTGATACACAAAAAGATGGCGGTGAAAGCCTCCTCGCTTTGATCATCGAAGCTATCATCTGGGGTTTCGCAGCTCTTATGACACCATGTGTTTTCCCAATGATCCCTATGACAGTATCATTCTTCTTACACGGTGACGAAAGCAAAGCTGTAGGTCGTTTCAAAGCTATCATGTACTACGTTTTCATCGTAGGTTTATATACATTACCAATCGCAGCTATCATCATGATCACATGGATCTTCGGTGGTGACAGCGTTACAGCTGACATCTTCAACTGGATCTCAACATCATGGGTAACAAACATCTTGTTCTTCATTGTATTCATGGTATTCGCTGCTTCATTCTTCGGAGCTTTCGAACTCACATTACCTAACTCATGGGTTAACAAAACTGACAGCAAAACAAGCTCAAGCAAAGGTCTCGGTGGCGTGTTCTTCATGGCATTGACACTCGTTCTCGTTTCTTTCGCATGTACAGGTCCTATCGTTGGTACAGTTCTTATCAAATCAACTTCAGGTGAAGTTTGGACTCCTATCATCACTATGATGGTCTTCGCTATGGCATTCGGTCTTCCATTTGCATTATGCGCTTTGTTCCCATCATTATTACAAAACATGCCTAAGAGCGGCGGCTGGCTCAACTCAGTTAAAGTTGTTCTCGGTTTCGTTGAAATCGCTCTCGGTTTCAAATTCTTAAGCGTTGCTGACCAAACATACCACTGGGGTCTCTTAGACCGCGAAGTTTACCTCGCTATCTGGATCGTATGTTTCTCATTGTTAGGTCTC
>JAZKYV010000027.1:0-5880 GCA_045612345.1 Bacteroidales bacterium
TTCCTTGATGAATTCGTCTGTTTCATACATATCCATCACGTTGCTTTCAACTTTAGGAACGTAGATATTTGTGTAATCCACTGTATGTTGACAGCTGCCGTAGCAGTTGAAGAATGTGAATCCTGGTGTGAGTTCTTTATAATAAACGACGCTTGGGTTTTCGAGTCCCATTTTCTTCATCATAAGCTTTGCTGCTTCAACAGCTTCTGCTCCGCATGGCACTGGCAAAGTGAAACTCATCTGCACTTTACCGTCATTCATTGTGTCGCCGTATGGTTTTATTTTAGTCAAATCTAAGGTCTTGTCGAAATCCTTAGCTTCCATTGAATATAATCCTTCACTCATGGTTATATGTTTTTCTGTTTTTTACTTAATTAATTTTTACCTTTCATCAATTCAACGAATGGGTTGATGTAGTTCTCGCCTTTCATTGTAACGCCTTGGAGACCTTTACCGCCGTTCATAGGACGTTTCACGTCGCCGAAGATACCTTTTTCAAGAGCTGTGAAGAGACCTTCTTTGTTGATTTCTTCCAACAATGTGATTGTGTTGTCGAGGACTAACTTAGCGCGGTTACGGCAGATACCGTCGGCTTTGAATTCCATTTCGTCGCCGATGCTGCGCATATTGTTGAAGATATATTTTGCATTTTCAATAGAAAGGTAACGGTCGCTCATGAATGGAGTGTGGATAGCTTCTGTTGGCATGCCGAGAAGTTGGATACCTTGGTTTGTCCAGATACCAATCATGTTGAAGAGAGCGTCTTGGATGTGACCGCGGAAGATGTTACCTGTCATGAATTTGGTTGGTGGCATGTATTTCAATGTTGCCTTAGGGAAGATCTCGCGTGTCATCTGAGCTTGTGCGAGTTCATACAAGAATCCGTTTTCTAATTCTGGATCCATCTCGAAAGCGTGACCGAGACCCATCTGTTCTTCTTTAAGACCTGCTGACAAAGCGAGTTGTTCGTTGATGAGGTCAGAAGCGAGGACTGTGTGAGCTGCTTCAACGGCGTCGGCTGTTGTGAGGTAGTTGTCTTCACCAGTGTTGATGATGACGCCTGCGAAACCGTTGATGATACGTGACATATATTGGTCGATGAGTGTACGTTGCATGTTGATGTCGCGGAACAAGATTCCGTAGAGAGCGTCGTTGAGCATGACGTCGAGACCTTCGAGAGCACCCATAGCAGCGATTTCTGGCATGCAGAGACCTGAGCAGTAGTTGCAGAGACGGATGTAACGACCAACCTCCTCGCCTACTTCGTCCAATGCCTTACGCATGATACGGAAGTTTTCCTGTGTTGCGAATGTACCGCCGAAACCTTCTGTTGTTGCGCCGTAAGGAACGTAGTCTAACAAGCTTTGTCCTGTTGTACGGATAACAGCGATGACGTCAGCACCTTGACGTGCGCCAGCTTGTGCTTGGATGACGTCTTCGTAGATGTTACCTGTTGCAACGATGATGTAGAGATATGGTTTTGGTCCTTCGCCGATAGTGTCGAGATATTGTTCACGGCGAGCGCGGCGAGCGCGAATCTTGTTTATATTTTCATCGATGATAGGTTGTAAAGTGTCAGCGATTTTCTTGCTGTCTCTTGTAACGACCTTTGTGATATCTAATTCACCTTTAGCGACAAGCTCAGCGATTTCCTGTGGATTCTTGCCTGTCTCGATCATTGCGTTAGCGATGAAGAAGAGGACGCCTTCACCTAAAACGCCTTTGTCTTTCAATGTGTCAACGACGACATTTGGAAGCGGCACCTGATTTTCATCAACGCCGTCAATGCCAATCAAACGACATAAAGTACGTTCAACAGCGACAGTTGTGTATTGTTCCACAAAACCTTGTACGTTGTCGGCAATGTTCTTTGCCAGACTACGAGCTTTAGCTACTTTTTCAAAATCTAAGCCTAATTTACTCATTGCTTTTATATTTTAATTTTCTACTATTATTTCCTTTGCCATTTCAATCCACTGTGGCTCAATGCCTAATGTCTCGGCAATGTTAAGAGCCTCATGTGGGACCTCGCCCTCGTGCGTCTCGACAAGCTCATAATTCATCTTGCCGTCGACAAGTCCTTTCACACGAAGACATTTGTTGTTATATGTCTTTATATTATAATGCGTTACGATAACGAGGCTCATCTCCTTATCCTGAAGCAAGCGTACCAATGATGATACTAATGCCGTTCCTTCTGTAGGATTCGTGGTACGGGCAGGCTCGTCTATCAATGCAAGTATTCTCTTGTTTTGTTTCGATGCTTTTATCACAGCGTCGGTGTTTTTCATCTCTGCTGCAAACGATGAAAGTCCTTTGTTAATCGACTGCTCATCGGTAGTCAGGCAGAACACCTCGTCATAAATCATCATGTCGGCCGATTCAGCAGGAATGCCGAAACCGAATTGAAGGAGATACTGACACATCGCCAATGTCTTGAGGACGATGGTCTTGCCTCCCATATTAGAGCCCATGATGATAAGCGGTTTCATTGATATATTGATATCGACGTTTTGGTATTCGCGATTCTCGTTCTTCAGAATATGCTTCACCTCTGGATGGAACAGGCCTTTATATGATGAAATTTCATCTAACGAAATCGTTGGGAAACAAAGTCCCATTTCTTTCATCTGCAGCGACTTGGCGATATTGATATCTACATCCGCCAAGGCGTTCAATGCTGAAACCATTGATTCAGAATACGGCTTCAGCTTATCCGACAACTCAGCGCGTATCTCATCCTCGACACGCATCACCTCGTTGTAAACCTCTTCCTGATAGACATCCTTTTCCTTCAACTTCTTGCGAAGCAACGCCAGTTCTTCAGAATACGAATCGTAGATATAGAATGTAGCGATACGAAGTCCGTCAGGATCAAGGATATTGACAACGTCATCGAGACTAGGAATCTCAATGATTTTGTCTAAAGAAATCTTTTCCAAGATATTTTTAACATCGGCAGCGAGGAGAGCGAGATTCTTGATTTCATATAATTCTATGTCATCAACGACCACCGATGTCGCGAGACGAGAGATTGTGTGATTTATGTCCTTCAGATTGCAAAGCTTATATTGCAAAGTCTGAATCACATTCTTAGTCTCTTCTTTTTCAACAACTTGATAAAACTCTTTCATCACAGCATACGACTTCTCAATAGCAATTCCGTCGTACATCATTGAGCTTTCGAGCATTTGTTTTCTCGAATAACTCGAATGAGTGCAGAGATTGTCAATCATGAAGCGCAATCCGCTTGGTGAATCTATGAGTTTCCTCAGTTGCATTGTTTTTAGGCCTAATTATATAACCCGCAAATTTAATAAAAAATCCTTAACAAAACAATGCCTAATTTCATTTTTTTCAAGCCAACTGACAAGGGTAACATATCCACCCAAATCCTATCTATATCCTCAGGAGAACTCAAAAACTTTTGAATTTCGCTTTCTCTTTTTTTACCGCAAAAAAGAGAAACAGAAAAAGCTCGCCGCTGCGTCTAAATCCGCTAAAATTTCATTGTCTGCGCTGGACAAAAATAAACTCGCTTCGCTCAGACAGCATTTTTGTCTTAACCGCTTCGACAATGAAATTTCTTCACGCTATTTAGCCGAGGCGGCATTCTGACGGCTTTAACTATAAACGATGGAAATGGCTTTTACCCCCTTAGTTCTGCGTTCTTAGTTCTTAGTTCTTAGTTCTTAGTTCTCAAATCATATACCGGCAACTTTATCGCCTCCGATAATGTATTACACAATTTCTCAGAATCTAAGACAATGCCGTTAGGCGATGTCGGATTGACGCACACTGCGATGAGTTTGCTCTTCTGAAGCACGCTGATTTTACGTCTTGTATTGACGAAACTGTTGTAAGTCATCGGCGTGAGGAATATCTTGGTGAAGTCTCGCACCACTATCTCTGTCTCGCTGAATATCTTGTTTTGTCGTATATGATTGATGAAGTTATCCGTCAATGCGCCGCTGACGAACAAAGTCTTGCATTCCTTCAGGCCATCGGTATTGATGTTTATAGATAAGGAGGAAGCCACCTTCAAGTCATGGAGAACGTCATCTTCATCGATTGCCCATACGCCTGTTGTTATATTATTAAAAGCATCGTAATTCTCTTGCGAAGTGATGTCGAGATTTATCATCTGCACCACGAAGGCGGTCTTTTGCACAAGAGTATTGATGTTGGCTGAATAAGCAGCACCTGTCGCCAGTATCATCGACTCGCTCACCGTTGGCGATGCCAGACTCATTCTCGACAAGGCACCGTCGATGATAGTAAGGTCGATGTTGTATTTCTTCATCTCCTCCATCCAACGACGCAGTCCGCTGCTTGACGAAGGACCCGACAGGAGAATCTTGCCCGGAGTAAGAGCCTTGCCTATCACGATATTACCTAAAGAAGTGTTTTCATTGCTTATCTCAAGCAGTTCGGAGCTGAGGCGTTTCATGAGATAATGCTTCTCCGATGTTCCGAAATAAACGCCTTCGCGCAAGAATATTTCCGGTTTCGCGGTCTTAGTAACTTGGTCTGTCGTCTCGCCGTCTATGCCTATAGAACTCACCGCGACGCGTTTAGTGTCAAGAGGAAGACGCTGCAAGACATAGTTGAAACACTCCGTCTTGCCGGTGTTCTTCTCGAGACCGACTATCGAGCAGCTTTTGTATTTTATGAGTTCTTCGATGAAAGGCATGTTCTTTTTCAGTCAACGGACTACAGACAACTGACAACAGTCTTCGTCCTGATTATTTCTTGCAAAGGTATGAATATTTCGGGAAACACATGCAGTCTTAATCCTTTATTTCTTTTTGTTGTTTTGCTTCTATAGTTTTAATACTTTCTGCTGTCGGCAAGTCTTCTGGCATAGTGCCGCCCAAATCTTCAATGGTTTGTCGCACTTTTTTCCCCACATCGTAATGTGTCTGATTTGCTTGTGTCTCATCTTCTGACGTAAGCTGATTGTATTCCTCCATCTGCTTGACTTCCGCGATTCTGGTCTGGATTGCAAAATACGTCTGAGCCTGGGCGACTATAGTCTTGCTTGGATCTGCATTCTGAACTGTAAGGTAGCAAGCATAACGAGACAGACGAATTGTTTCTATTGTCCTTATAGCACCAGAACCAATTGATACCATATCGGTGACGCCAACGAAATGGTCTGTTAGCATAATATTGCTATTGCTACAAGACTCTTTTGCTTTATTGATGACTGTCAAGAAATTACGATAGTCTTTATATTCTAGAATCTTTGCCAATTCTCTCGATGACCAATATTCTCTACCATCTTCATCGATTTTCTTGATGTTTTCAAATAAGGCGACTGCCTTCTTAGTTAATTTCGCTTTCATATATTTAATTTTTAGTTCTCTTGTTTATTATAGGTTTCACACTGCAAAACTAAGTCCTCAAATATTGATTTCCAAATATTTTCAGTTAATAATCATTAACATTATCAATATTTTACAATTTGGAAGGATTTATTAACATCTTTCCTTAAAATAATTTAACAAATAGCTGCTCTACGACCAACCAACTCCTAACTCCTAACTCCTGACTAAAAAAACTGCTGTCTGTTTCTGGGCGTTCCGGCGAAGCCGTCGGGCTTTCCGCTATATCTTTTTCCGCTGCGCTTCAAAAGGATGCCGCTCCAATCCCTAACGCGGAGGGAGAACTCTAAAATTCTAAAATTCTAGAATTCTAAAGTTCTAAAAAAAGTGCCGTAGGTACGACAGAGATGTCGTTTCCTTTCTCTTTTTTCCCGCAAAAAAGAGAAACAGAAAAAGCTCGCCGCTTGGAGAAGACGCAAAGACACAAAGACGCAGAGTCTCAAAGTTTCTTTGTGTCTCTGAGTCTCTGCGACTCTGTGTCTTTAATTTCTTG
>JAZKYV010000028.1:0-32880 GCA_045612345.1 Bacteroidales bacterium
AATGAGAAACTGCAAACCGGAAAAGAGATAAGCATCTCCACTGACCAGTCTGGCGATAAGATTTACGTTGATGGCAATTATTTAGGTGTCAGTCCTATTGCCACATATTTGTCATACGGAAACCATGAAATTAAAGCCGAACGCAATGGCAAAACTGTTTCTAAAACTATAAACGTTGCACAATATGGCGGTGATAATAATGTGAAACTGACTTTTAAACAAGAAGAAAACGGCCATGAATACGTTGACCTCGGCTTGAGCGTAAAATGGGCTACCTGCAACGTTGGAGCAACAGCACCTGAAGAATACGGCAATTATTACGCATGGGGAGAAGCAACGCCAAAAACAAATTATAGTTGGGACAACAGCAAAACATACGGTAAGCAAATGAATGACATTTCAGGCAATGCCCAATACGATGCAGCGCGAGCTAACTGGGGCGGAAGCTGGCGTATGCCGACAAAGTCGGAATATAATGAATTGTTAAATAACTGCACATGGACATGGACTACACAGAACGGCGTTAAAGGTTATAAGGTAACCTCAAAGGTTAACAGCAATTACATCTTCCTTCCTGTTGCTGGTTGTCGCGGCGGGTCTTCGCTCCGCAACGCTGGAAGCTACGGTGGCTATTGGAGTTCTACGCCTTTCGAAAGCAGTAGCAGTAGCAACCTCGCGTACTACCTCTACTTCGGCAGTGGCAATCACTACATGGACTACTACTACCGTTACTTCGGTCAAAGTGTGCGCCCAGTTATAGAATAAAAGCGAAGCGCATTATTTAATGCATAATTCATAATTCATAATTCATAATGCATAATTGGGGTGTTGCTCTGAAGTGGGGTGATACCTTTTTTGAAAAATTGAAAATTTGTAGAGACGTATCAACAATACCTTTGAAAATAAAAGAATGTTGATGCGTCTTTTTTAATTAGGAATTGAGGGTATGAGGAACTGAGGAGTTTTCAAAAGTTCCGAAGGAACGACAGTTCCCAGGCAGGTGATGGAGCACGTAGTGCGGAATCCCTGCGAAATGATTCACCACATGAATCAGAGTGCTGAAGGCACGACAGAATTTCCTTTCTCTTTTTTGCCGCAAAAAAGAGAAACAGAAAAAGCTCGCCGCTGCGTCTAAATCCGCTAAAATTTTATTGTTTCCGCTGGACAAAAATAAACTCGCTTCGCTCAGACAGCATTTTTGCCTTAACCGCTTCAACAATAAAATTTCTTCACGCTATTTAGCCGAGGCGGCAGTTGAAACTCAGAACCTCAGAACTTCAAAACATCAAAACATCAAAACATCAAAACATCAAAAAAGAAACTCCTAACTCCTAACTTTTCAAAAAGTTGAGGTTTTGAGATTTTGAATTTCTGAATTTTTATATATTTGTTGCTTCAATATAAATTTCATTATGAAGAGAATTTTACTTGTATTATTTACATTAATATCTTTAAACGCTTTTTCTCAATTGCAGGTTAAGGAAGGCTCGTTTAAATATGTTCCGGGCGGCGTCATTGAAGATAAGGCTGAATATACTGACGGCAACGATTTGCCAATGGCCCTGATAAAAATCTCCACGGAAAATATCAGCGAGCAGGAAAGAATGCGTCTTGTCTTTGTTGGAAACAGAGCGACACAAATCATCAAGAAACCAAGAACAGGCTCGATGTGGATATACATTTCAGCGGAAACAGCCACCTTCATCGATATCAGACATCCTGATTATGGAACCTATAAATATTATCTCCCAGAAGAATTGTGTGACTATTGCGTTTATGAGATGGTTTTGCAGTATGTGAATGACCAGCCTCGTGGATTTATTAAAAATCATGCAAAATATATCTATGACATTGGAGAAGAATATTACTATGGTAAAGGTGTTGAACAAGACTATGCTAAAGCTGTGGAGTGTTACGAACAGTCTGCTGATATGGGATATGCAGATGCTCAATTTCGATTAGGATATTTCTATTTTTATGAATATTATCATGAAAACGACAATGAAATCGAAAAAGAACGTATCAAAGGTTTAGAACTTTTAACCAAGGCTGCCAATCAGGGTCATGTAAAAGCCCAGGATGAACTGGGTTTATTATATTTATATGGATATGGTTGGGTAGATGAACCTATAGTAGGACAAGATTATACAAAAGCTTTAGAGTATTTCACAAATGCAGCAAGCCAAGGTTATGCGAGTGCTCAGACCAGTCTAGGATATTGTTATGAAAAAGGTTATGGTGTAAAACAAGATTATAAAAAAGCAGTTGAGTATTATAAGATAGCGGCTGAAAAAGGAGATGCATTTGGACAATATTATTTAGGTAATTGCTATGAGAAAGGCTATGGTGTAAAACGCAATTATAAGGAAGCTGTGAAATATTATACATTGTCGTCAGATCAAGGAAATATATATGCTGTAGCAGCATTAGGAGCATGTTACCGATATGGGAAAGGTGTAAAAGAAGATCTTACTATAGCATGGGAATTGGAAAGAAGATATCGTGAATTACATGACAAAGAAGAAGCAGAATCACTTATAATACAAGCAAAACAAGGTAATTTGTATTGCCAGAACGAGCTTGGATATTGTTATCTATATGGTGAGGGTGTACAATATGATAGTGAAAAGGCTGTAGAATATTTTACCATGGCTGCCGACAAAGGTTATATAGAATCTCAATACGAATTAGGCGTTTGTTATGAAAATGGTCGAGGTGTAAAACAAGACAAATCCAAAGCTATTGAATGGTATAAAGCTGCCGCCGCACAAGGATATGAGAAAGCCAAAACAGCTTTGAAAAGATTAGGGGCTTGAGAGGACTTAAGGAACTGAGGAATTGAGTCGATGAGTCACCAAGATACCGAGAAAAGACTGGGAATATTTCTCATTCGTCAGATAATGAATGAGGTACGATATGAACGTATTGATGGTAAGAACATACTTACCCTCGAGAAGAAACTGTGATGATATGTAAATTCATAGGTCCGAAATAGATTGTTAATGAAAAAACACAATAATACTATGAATGAGAAAAGAGACGATGCTGTCACAGAAGTGCATAGTGTTGAACTGCTACGTACCTCTCAAAGCTGTATTGACTCCGGCATATAAGCTGAGTTTAATTCTAATTGTTGATAGATAATATTCTTAATCATTCCCCAAAAAAATCTGTTGTCTGTTGTCTGTTGTCCGTTGTCTTTTCTTATCTTTGCGAAGAACAAAAAAAACTTTATATTGTGCAAACGTTAAAGTCACAGATAAATCCTAACAGCCAGGAGTTTCAAGATAATAAGAAGGCTTATATGGAGTTGATGTCACGCTATCGCGAGGGCATGGCTCTCAGTATGCAAGGCGGCGGCCCCGCTGCCATAGAGAAGCATAAGAAACGTCATAAGCTTCTCGCACGCGAACGCATCAACCAGCTTATCGACAAGAACACTCCGTTTTTGGAGCTGTCGCCGATGGCTGCTTACGACACCTATAACAACGACTTTCCATCAGCTGGTATCATCACCGGCATCGGCATCATACAAGGCAGAGAGGCTATGATAGTAGCCAACGACGCTACCGTTAAAGGCGGCACCTATATGCAATACACCGTGAAGAAGCATCTTCGCGCACAAGAGATTGCGATGGAAAACAAACTGCCTTGCGTCTATATGGTCGACAGCGGCGGAGCCTTCCTCCCAGAACAGGATACGGTGTTCCCTGACAGAGACCACTTCGGTCGTTTCTTCTACAACCAGGCTCGTATGTCGGCTATGGGAATACCTCAGATCGCCATAGTGATGGGTATGTGTACCGCAGGCGGCGCGTATGTCCCAGCGATGAGCGACGAGACCATCATCGTCAGAAACCAAGGCACCATATATCTCGCAGGACCTCCATTGGTGAAGGCCGCCACAGGCGAGATCGTCACCGCTGAGGAACTCGGCGGCGCAGAGATGCACACCTCAGTATCGGGTGTGGCAGATCACCTCGCGGAGAACGACAGCCACGCTATGCAGATATGCCGTAGCATTTTCAAGACATTAGAAAAAAGAGAGAAACCACGCCTCGATATACTTCCTATCGAAGCTCCTTTATATGACCCGGAAGAACTTTATGGCATCGCGCCAGTCGACCTCCGTCAGCTCGTCGACCCAAGAGAGGTGATAGCACGTCTCGTCGACGGCAGCCGCTTTCAGGAATTCAAGGCTCGTTATGCCACCACGATAGTATGTGGCTTCGCACATATCATGGGATTCCCAGTGGGTATCATCGCCAACTACGGAGTGCTCTTCTCAGAGTCGGCTCTCAAGGCGACGCACTTCATAGAGCTATGCTGTCAGCGTAACATACCGCTGGTGTTCTTGCAGAACGTCACAGGCTTCATGGTCGGAAAGCAATACGAATGCGGCGGCATCGCCAAAGACGGAGCCAAGATGGTTCATGCTGTGAGCAACGCCAACGTGCCTAAGTTCACCGTCATCTTCGGCGGCTCATTCGGAGCTGGCAACTATGGCATGGCAGGAAGAGCCTATAGCCCAAGGCTGCTGTTCATGTGGCCTAACGCCAAGATCTCCGTCATGGGCGGCGAACAGGCAGCAGGAGTGCTTTCTACAGTGAAGGAAGAACAATACAGATACAGAGGACAAGAGATATCGAAAGAAGAACTCGACAAGATAAAGACAGAGATACTCAAGAAATACGATTACGAAGGCTCGGCATTCTACAGCACCGCACGTCTCTGGGACGACGGCATCATAGACCCTGTCGACACCCGTAAGATATTGGCAATGGGAATAGCTGCCTCCTTGAACCAGCCATTCCCACCATTACAGTTTGGAGTATTTAGAATGTAGAATTTAGGACAACGGACAACAGACAACGGACAACAGACCTTGGGTATGCTGTCCGTTAACTTGAGCAGGTAAAACCTGTTGACTGTTGACCGTTGACTGTTGACCAAAAAAAGAAATGGATTTCACAACATTACAGATCGGAATAGAAAAGAACGTGGCTCGTATCGCTCTGAATCGTCCAGAGGTGCGTAATGCCATGAATGCTCTTATGATTAAAGAACTGACAGAAGCCGTCGACTGGCTCGACTATCGTGATGACATCCGCGTCATCGAGATATGCGGCAATGGCAAGTCGTTCTGTGCAGGAGCGGATATCAACTATATGAAAGACATAGCCTCATACGGCTATGAGCAGAACCTTGAAGACGCGAAGAGATTATCGAAATTATTCCAGAAGATATATTTCTGCAACAAGCCGGTCATTGCTTTAGTACACGGCGCTGTCGTTGGTGGCGGCAATGGCATCATAGCAGCTTCCGACGTAGTGTTGGCGGAGAAAGACACCGTCTTCGCTTTCAGCGAGGTGAAGTTAGGACTGACACCTGCCACCATATCACCTTTTGTCATCGCTAGATGCGGCGAGATGCCAGCGCGTGACCTGATGCTGTCGGGAAGGAAATTCACAGCACAGGAAGCTAAAGATTATAAGCTCGTCAATTATGTTGGAAGTATAGACGAGTTGAATCAGAGATTAGATTTTTATATCGACAATTATCTTAGCGCTTCTCCTAACGCCATCAGAGAATGTAAGCATCTCATCAGAAGCGTAGCGGGAAGAGCTAATCCATACGACGAGATATTCAACGCTACAGCCATGATGATAGCACAGGAGAGAATGTCGGAGGATGCACAGGAGAGGATGGGTAAGGCTGTTGGTTGTTAGCTATTGGCTGTTGGCTGTTGGCTGTTGGCTGTTGGCTGTTGAACCATTAATCAATAAAAATTATGAAACTATGAGAAATTTTAGAAATTATGAAATTTGGAAAGATTCTATGCTTTTGGCAAAGAATATTTGTCAATATACTAAGAACTTTCCTCGGCATAGCGCTATTGTAAATCAGATTCAACGTTCTGCAATATCGATACCTTCGAATATAGCAGAAGGTTCATCCCGATCATCTTCGGTAGAATTTGCTAGGTATCTGGAAATAGCAATAGGTTCTGCATTTGAGTTGGAAACCCAAATAGAATTGTCATACTATTTCCAGTATCTGGATGAAGAAAATTATAAAAAATTACTTTCGGATGTTGTTAGTGTAGAGAAAAGAATATCGACATTTATCTCTAAAATCCGTTCAAAATAATCTTGAGTTAACTAACCAAAAGCCAATAGCCAAAAGCCTTAGTTTTTTTAATGTTCTTGGTTCAAAGTTTAAAGTTTTTTATTATCTTTGTCTCCATATTATGCCTTCGAAGAAAATACATAAGATATTAGTGGCGAACAGAGGAGAGATCGCTGTTCGTGTCATCAGTACTTTAAAGAAACTGAGCATTAATTCTGTTGCCGTATATGCTGATAATGATGTAGATTCAATGCATTGTCGTGTTGCCGATGAGGCGCGTCCTCTTGGCAGTGGCAGTTTGAAGGAAACATATCTCAACATACAAAAAATCATAGACGTAGCTTTAGATGCCGGTGTTGACGCCATTCATCCTGGCTATGGATTCTTGTCGGAAGACGCGGAATTCGCTGAGGCATGTAAAGCCAACAATCTTATATTTATCGGTCCTGATGCTGAGTCGATGCGTTTGATGGGTGACAAGATAAGGTCACGTCAGTTCGCCATCGAGAACGGAATCCCTGTCGTTTGGGGTCTGGTGGGTAGCGTTGAAGAGATAGAGGCGCAAGCCGCCGCCCTGCCGTATCCCGTATTGATAAAAGCCTCTGCGGGCGGCGGCGGTAAGGGCATGCATATAGTAGAAGAAGCCTCACAGCTGCATCTTTCTCTCGAACAGGCTTCACGCGAGGCAGAGAAATATTTCGGCAACGGACAGATCTTCATAGAACAGTATATAAGAAACCCTCGTCATATAGAAGTGCAGATACTTGCCGACCATCATGGCAACGTCATCCATCTGTACGAACGCGAATGCTCAGTGCAACGCAGATACCAGAAGATAATAGAAGAGTCTCCATCACCAACATTGACAGAAGAGAGACGTCAGGCGATATGCAGCACAGCCGTCGACATCTGCAAGAAGATGAACTATAACAACGCCGGCACAGTGGAGTTTATCGTCGATGAGAACCAGAACTTCTATTTCCTTGAGATGAACACCCGCATACAGGTTGAGCATCCAGTCACAGAACAAAGAACCGGTATAGACATAGTCGAAGAGCAGATCCGCATAGCACGCGGCAAGGTGATGGGCTACACACAGGATTCTATAGTGGCTAACGGACATGCTATAGAATGCAGAATCTATGCGGAAAACCCTGAAAATGATTTCATGCCAGCGCCATCTAAGTTGACATTGTATCACGAACCTAAGATGAGAGGCGTCAGAATCGACAGCAGCATCGACAGACCAACAACAATCTCAGATAGCTATGACCCTATGATAAGCAAGCTTATCTGCCACGGCAAGACAAGAGAAGCAGCTATCGAGATAACACGAAATGCGCTGAAAGATTATATAGTACAAGCTGAAAAGACAAACATACCATATCTTCAAAGCGTGATAGACAATCAGGATTTTATCAACAATAAAATCGATACGTCTTATTGCGCTAAACATCAGAAAGAACTCATCGACGCTATGCATGTCATGCGTGATGAGATAAAGAAAGAAGACGTAGTGGCATTGTTCTTATTCTATGACTTCAATAAGTTGTATCTTGAAAACAGAGACATCAACAATGTCTGGGAGAGAATAGGCTACTGGCGTTACAATATGAACGTCACTGTTAGCGTTGATGGACAACAGCCAGCAGCCAACAGCCAACAGCCAACAGTTTATGATGTCAATATAGAAAAAATAGATCCTAAGTCGTTGAAGTGTAAAATCAACGGACAAGATTATGAGGTCTTGTTGTCACAGAATGGAGGCAAGATCAACAAGGTCATCATCAATGGCATGACAGAGTCTGTCTTTGTTTCAGCGACATCAGATAATAATTATTGCGTTCATCTTAAAGGCTTGGATTTCATCTGCCGTCGTAATGATGAGCTTAATTATGCAAGAGATTATTCCAATGTAGAAACCAAAAACAACGATATGACATATTTTTCGCCAATGCCAGGAAAGGTCATCAAGGTCAATGTTAAAGAAGGCGATGACGTTAAGGAAGGCGATGTGTTATGCGTTGTTGAGGCCATGAAAATGGAAAACAATATAAAGGCGATGATATCTGCTAAGGTAGCGAAGGTCTTCGTCAACGAAGGTGATAAAGTAGATGTTAAAAATATTTTGATAGAATTATCGATATGAATTTTGATTTGACAAAAGAACAGATAGAGTTTCGTGAGAAGGTCCGCGACTTCGCTGAACGTGAGGTGAAGCCAGTGGCAGCCTATAACGACGAAAATGAAATCTTCGATGTGGAACTCACAAAGAAGATGGCTGATCTCGGACTTCTCGGTATCTGTGTGCCTAAGGAATACGGCGGACAAGAACTTGACACACTTTCTTATATCATCGCTGTTGAAGAACTTGCAAGAGTTGATGGTTCTACAGCAGCCACTATTGCAGCTGACAACTCATTAGGTATCAGCCCTATCAAAGAATACGGAACCAAGGAACAAAAAGAGAAATATCTCCCACGTCTCTGCAAGACACATCTCTGGGGCTTCGGCTTGACAGAAGAGAACGCTGGATGCGACTCAAGAGGAACAAGATCTACAGCACGTCAGGAAGGCGACAAGTGGATCCTCAACGGCTCTAAGATTTTCATCACCAACAGCGCTACACCTATGACATTGGGCAGCACATTGCAAGTCATCTCCGGCGAGAAAGACGGCAAGCCTGAATTCACAACATTCTTGATGGAAAACGACACTCCAGGCTTCACACAAGAACCTATGGATCGCAAGATGATGTGGCGCGCTTCTAACACAGGACGCCTCACCTTCGAGAAGGTAGAACTCCCACAAGAGAATATGCTCGGCAAACCAGGTCAAGGCTCTCATATCATGCTCGCTACATTAGACGGCGGCAGATTGTCAATAGCTGCTATGGCTTTGGGCTGCGCACAAGGTGCTTACGAGATGGCTCTCGATTATTCCAAGAAAAGAGAACAGTTTGGCAAACAGATCTGCAAGTTCCAGGCTGTCAGCTTCAAGCTTGCCGATATGGCGATGAAGATAGAAGCTGCACGTTGTCTGTTATATAAAGCATGTAGAATAAAAGACGCAGGTATGCCTTTCGGCAAAGAAGCTGCTATGGCAAAACTGTATTGCTCTGAAGTGGCTGCTGAGGTATGCGACAATGCAGTACAGGTGATGGGCGGTCACGGATTGTTAAAAGATTTTAACATGGAACGTTTCTACCGCGACCAAAGGATATTGCAGATAGGAGAGGGAACCTCAGAAATATTACGTCTCGTGATATCAAGATATATAGGATGTTAAATAGAATCTAAATAAGTATAAACAAATAAAACAAAAACTCGCGTTATGAATAAATTAGAACAAATGTTTGAAGTATTGCGTAGCCGTCCAAAAAAACGTTTGGTAGCAGCTTACGCTAATGATGATCACACAATCTGCGCTGTCAGCGAAGCTGTTGACAATGGTTTGATCGAAGCAATCTTATGTGGTGACAAAGACGTTATCGCTAAGGTTTGTGAAGCAGAAAAGATTGACATCAACAAGTTTACAATCATCCATGAAACAGAAGACGTAAAAGCAGCAGCAAAAGCTTGTGAACTCATCAACGCTGGCGAGGCTGACATCATGATGAAGGGTCTTCTCTCAACAGACAAATACATGCGCGCTATCTTGAACAAAGAACGCGGCTTGTGCCCTCCAAACGCTACATTGGCTCACGTCTGTGCAATAGAAAATCCTAACTACCACAAATTGATGATCGCTAGCGACTGCGCTATCATCCCAGCTCCAGATTTCAAACAAAAACAAACATTGTTGAAATACTTAGTATCAACAGCTAACGCTTTAGATATCAAGAATCCTAAATTGGCTATCATCACAGCTACAGAACAAATGCTCGCTGGTATGCAAGCTTGCGTTGACGCAGCTCTCATCGCTAAGATGGCAGAACGCGGTCAAATCAAAGGTTGTGTCGTTGACGGTCCTATCTCATTAGACCTCGCTATCGACGCTGAAGCAGTAGCTATCAAAGGTTTCAAGAGCCCTGTTGCAGGCGACGCCGACTGTCTCTTGTTCCCATGCATCGAAGCAGCTAACGTATTCTACAAATGTAACAGCAAGTTCAACCACGCTGAAGTTGCAGCAGTAGTTATGGGCGCTAAGGTTCCATGCGTCTTGTCATCACGTGGCGATACAGCAAAGACAAAGTTATATTCAATCGCATTGGCAGCATTGTTAGCAAAATAAAAATAATATAAAACATAAAAAAAATAAGACTATGAGTTACAAATTATTAATCATAAACCCAGGTTCAACATCAACTAAGATTGCTGTTTTCCAAGATAAAGAATGTGTTTTCAAGACAAATATCAAACACTCAGCTGAAGAGATAGCTCCATTCGAACACATTGCTGATCAATATCACTTCCGTAAAGAAGTTATCCTCAATACTTTGAAAAACGCAGGTATCGAACTCAACGATCTTTCTATGGTTGTAGGCCGTGGCGGTTTGTTAAAACCTCTCACATCAGGTATCTACGAAGTTAACGAAGCAATGAAACGCGACTTGGTCAACAGCCCTGTCGGTGAACATGCTTGTAACCTCGGCGGTTTGATCGCTGACGATATCGCTCAGTCAGTAGGCGTTAAGGCTTATATCGCTGACCCAGTTATCGTTGACGAAATGGAAGACGTAGCACGTTTCTCAGGACACCCTGCATTCCCACGTATGTCAGTTTTCCACGCTTTGAACCAAAAGATGATCGCTCGTCAACATGCAACAGCAGTTGGCAAGAAATATGAAGAGTTGAACCTCATCGGTATTCACCTCGGTGGTGGTATCTCTGTTGCAGCGCATAAAAAAGGTCGTGTTGTTGACGTCAACAACGCATTGAACGGCGACGGTCCTTTCACACCAGAACGTTCAGGCGCATTGCCATCAGGTCCTCTCATGACAGCTTGCTTCAGCGGTAAATATACTAAGAAAGAAATCGACCTCATGCTTAAAGGTCAAGGCGGTTTCGTTGCTTACCTCGGCACAAACGACGCTATGGAAGTTGAAAACCAAGTCAAGGCTGGCAACAAAGAATGGGAACTCGTCTATCGCGCTATGGCTTATCAAGTAGCTAAAGAAATCGGCGGCCTCGCAGCATCAGCATTCAGCATGGACGTTGACGCTATCTTCTTGACAGGCGGTATGGCATACGACAAGAACTTCTGCAAGATTATTGAAAGCCACGTCGGCAAGATCGCTCCAGTATGCGTATATCCAGGCGAAGACGAAATGATGGCTCTTACATTAAACGGCCTCATGGTCCTCAATGGCGAAGTAGAAGCTAAGATTTACGAATAATAAAATATAGAAATTCAAAACCTTAAATCTCAGAATCTCAGTAATGGGGTTCTGAGATTTTTTTTGGGCGTTCCGGCTACGCCGTCGGGCTTTCCGCTCTATCTTTGCTACGCTCCGCTCCGCAAAGGATGCCGCTCCAATCCCTAACGCAACCCGACGAATTGAAAATTGAAAGCTGAAAACTGAAAATTAATTTTCCATTTTCCATTTTCCATTTTCAACTTTCAATTCTATATTTTTTAAAACTCTCCTCTCACCGGTTTCTCTTCTTCTTGCCATAGGAATCCTTTCAGGTATTCCATATTGTCTTTGAGTTGTTCTTCTGGGTATAAGGTTTCCTTGATATTCTGGTAAAATCTTATGTTGGAGATCTGTCTGTTTCTGATCTTGATATCCATTTCTGAAGATTGCGAGAAATTGACTCCTATCAGGCTGCCGTCGTCATCACGTAGCCAGTAAATCGTTTCGGCATTGCCTTCGTTGTACATATTGTCAATGTCGTTGCCTTTGAAGTAAGTCGTGATTTTCTTGCCTTTAACTTGATTAAATCCTTTGATGGAGTCTTGCTGTATGACGAAGGCATTAGGCTGCATCATAAGGGTTTCTATGCTTTGTCCTCTTGTCTTTATGTTGATGGAGTCGCCGCTCAGTTGTGTGTCTTCCGCCCATATCACAGGACTTTTTCTCATATAAGCCATCGAGTCGGTGAGCACGTAATGCAATGAGTCGCATTTGCCTTGTACGTCGTTTCTGAAAAAGCGCACGTTATGGAATGCCTTGATGCGTTGTATGTCGTTGCTGACGGTGTCGAAATAGACGTACATAGTGTCGGCTTTTGCAAACAAGGTGTCGATTTCTTCATAATATATGGCTCTTAAGTTGTCTGTTATCATGCACTTGCCTATGTTTTTCCATAACTCTGCATATTCTCCTTTCAAGATCGCCTTGTTGGTGGTGTCAACAATTACCACGTCGCTGAGCGCTTTGGCATAGCCTGTCTTTTTGTTGTAATACATAGTGTCTGCTGTCATCGACTGCTCCTTGTTTTTCAAGGTGGCGCGTCTGTCGAGGTAGGCGAGCTCCGTCTCTGTATTATACCAACCGTAATTGCCTGTCAAGGTGTTCTCCTTATTATATATGTCGGTAGGACCGTAGAAATACATCATCTCGTTCTCGGTGTCGTAGACCAAAGTGTCGGAGACGATCTTATAATCAGGCATGGTGCCCACGACATCTTTTCTGAAATAAATCACCTTGATATCGTCGCGGTAATATCCCTTTTTACTTATGAGTTTCTTGTCGTTGCGTGTTATCGTTCCTTTGTTGGGATATGTCGCCAGATGCTCGTTTCTGTCGTAAGTCATGTATTGCGTCTTCAAGACAGTAGAGTCGTCTTTGAGGACTACATCGTATAAAAGCTCTGCGAATTTTGTCTCGCCATTGTATTTTAATACCTTACTATAGATGTCTACGCTGTCGTTAACGTTGATATGGACGTTGCCGAAACCGTCGAAGAATTTGGTCTTCTCATTATAATATGCGCTGTCGCTGTAGAAGTAAGTCGAGTCCTGACGCATTACGACATTGCCTATCAGACGCTGCACGTCTCTTCCAAGACGCTCGTCATAGTCAGCCCTGTCAGCATTCAGAATATGAATCGTTGTCTTCTTCTGAGCCGAAACGCTAAATGTTAGAAATAATAATATTGTTAAAATAAAATATCTCATTTGAATTGGTTTCCGATTTATTAGACGTCGCGTCTCTACAACTCCTAACTCCTAACGCCTAACTAATTAAAAAACGCTCAGTTTTATCTTCTTAGGATTTTCTTTTATCTCTTCTAGAATATATTGAAGTGTCTTGACGCTTTCGTTTACATTATAATATAAGCTGTCGTCTTTTACCAAGAGTCCGGCGCTGCCTTCGCCATTGTTGATTCCATTGAGAAGGGTGTTGAACTCTGTGATGCAGTTCTCCAATGAACCTACGAGATGATTGTAGTCGATTCTTTTCAAGGAGTCGCTTACGGTGCCGAAGTTTTCTGTTATTGTCTCTAAGTTGTTGACAACCATTGTGAGCTTGCCGTCTTTGCTGTCGGTGAGCTGCTGTAAGTCGGAAGATATTGTTTCTATGTTATTCATTGAAGAAGCGAAGCTGCTAGCGCTTCTGTTGATGTTATCTTTGAGTTCTGTGCTGAGCAAACCGTTGATATTTGTGGTGAGTTCGTTGAGAGAGACCAATAATGTCTCAAGGTTATTTTTGATAGGTGTGAAAGCGTCCATTATCATTCCCATTGTTCCGTTATTGTAACTTGCTGTGAGTGTGTCGCCAGACTCAGCGAAGTTTTTAGAGTCGCCTAATTTTATGTCGAGGCTGACGGATCCTGTCAGACTTGAAGCTAAATTCACGAGGCTGTTTTCAGGGATGTTCAGGTCTTTGCTGGTGATGAACTCAACGATGATGGTTCCGTTTTGGCTTGGGTGAAACTCCAGCGAGCTCACTGTTCCGACCTGCATGCCGTTGATTGTGACGAGGTCGCCAGGAAGCAGTCCCTTAGAGTTTTCGTATACTGCATAAAACGTATATTGATTGTTGAGCAATGACTTGCCTTTCAAGAAGTTAAATCCCCAGATAAACAATGCCAATGCAATGATGAATGATAATCCGATTAATATAGATTTTGTTTTGTCTTTCATTTTATTAAGTTTAATTACAGTCTTATTCCGTTTTTAAAAGATACCACGAAGGCGCTGGTATAACCTTTTGCCTTGATGTCTTTGCAATATTCGTCAGCCTCTTTCTTTGATTCAAAAGCTCCGGCGGTATATTTATATTGTCCGTTGTGTTCGTAGAAGTCGATGGCGTGTAATCCTTTATAATGTTGAGAAGGATTCTCCACCTTCTTGCTTCTGCTTTCTATCTGAACCTTATAGATGACTTTATTTGCATCAACGATTTTGTTGCTGTTGTTGTTTTCGTAAGCAGGGCCTTCTGCTACATTTTCTTTTTCGTATGCGTTTTTATAGTCGCGGAAGGCGCGGAACAAAGCCGATGCTATGTAGGTCTGTCCGTCTTTGGAGTTGAGGAAATTCTCTTCTGCAGGATTGGAGAGGAAACCTATCTCTACCAGCACCGAAGGCATGGCGGTCTTGTAAAGTACCAGGAATCCAGCTTGTTGTACGCCTCTGTCTTTGCGTCCGACTCTATTAACGAGTTGGTTCTGTATATGTTCTGCAAATGTCAGGGAAGCGTTTTTATATTCGCTTTGGAAGAAGTTGAGCATGATATAAGCCTCGGTGCTGTTAGGGTTGAAGTTGTTGTAGTCTTCCTGAGCGTTTTCTTCATACATGATGGCTGCGTTTTCGAGCTTCGCCACTTCGAGGTTTGCAGCGTTTCTATGCTCACCCATCACGAATGTCTCGACGCCGCTAGGTTGTGGTGAGGCATTGGCGTTACAATGTATGGAGATAAATAAGTCGGCGTTTTTTTCGTTTGCAATCTGCGCTCTTCTGAGGAGAGAGACGAAGGTGTCGTCGCTACGGGTGTAGATGACTTTTACGTCAGGGCAGTGCTGCTTGATATAGTCGCCGGTCATCTTGGCGACGCTCAAGGTGATGTCTTTTTCCTTAGCTTTTTTTCCTACTGCGCCAGGATCTTTGCCGCCGTGTCCAGCATCGATGACGACGGTGCTTATCTTTCCCTTGTTCTGAGCTTGAACATTATCTAAAAAAATAAAGTTTGAAATCAGAATAAGAAAAAATAAAATCGCTCGTTTTTCAGAATTTAGTCGTAACTTAAGCATAAGAAACGTATATTTGCATACAAATTTTCTACAAAAATATAAAATAAATTGTTGAGGACTGACAGATATAATCTTTTTATTGTTTTTTTCTTTTCTCTCGCCTTGATGATGTCGGGTTGCAAGACTTTGAATGTCGTGGGCGAAACTGAGGAGAAACAAGATACTGTCAGTGTGTCAACGCCTTATGTCGCTGATACAATAAAAACAGACACTGAAAAAGTTCTTGTCGCCGACACTGTGAAAAAAGAGGTTGTCGTTCCTCAAAAGCATAACGACACGGTCATCGATACCATTGCCAAAAAAGAAGAAGTTCCATCTGAACAAAAGAAACCTGCAACAAAAGAATCTTTCATCGACGATAAGATAGAACGCTCCTGCAACGACTCCACAGTGCAGGATTTCAAGAATAACAAAGTCTATTATTACGGCGACGCTAAAGTCGTTTATGAAGACATCACTATCGAGGCGGCGTTTATAGAATTCGACTTCGACAAACGTACCGTATTTGCCAAAGGTCTTCTCGATTCTACTGGCAAACTTTATGGTTCTCCAATATTTTTGGAAGGTGATAAAAAATACCTTTCGGAGTCGATGACATTTAACTTTGAGACCAAGAAAGGCGTCATCACCAAGGTGTTTACCGAAGACGCTATGGGTTATATCCATGGCTCTAAAATCAAGAAGATGGATGATAACTCCATCAATATCAAGTCGGGTTCCTTTACCACTTGCAGCAATCAGGAACATCCTCACTTTGAGTTTTATTTCGGCAAGGCCAAGGTTATCCCAGATGATAAGATCGTTACAGGTCCTGCTTATTTCCGACTGATGGAGACGCCGCTTCCTATAGGCGTGCCTTTCGGCATCTTCCCTAACTCCAAAGGCCAGCGTAACGGTATCTTGGTTCCTACATGGGGTGAGTCGGCCAACCGTGGTTTCTATTTTGAGAATGGTGGTTTCTATTGGGGCATCAACGAGTATCTGGACTTCCAGCTTGTCGGTGATATCTACACCAGAGGCAGCTGGGCGGTGAAGCCTACGCTTCGTTATAACAAACGTTATGCTTTCAACGGTTCCTTCTCCGGAAGTTATGCCGTGAATAAGATCGGTTCTAAAGGCTCTGCCGACTATAACGAAAGCACCGACTTCAAAGTGCGTTGGGTTCATAAGCAAGATCCTAAGGCAAGGCCTAAGTCTTCTTTCTCTGCTGACGTCTATATAGTGAGCTCTAACTATAACAAATACAACGCTATATCTTCTAACGAATACTTGAGCAACACCTTCCAGTCAAGTATTGCGTATCAGACTAAAATTGGCGATCTCTTTAATTTTACAGCTAACGCTAGCCATAGCCAAAACACTCTCACTCGTGTCATGACTGTTACTTTGCCAGAAGTCACGCTTACCATGAATCGTGTGTATCCTTTTAAAAATATAGGAAACTCGGCGAAGAAGAGATGGTATAAGGATATGTATATCAGCTATACAGCCAATGCAAAGAATTATGTTAGCATGGCGGATAGTCTCTATTTCCGACCAGGATGGCTTGAAAATCTTCAGAATGGTATCCAGCACAGGGTGCCGATAAGCATGCCTGTGAAACTGTTTAAATATGTCACATGGACTACATCTGTTAATATGTTGGATAGGATGTATTTCAGATATTTTGAGAAACAATGGGTCGAGGATCCTACTATGGCTGCCGGCGGTTATCTCAGGACTGATACCATAAATCAGTTTAGAAATGTATTCAGTTTCGATGTGTCGAGTAGCATGACGACGAAACTTTACGGTATGGTCGCTTTCAAGAAAGGTCCTATCCGTGCGATACGTCATGTGTTCACTCCTTCGATAGGCGTGTCGTATAACCCCGATTTTTCAAAAGACTTCTGGAATTATTATGACACATATTACGATGCTAACGGTATCGAGCAGCTGTATTCTATGTTCCAAGGAAATATATATGGAACGCCGCCGTCAAGTGAGTCGGGACGAATCAACTATAGCTTCGGCAATAATCTGGAGATAAAGGTACCTTCAAAAAAAGATACCATCACTGGCCTTAAGAAGGTGAAGGTCATAGAAGATCTGACTTTCAGCGGAAGCTATGACATTGCGAAAGACTCGCTTAACTTCTCATATCTCTCCGTGAACGGAAGAACGACATTGTTCAAGAACTTATCCGTCAGATATTCCAGCATCTGGGACCCTTATATCCTCGACTCCTTGGGTAAAAAGCAACTCAACCAGTTTGAATGGGATGTTAACAAACGCCTGTTCAGAAAGAACAGCGTGGCCTGGAATTTCAGCATCAACTATTCCTTGAATAATGACACATTTAAAAATAAAGGAAAGAAGACCGCGCCGAAACAGTATGAGTCGTCGCTGGCTTCAGAGGAAGAGATGAACGACATACGGTCTAATCCTGGAAATTATGTCGACTGGTCGACGAAATGGGCTTTGTCGTTGAGTTATAACCTTACCTTGTCGAATAACCTGTCGTATATCAATTACATATTAAAAGATGATAGGAAAGTCATACAGACGCTGGGCGTGAACGGTAACATAAACCTTACTCCTAATTGGAAGGTTTCTGTGCAGTCGGGCTGGGACTTCGAACTCAAGAAACTGTCTTATACGTCTTTGACAATATACCGCGACCTGCACTGCTGGGAGATGCGCTTCAACTGGATTCCGCTCGGAACATATAAAAGCTGGAACTTCACTATCAACGTGAAAGCCTCCGCACTTCAAGACTTGAAGCTGACAAAGAAAAAAGACTATAGGGATAATTAAAAAAATCTCAGAATCTCAAAATCTCAGATTTTTTGAGGTTTTGAATTTCTGAATTTCTGAATTTCTCATTTTTTATTAACAATTGTGTGTTAATAACAATCTGCATTTATTATTTGTTTTTTTAAATAATTATAATAAATTTGCGGGTATTAATTAACTGCTGTGTTATGAGAAAGAGTCTTTTGATAATATTATTAGCGTTTTGCGTAAACGGCGCTTATGCACAAGTGGAATCTGAGTTTGAAAAGTTCAAGAAAGAACAGCAAAAACAGATGGAAGCTATGATGCAGAGTGATAAGGCTTTATACAATGACTTGGAAAAAGAATATCAAGATTATTTAAAAGCTGAAAAAGAAGCGTACGAGAAATTTGTCAAAGAGATGAGTGCGATGTGGGGTGGTAGCAATGTAGCAGAGAGCACAGAAAAAGATTGGGTTGAGTATTCAGATGACGGTAAAAGCCGTAGCGTCGTTGACTTTGAACAAGGAGAAGCTACTATAGAGATAATCATCACACCAGAGGAAGAAAAATCGGAAGAGAAGATAGAAGAGAAGGTGGAAGAGAAAATCAAAGAGCTTATCGTTAATAAGGGAACCACCAAAGATTATGATTCTGAAAAAGAAAAGGCTATGCCTTTGCAAGAGACTCCTGTCCTTGAAAATCAGATTCAGACTCCTTCAGGCGAACTCGTGACAGAGGAGAACGTAGAAGAAAGCGTGAAGGAAATAGTTCAAGAAGTCGTTATTGAAAAGAAAGAAATCACTGGTGATGACGGCGAGACACGCCAGGTCGTTACAGTGAAACTGGATTTGGTCCCAGATCATATCAAGACAAGAGCGGAGGCTTACAAGAATGAAGTCGAGGCCTATTGCCGCAAATATGAAGTCAATCCAGCGATGGTATATGCTGTGATGCAGACAGAGTCGTCTTTCAATCCTAAGGCTAAGTCATACGTGCCAGCATACGGACTTATGCAGATTGTGCCTGCATCAGCAGGCAAGGACTGCGCAGCTAGCTTGAACAAGTCCTTCTCACAGCCAACAGCCAACTATCTTTATGAACCAGAAAACAATATCGAGATGGGCGTTCATTATCTCTATCTCTTGAATAAACGTTATTATACTAAGGTGACTGATCCTGACAGCAGAGACCTCTGCGTCATAGCGTCATATAACACTGGCGCTGGCAACGTGGCAAGAGCGTTGCGCGGCGATACCAAGATATCTAAAGCCATCCCTCAAATCAACGAGATGTCGTACGAGGAATTGTTTAAGTATTTTGAAAATAAATTACTTCCTGAGACACAGAATTATATCAGGAAAGTGACAGAAAGAATGAACAATTTTAACGAATGGATGAAATAATTATTAACTAAATTTAAAATCATAAAATAATGAAAAGAGTTATTGCAACAAAAAATGCACCTGGTGCAATCGGCCCTTACAGCCAAGCTATCGAAGTAAACGGCATGTTGTTCATCTCTGGTCAGATTCCAATCAACCCAGAAACAGGCAACATCGTTGAAGGTGGCATTTACGAACAAACAGAACAAGTCATGAAAAACCTCGAAGGTATCTTGACAGAAGCTGGTTATACATTCGACAACGTTGTTAAATCAACATGCTTACTCAGCGACATGGCTAACTTCGTAGCAATGAATGAAGTGTATGGCAAACGCTTTACACAAAATCCTCCTGCAAGAGCAGCTTTCGCAGTAAGAACACTTCCAAAAGAAGTTCTCGTTGAAATCGAAATGATTGCAGCTAAGTAATCTTAAAAAAACCAATAATATGAAAAAGTTAAGTTTTGTGGCATTGTTGCTATTGACCGTCTTCATGACATCATGTGACGGTTTGGGCGGAGGAAATACTTCCAATGTCGACAAGTCTCAAATTGTGGGAAAATGGATGACTGCCGACGAGATGTATTTCGAAGTCTATAATAGCGATGGCACAGGCAAAGAATGGGACCTCAGAGATGATGTCACAGAAGAAGAAGCTACATCGTTTACATGGGAATTTGATGAGGCTGCAGAAGACAAGTTCTTCAAATACTACAAGATGGAAATAAGTGACGCTATTGTGCCTCAGTATTGTAACATCTTGGAGTTGACTTCAACAGATTTCAAATATAACAATGAAGGCTTCAGAGCAACTTATAATCTGATTAGGGCTAATTGATATGAAAAAGCCGCTGAAAATAACACTGATAAGCTTAGGTTCTTTGATAGGATTCCTATTGATAGCCGTGACGGTTGCGTGCTGGTTTGTGGTGACTCCTGCTCGCTTGACATCAATAGTGAAAAATCAGGCGCCGAACTTTATCAACTGCGACTTCGATATAGAAAGAGCCGACCTCACAGTATTTAAATCCTTCCCTAAAGTTGGATTGAAAATCAATGATGTCGTGCTTGTCAATCCGATGGACGGGAATCCATCCGACACGCTCGCCTATATCAATGAATGTGTTGTTTCAGTGGACATCAAGAAGTTCCTTAAGGAGGATCAGATTATAATCGATGAATGTAAGTTGAAAGGCGGTTATGTAAATCTTTTTACTGACAAGCTTGGAAATACAAACATCGATATTTTCCCTCCATCACAGGCAGATACCGTGAGTGAGGATGGAAACTCGGAGTTTGTCTACGGCATTGACTTGGTTTCAATGAAACTCAATGATGTTGCTGTAGTTTACACCGACCAATCTCAAGGTATGTTCGCCGACATTAATGGGTTAAATATGTCAGCGAAAGCTAAGGTAAGAGGGGAAAACATCGCCGGTAATGTGAATATGTCTTTACGTGGTATCGTATATCAACAAATGACAGACACATTGTCAATGGCTGTGAAACTTAACGACTTAAAATTAGAAGGAGATGCTGAGATGCGCGGAGATAATATCAATGCGGATGTCAAGGCATCTTCTTCTATTTTATCTTATGAAAGCGAAGGCCAAATCGCTGAGTTCGATTCTTTCGAATTCAAATACAAAGGCGACATCAATAACTATGATGTGATAAAAGGTAATGCTGAAATGACTGTCAACGACTTGTCATTTAGCATGGATGATGAGCAACTGCTGAATAAGGCTGACGTCAGAATGATAATGCCTGTCAATGCTACAATGAGTACTATGGATGTAGAACTCGGCGCTTCACAGTTTGCCATCAACAATATCTTCGTCGATATGATCGGTAAGGTCTCAATGCCTAACGATGACATCAATGTCGACATGAACTTAAAAACCAATACCATAATGATGGAAGAGCTCGTCGGACTGATTCCAGCTTCGATGCGCGAAGACCTTCTCGAAGGCATAGACGTCAAAGGCGAACTTAAACTCGCTGCTGACATTAAAGGTGTCTACAACGAAACCTCAATGCCTGTCGTGAACACTGAAATAGAATATAATAAAGGTATGATCTCAATGCCAGAGATGCTGCCTTACCCTATAACAAATTTCAATACTTCAATAAAAGCTGACTTAGACCTTAACAATAAGTCGGATGTTTATGTTAATTATCTGAAGGCTAATATGTCAAAATCATCATTCTCTTTCTCTGGAACAGTAAAAGACGTGATGGATAAGATGTATTGCAATATAAACCTTAACGCTAATGCTGACCTTGACGAACTTCAAGGTTTTATTCCTGAAGGAATAGTCGCTGGCGGTAAGGTGAAAATGAATCTCAAAGCTAACGTCAATAACTATCAGCTTACTAATATGGATTTCGCTGATGCTAAAGTCAATGGCGACTTGCAATGGAATGACATGAAGGTGGTTTATTGCGATACAATAAATGTCAATGCTGATGAACTTAATGTCAAGTTCACTTTGCCAAACTCTACTTCAGAAGTGATGGCGAACAGTCTGATAGATGTTGAGATAAGTGGCGCAAACTTAGATGCGAAAGTGTCTGAGATGATAGTGGCAAGTCTTAAGGATTATAACATAGATGCGCAGGTTTCTAATATCTTGGACGAAAACGTTCCAATGTCGGTATATGCCGATTATAGTCTCTCAAGAATAGACGCTTCTATGGATGACATGACTTTCTTCACCAATAATCCAAAAGGAAGTGTCGCGATGTTTATGAAGGAAAATGGCAAAGACGCTTCATATATAGCAGTATATAACGGTGACAGCTTGTCGTTTGAAATGGGTGATGAGATGAGCTTCGCTACAGAGAAACTCGACTTCAATGTGTCTGCAGACTATGACGACAGTCAGGAAGATGTTATCTTGCAATGGAATCCTCATGCTGGAATACAGTTGAACAAGGCAGTCTTCTCTATGAGCGACATCCCAATGCCGGTTTATATCCCATCTATCGACTTCCAATATGATACAACAGGAATAGATATAAAGAACAGTAGCATTGTCTTAGGCAATTCAGATTTCGAGTTGCAAGGTAAGTTTACCAATGTCGATGAGTTCTTGAAAAAGGAAGCGCTCTTGAAAGGAACACTTGATTTTACATCACATTATACCGATGTCAATCAGATTATGGAGCTCTTCAGCGGCATGGGCGACACTACTTTAGTAGCAGAGGAAACTGTTATGACAGACACTGTCGTCAAGGAAGACAATCCGTTTATGGTTCCTCTTGGCATCGATATAACACTGAATACAAATATCGAGAAGGCTGTTGCAGGAGAGATGAACCTGTCTAATATAGGTGGTGGTCTTACTGTTAAAGACGGTTTGATGGTATTGCAGGAAATGGGCTTCACCTCAGATGCCGCCACTATGGAAGTCACAGCGATGTATAAGTCGCCACGTAGAAACCATCTCTATCTCGGTTTAGACTTGCATCTCCTTGAGATTGACATTGCAGAGATGATAAACCTTGTTCCAGAAATAGATACTCTCGTCCCTATGCTCAGTTCCTTTGCAGGAAATGCAGAGTTCCATTTTGCAGTGGAGACATATCTTAAATCTAACTATGATATGAAGATATCTACCTTGAAAGGCGCGACAGCAATACACGGAAAGGACTTGGTGATACTTGATAACGCAACCTACAAGAAACTTGGCAGATTGCTCGGATTTAAAGACAAGGAACATAACACTATAGATGAACTCAATGTTGAGATAACAGCTTTCAAGAATGAAATCGACGTATATCCAACACTTATCACCGTTGATAAATATCAGGCTGTCGTAGGAGGCCGTCATAATCTTAACATGACTTTCGACTATAGATTGGGAGTGTCAAATCCATGGCCATTCAGAAGACTTGGAATCATGATACAAGGCGACTTGGATAACATGAAATTCCGATTGAGAGGAAAGAAAAATGCTGGACTTGAAAATCCTAAAGGAAATAAAGAAGATGTTCATCTGATTCAAGAGACACTGAGACTCAAGAATATGATTTATGAATCTTTAAAATAGTTAGGAGTTAGGAATGATTTGTAGAGACGTTTCAATGAAACCTTAGAAATAAACAAGCATTGAAGCGTCTTGTTAATTAGGAGTTGGTTCAATGTTCAAAGTTCAGAGTTCAAAGTTCATCAATATACTAATTGGCAGCGTGTTTATCATAGCTGCCATTCTTAAATTAATATCTATAGATGAGTTTGAGATCTATATCTATAGCTTTGATATATTTAGTTTTCTTCTTACGACATTCGTGTCGAGGATTATAATCATAGGCGAATTCATCCTGGGATTGTTTCTTATCCTTAAAATCAATTATAAACTCATCTGGCGACTTACATTCATATCATTGATATTATTTACATTGTTTTTGATATATGTTGCTATCTTTCGTCAAGATTCCAACTGCCATTGCTTCGGCGAACTCGTTGAATTGAGTCCGTTAGAATCGATAGTGAAGAATGTGGTGATGATGATTTTGTTATTAGTCGCAAAGACGCAGAGTTCAAAGTTCAGAGTTCAAAGCTCAAGGTTCTTAGTTCTTGGTTCAACGTTCTTAGTCTTTATAATCTCCCCTCCGGATTCTATTTATAAGATGATTTATTCTACAGAGAAAGAAGTCAGCACTGTCAATTTATACGAATCTTTTGATGAAGTGGTTAAGATAGACTTCACGGAAGAAGGTCTTGTCTTCGACAGCATTCCTTCTTTTAATGAGAAAGAAAATCAGCTTATTGTGATTGTGAGTTCTGGTTGCAAGTATTGCCGTCTAGGACTTAAGAAACTTTCTTTGATGATGAAGAATGAAGATCTTGCGACAGACAATGTCGATATCTTTATCTGGGGAAGTCCGGAAGGGATAGAAGATTTCCGTTTTGAGACCATGACGGAAGATTATTCATATTGGCATATCATGCCTAACAGAGCCATAGAAATCACTTATGGCAGATTCCCGATATTTATATTTTTAAAAGAAAAAGACATCATCAAGATCGGAGACTTCCGAGATATTTTTTAGAATTTTAAAATTCTAGAACCTTGGAACTCTAGAATTTAAAAGACTTATGTTTGATTCAATTTTGGCAATATTAACAAAAAAAGGCAAGGAAATTTCCTTGCCTTTTTTATTCTAAAGTTCTAAAATTTTAAAATTCTAGAGTTTTATCAAGATGCCACTTCGCAGCTGATTCCTTGTTCGCGAATCATAGTTACGATAGTGTTGAGTTGGTTCATGTCTTGGAGATTCATGCTTATTGTGATCATTGTCTTACCAACTTCAACCTTGTTTGAAGAACGTTCGTGGTTGATAGTGTTGATGTTGACCTTAAGACCTTCGAATATAGCGAGTATCTTCTTAAGCTCACCTGATTGGTCAGGGACGATGACTCTGATAGTAGCTCTGAGACCTTCTTCCACCATACCTTTTTCGATGATTTGAGAAAGGATCTGCATGTTGATGTTACCGCCGCTGATGACAGGAACAACGTTCATGCCTTTGAGGTTGGCCTTGTTATACAAAGCTGCTGCCATTGAAGTGACGCCTGCTGGTTCAGCGAGGATCTTAGCTCTTTGTAACAAGAGGTAAGCAGTGTGAGCTATTTCTGTGTCAGTAACGCTTACGATATCGTCGACGTATTTTTGGATGATGTCGAATGTGAGAGAACCTGGAGTCTTAACAGCGATACCGTCAGCGATTGTCGATACTGTTGGTAAAGAGATGACTTTGTTGGCTTCGCGAGAAGCGACCATAGAAGCAGCGCCAGCAGCGTTAACGCCGATGACTTTGATCTTAGGGTTCATTTCTTTTATCGCCATTGCGATACCTGCTACGAGGCCACCGCCGCCGATAGGAACGATGACAGCGTCAACGTCAGGTTGTTGCTCGATGATTTCCAAACCTATAGTACCTTGACCAGCGATGATCAATGGGTCATTGAAAGGATGGATATATGTAGCATTATGTTCTTTGATATATTCTTGAGATGCGATAGCTGCGTCGTCGAAAGAGTCGCCGGCGAGCACTACGTTAGCGCCGTAACCTTTTGTTGCCAACACTTTCAAAGGAGGAGTGAAGATAGGCATGAAGATGGTGCTTTGCATGCCGAGTTTTGTTGCTGAGTAAGCAACGCCTTGAGCGTGGTTGCCAGCAGATGCTGCTACAACGCCTCTTGCTTTTTCCTCTTCTGATAAGTTAGCTAATTTGTTATATGCGCCTCTTAATTTGAAGGCACCTGTAGTCTGCATGTTTTCCAACTTCAAGAAGATGTTGGCGTCAGACATTTGTGAAAATGACTTAGAGTGGATGATAGATGTTTGCTTAGCAACGCCTTTCAATGTGTTACGTGCTGCAACGATGTCGGAAAACTTTAATGTTGAATCCATGACAATTTAATTTTTTTAATTCAGAGGCCATAAAAAAAGCTAACGACCTTGGTTTAAGTCATTAGCTTTAGCCAATTTGTGGAGCATATGAGAATCGAACTCATGACCTCTTGACTGCCAGTCAAACGCTCTAGCCAACTGAGCTAATGCCCCATCAGTTCGAGATGCAAAGATATAATATTTTTTGATATGATATTTAACAAAAAGTAGATTTTTTTTAATGAGAAAATAGGGCTTTTTATTTAGGAAATATGTGAAAATATTTACTACTTTTGCGCCCTAATTTTAAAACATTATTTATTTAATAATATTTATAAACAAGTGGTTTTAATCCCAAAAAGATTATGAGAATTTTTCAACATTACACCAGAGTTAGATACCAGCATGCTGTTGGTCTGGGCGGTACTCGTCTTATGGCAAAGCCATGGATCTCAGGCGTCCTTTTGATGTTTAGCGTCGTTGTCGCTATGTTATTGGCGAATCTACCTTTTACTAAAGAGGCCTATCATTCTTTTTTGGAGACCACTTTGGCTATTTCTATCAAGAGCCATCATTTTGAATGGGTCTTCCCTAAGGAGATGACCGTCGAGAAGTTCATCAACGACATTCTGATGGTCGTGTTCTTTTTCTGTGTAGGTCTTGAGATCAAGCGCGAGATCGTCTGCGGCGAGTTGTCTAATGTAAAGAAGGCCATGTTGCCAGTCATAGCCGCTGTCGGCGGTATGCTTGTGCCGGCTCTCATCTATACATGTTTCAACGCTGGAACAGCAGCGGGCAGCGGATGGGGAATCCCTACTGCAACAGACATCGCCTTTGCCATCGGTATCATGTCGATGCTCGGCAACAGAGTGCCAGTCTCTTTGAAGATCTTTTTGACAGCGCTTGCCATTGCCGACGACTTAGGCGCTATTTTAGTAGTAGCCTTCTTCTACGGAGGTTCTATAGACTTCCATCTTTTGATAGTATCAGCATTGATTTTATTGTTCGTGTTCTTGCTTAACCAGGCAGGCGTCAAACGAATGATATATTATCTCATCCCAGCGATAGCAATATGGATGTTGTTCTACTACGCAGGCATCCATGCTACAATGTCTGGCGTCGTAATGGCGATGATGATACCTATGAAAGCTCGTTATTCACGTTCATATTACGACAGAAAGACTACCTATTATAGAAATATGATAGATAAGTTCCATGATGACTCAGACTCTCCAAACCACGACCAGCAGATATGTCTCAGAAGTATCAGTAATGTCGCTAGAGGCACTGTCGGTATGAGCTATCGTCTGGAGCATGCGCTTACACCATGGGTTAACTTCGTGATTATGCCTATCTTCGCTATCGCTAATGCTGGCGTTGAGATTCCAGGATTGAGTTATCTTAACTTCTTCCAATACTCGCCAGAGATAGGATCTGTCGGACTCGGCATCTATCTCGGATTGCTGTTAGGCAAGCCAGTAGGCATCACCCTCGCGAGCTGGATTGCGATCAAGTTGAAAGTCGGTGAGATGCCAAACGGCGCTTCTTGGAAGATGCTCTTCGCTGTGGCATGTCTCGGCGGTATCGGCTTCACAATGTCAATCTTCGTCGACACACTCTCATTCGGCGAGCTCGCACCGGAGATGACAATGCACTTGCGAAACTTAGGTAAGATAGCTATCTTGGCAGCTTCAATATCAGCCGGAATCTTAGGAAGCGTATTGATTACGGTTTTCTCGAAGAAGAAATGATAGAGACTAAGGCTTTTGGCCTTTGGCCATTGGCTTTATAGATAAAAAACCAAAGACGTCACATTTTGTGGGCGTCTTTGGTTTTTTTATGAGACGCCACGGGAGTTTATTTTGTCATAAAAAACATAATAATACCTACTAGCAATCCAGAGGCAATACTTGACAAAATGCTGATTCCCCATGTTTTTAGTTTTTCTTTTTTCTTCATTCTTTCAAATTCGTCTAATGACGGAATCATTGTGTCAACCTTTTTGTCAATATTGATTAATATGGAAATTTGGTCAAAATATGCAGAAAAAGATTTGTCAGAATCAGTCTTTTTGTCACTTCTTAACTTTGCGACAATACCTTTAATATCTGTTAGTTGTGGCTTTATTGTGGTGAAATAATACGGAAAAACTTCGGTGATGGTTTTTGTGTCATATCTTTTTAGTTTTTCCACGATTGTGATACCTATATTTGCTGCTAATAATTCCAAAGCATCGTAACCGGCTCTATCTAAATGCTCTTTGGCTTCTTTTAGTTCGTATTCACATTGTTGGGTGTCGTTGCAAACATTGATGGCTTTAAATATATGATCTAAAGCGCTCCTGAGTTGATTGATAGGAGCGATATACATCTTCTGTTCTTCGTTAAAGTTTTCTAATAAGATTACCGCTTGTCTAACTTTGTCGTATAATGAAAATAACTCTTCAAGTTTATTGAAGCAGTGTAGTCTGTTATTCATAGATTATGGTTGTTGGTAAGGTTTTATAAATGTTGTTATGGTAATGTCATTGTTAAGAAATGATTTATGATTTTATCAGCTTCAGACTTAATGATAAAACGTCCTTCAACTAAATTAACATTGCCAATGATTTTATTTGAATTATAATTTTCTTTTGATTTCGGCATATCCATATATTCAACTTTGTCTATGTCGATGCCTTTTCTTTCAAGGAATATTTTTCTGATGTTTTCGCTGAAATTGTCCATAACTGTAAGGTTGTAAAAAATGGTTGATGATTATTTAATACTTAGAAGAATTATGCAAAAATACAATATCAAACTGCTTCTGTCAAGATAAAAAAATATAAAAAATATTAACATTTTTCTCAAAAAAATGAAACTCCTAACTCCTAATTCCTAACTCCTAACTTTTCAGAACTTTTGAGTTTTTTCTGTCGTACCTTCGGCACTTTAATATCATTCCGGTCATGAATGCAGGGGTTCCGTGCTTCGCACTCCACCGCCTGCCTATATTCTGTCGTCCTTTCAGGACTTTTGAATTGAAAGTTGAAAATTGAAAATGGAAAATTAATTTTCAACTTTCAGATTTCAATTTTCAATTTTCAATTCGTCGTATTGCGTTAGGGATTGGAGCGGCATCCTTTGCAAGCGGAGTGATAACGGAGCGAGCAAAGATAGAGCGGAAAGCCCGACGGCGATAGCCGGAACGCCCAAAAGATTTATTTTCTTGTGAAGACAAATGTTCTTTGATAAATTCGTAACTTTGTAGGGGAAAATATTTTTCGAAATAGTTTTTATATGAAGACAATAAAAGAGATATATCGTATAGGTCATGGTCCTTCTAGCAGTCACACCATGGCTCCTCGTTTTGCATCGGAGCAGTTCCTTGCTCGTCATCCTGAAGCGGCTCGCTTTGAAGTCACTTTATATGGCAGTCTGGCTCTCACTGGCAAAGGCCACTTGACAGACGTCGCTATCATGGAAGTCTTCGGCGATAAGGCTCCTGTCACTATAAACTGGCAACCTGACATTTTCCTTCCTTATCATCCTAACGGAATGACATTTAAGTCTTTTAACGCAGAAGGCGTCATGACAGAAGAATGGACTGTCTACAGTGTCGGCGGCGGCGCTCTTGAAGAAGAAGGCAAAGCTGCAGTGTTGCCTGACATTTATCCTATCACCAAGATGACGGATATCTTGAACTGGTGCGAAGACACTGGCAAGGCGTATTGGGAATATGTCAAAGATGTTGAAAACGACCCTTATCTCATGGATTATCTTGAAGAGGTATGGCAGACTATGAGAGATGCCGTCGAGCGCGGACTCCAGACCGAAGGCCGCTTGCCTGGACCTCTCAACCTTCCTCGTAAGGCTGCTAACTACCACGTCAAGGCGATGGGTTACCAGCATACTCTGAAAAGCAGGGGCTTGGTGTTCTCTTACGCCCTCGCCGTCAGTGAGGAGAATGCTTCCGGCGGCTTGATAGTAACAGCTCCTACATGCGGTTCATGCGGCGTCTTGCCATCAGTGCTGTATCACTCAGCCAAGGCATACGACATCGCTAAGCCTCGCATCCTTAATGCCTTGGCTACTGCGGCTCTCGTGGGTAACATCGCCAAGACCAACGCTTCTATCTCAGGTGCGGAAGTAGGATGCCAGGGTGAAGTCGGCGTTGCATGTGCTATGGCGGCTGCGGCTGTGTGTCAGCTCTTCGGTGGCAGCTGCGCTCAGATAGAATACGCAGCGGAGATGGCCCTCGAACATCACCTCGGAATGACATGCGACCCTGTGTGCGGACTCGTGCAGATTCCTTGCATCGAACGTAACGCCTTCGCGGCAGCACGCGCCATGGACGCTAACATCTATGCTACTTATACAGACGGCACCCACAGAGTGTCATACGATAAAGTCGTCGCTACAATGAAAAAGACTGGCCACGATATGCCATTGCTCTACAGAGAGACATCAACAGGCGGCTTGGCTCACGACTACGAACAAATGGATTATTAATAATTAGGAATGTGGAATTAGGAATGAGGAATTTTTGTCCTATAACTCCTAATTCCTAACTCCTAACTCCTAATTAAGATATATGAAAAGATTATTCCTCGCAATTCCTATAAAGACGATAGACAACGGTTTCGTTCCGCTTCTGGATGGTTTGAAGCGTCAGCTGGCTCATGAGAAACGTATCAACTGGGTCAAACCGCAGCATATTCATCTCACGCTGAAATTCATCGGCAACACTCCTGACGAGGACATCCCTAAGATTATAGAAGGAGTGGAAGAGATGCTGAAAAATCATAAGAGCTTCACTATGGATTTCAACCATACCGGTATCTTCGGCAGCCGCTATGCCCCACGTGTGCTGTGGCTGGGAATGCAGAACACTCCGCAGGAACTGTACGATTTGGAAGAAGATACTCTGACTGTCTTTGACAAGATAGGATATCTCCGCGACAGACAAAACTTCGTGCCTCATATCACATTGGGACGTATCAAGGAGTTGTGCGAGAAACAATACTTCCAGAAGATAGTGGCTGGAATAGAGCAGAAGTCGTATATAAAACAAGAGGTCAATGAGATAATATTGTTCCAAAGTATCTTACGACCTGAAGGAGCTTTCTATAAGGCGATAAAGAAGTTTAAGATTTAAAATTCAGAACTTCAAAATTTCGGTATAATTGCCAAAAATGGTTGGTAAAATCAATATAACCCATTAGTGCATAGATAAATATAATAACTTTGATGAAAACGTTTTCATCAAAGTTATTTTTATTTCAAAATTTGATAGTGAAAAGTATACTCAAATCAGCTCCGTAGGAGCGGCAGTTTATAGGCAGGTGATGTAGCGCAAAGCGCGAAATCCCTGCAAAACAGATTTCAAAATTAATCAAAGCGCCGAAGGTGCGACAGAATAATATCTATCGTCCCTAACGGGACTAATTTTATTGTAAATTTTAAAATAGGAATAAAAAAAGACAGGTAACTTGGGCTGTTTTGTATGCCCGTTACCTGTCTTTTTTTCGCTCAATTACCAACTATTTTTGGCAACATTACCAAAATTTCAAAACATCAAAAAAGAAACTCCTAACTCCTAATTCCTAACTCCTAACTTTTCAGAACTTTTGAGTTTTTGGGATTTTGAATTTTTGAGATTCTATTATTTAGCCATTCCCTTACTGGTTCATCATATAATTTCAAACAGATGTATGCTAATGCGATGTTCGTCGCCATGACGAGCAACACAATATGCCATGTCTCGCCGAGAGTGTATAACTCATTATCGATGAGCCATGAGTAGAAGAGATACATCACAGGATAATGTACTATGTATAAAGGATAGGAGATGTCTCCTAAGAACTTGCATGCTTTTATGGAGAATTTGCCTGTAGGTTTTCCTGAAGCGCCGAACCAGACGATAAGAGGGAATACTAATACTATACAAGCTAATTCATAGATCCCGTTGACACTAATATTTCCGGTCTTTGGAATATAAGGCATAGAGAAAAGAACGAACATCACTACGGCAGAAAGCCAGAAGCTTTTGGCCGTTGGCTTTTGGCTTTTAGCATTAAAATTACGTGACATCAACATTCCGAGGGTGAATGGGAATAACATTCTCAATAATCCTCCGAAGAAATTTACTGTGTCTAGGGTCCAGCCGATGCCGATCATATCGTATTTGGAGATGTCGAAGACGACGAATCCTGTCCATAATAATCCTGTTATCACTACCAAGAAAGACAATCCTTTGTTGGATAGTTTTCTTATAAATAAGGCATACAAGATATTGCCGATATATTCAAAGAAAAGCGACCAACTCGGTCCGTTGAGTGGATACATCTCGCCATTGCCGCGCACGTCGTACGAGGCTCCTGGATAAGCAGGGATGAGAAACATAGCAAGGAAAAACGCTACAAGAATCCAGTGAAATGGCATCTGCGTACCATCCCATCGCACTCCGCCTTGAAGGAGATATGTGATCAGGCCGATGATCGCGCCCATCACCACCATAGGCTGCAATCTGATGAGACGGCGTCTGAAGAATCCTTTTATGCTAAGGCCGTTGGCTTTCCATCTGTCATCATAAGCATAGCTGATGACGAATCCCGACAGCATGAAGAAGAAGTCGACGCCGAGATGTCCGTGGTTGAAAGTCTCTATCATGGTGCCGCCGGCGAAGGCGAAACCCTCGAAGACGTGATACCATAAAACCATCAGCGCCGCTACACCGCGCAAGCCATCGAGTAATAAGTAATGCTGCTTCTCCATGTTTCTGAGTTTCTGAGTTTTTGAGATTTTGAGATTTTGAGGAACTAAGGAACTAAGGAATTAGAAGATAACTCCTAACTCCTAATTCCTAACTCCTAACTAATAAACTGTTATTTTCTGTGTTTTCACACATTCTTCATTTATCATTCTGATGATATAAGTAGCTTTGTTGAATCTGCTTATGTCGATTCTGTTGTTGCTTGTCATGTCGTTGTCGTAGATTATACGTCCCATCATGTCGATGATCTGTACTGTTCCTTCAGCGTTTATGACGAGTTCGCTGCCTGACTGGTAGACGAAATTATCTTGTACGTCAG
>JAZKYV010000029.1:0-24620 GCA_045612345.1 Bacteroidales bacterium
ATTTTTTTGAAATTACATGAGAAGCATTTCTTTCACAGCTTTCATATTAGCTGGCTCAACGATTGAAGAGTGACGTAAGTTACGTTTACGTTTAACTGACTTCTTTGTTAAGATGTGGCTTTTATAAGCGTGCTTTCTCTTGATTCTACCGGTGCCTGTTACTTTGAAACGTTTTTTGGCAGCGGATTTTGTTTTCATTTTTGGCATTGTAATATACTTTTTTTTAAAATGAGTGTCTATTTATTATTTCTTAGGAGCGATCATCATGAGCATTCTCTTACCTTCCAACTTAGGCATTGACTCTACTTTACCGTAGTCAGCCAAAGCTTGAGCGAACTTCAACAAGATGATTTCACCTTGGTCTTTGTAAGCGATTGAACGTCCATGGAAGAACACGTCGACTTTAACTTTTGCGCCGTCTTCCAAGAATCTCTTGGCGTGATTCAACTTGAACTCGAAGTCATGGTCGTCTGTTTGTGGTCCTAAACGGATTTCCTTGATAACGACTTTTGTTGTCTTTGCCTTGATTTCCTTTTGCTTTTTCTTTTGATCGAAAAGGAATTTCTTATAATCCATCAACTTACAGACAGGAGGATTCGCATTAGGTGAGATCTCAACCAAGTCAAGTCCCATCTCATCAGCAATTCTCAAAGCGTCTTTGATTGAGTGAATCTCATTGTCAACGCCTTCTCCCACAACTCTCACCATTGGTGATGTTATTCTCTCATTGATACGATGCGGATCTTCGTTTCTCTGTCCTCTCTGAGGACCTCTTCCGTTGTTAACAGGTAGTGCTATAATTTGTGTCTCCTATATTATTAATTATACAATATATATTTATCCAATATTTTGTTCGTCTTTAACTTGTTTCTCGATCATTGCGATGAACTCATCAACAGACATTGAACCGAGGTCGCCTTGACCGTGTTTTCTTACTGATACTGCTGTCTCGTTCATTTCTTTTTCACCAACGATAAGCATGTAAGGAACTTTCTTCATTTCAGGGTCACGAATCTTACGTCCGATCTTTTCGCTTCTCATGTCGATCAAAGTACGGATTTCGTTTCTCTTCAACATTTCGTTGAGTTTTTCTGCATATTCGTGATATTTTTCACTTACAGGCAAAATCATTACTTGATCTGGTGTGAGCCACAATGGGAAGTCGCCAGCGCAGTGCTCTAACAATACTGCTACGAAACGTTCCATTGAACCGAATGGTGCTCTGTGAACCATGACAGGACGATGTTTCTCGTTGTCTGAACCTATATAAGTAAGGTCGAAACGTTCTGGTAAGTTGTAGTCGACTTGGATTGTACCGAGTTGCCATCTTCTTCCAAGAGCATCCTTTACCATGAAGTCTAACTTAGGACCGTAGAAAGCTGCTTCGCCATATTCAACGACTGCAGGAAGGCCTTTTTCTTTACAAGCTTCAACGATAGCTGATTCTGCTCTTTCCCAGTTTTCGTCTGTACCTACATATTTTTCTGTGTTGCTTGGGTCGCGTAAAGAAATCTGTGCTTCGAAGTTTTCAAACTTCAATGCCTTGAAGATGATTTCGATGATTTCCATCACGCGGATGAATTCGTCTTTAACTTGGTCTGGACGGCAGAAGATATGAGCGTCGTCTTGTGTGAAAGAACGAACGCGTGTCAATCCGTGGAGCTCGCCGCTTTGTTCGTAACGATATACTGTACCAAATTCTGCAAGACGTAATGGAAGGTCTTTGTATGAACGTGGCTGCCATTTGTAGATCATACAGTGATGAGGGCAGTTCATAGGTTTCAACAAATAGACCTCACCTTCTTCAGGTGTTGTGATTGGCTGGTAGCTGTCATGTCCGTAGTGATCCCAGTGACCTGATGTCTCATAAAGTTGTTTGTTACCGATATGAGGTGTCATGACTTGCTCATAACCATATTGCTTTTGAATCTTTGTCAAGAATTCTTGCAAGCGAAGACGCAATGCTGTACCTTTTGGCAACCACATTGGAAGGCCTTTACCAACCATTTCGCTGAACATGAAGAGTTCAAGTTCTTTACCGAGTTTACGGTGGTCGCGTTTCTTAGCTTCTTCAAGGAGAACGAGATATTCTTCAAGTTCTTTCTTCTTCAAGAATGTGATACCGTAGATACGTGTTAACTGTTTGCGTTTTTCGTCGCCGCGCCAGTAAGCACCTGCTATAGATAATAACTTGATAGCTTTAATGCAGCTGGTGTCAGGGATGTGTGGTCCGCGGCATAAGTCTGTGAAAGTACCGGTTTTATAATATGTAATGGTTCCGTCTTCTAACTCGCTGATGAGCTCTTGTTTGTACTCATCGCCTTTTTCTGTGAAGTGTGCCAAAGCTTCTGCTTTAGATACATCGACGCGTTCAAAAGCTTGTTTTTGTGATGCGAGTTCCATCATGCGTTTCTCGATTTTGGCGAGGTCTTCTTCTGTGATTGTATTTGTGCCGAAATCGATGTCATAATAGAAACCATTCTCGATGCTTGGTCCGATACCGAATTTAACGCCGGTATAAAGTTGCTCGATAGCTTCTGCCATCAAGTGTGCTGATGAGTGCCATACTGTGGCTTTTCCTTCTGGGTCGTTCCATGTGAAGAGTTGGATCTCTGCATCTTCATTAACTGGACGCATAGCATCCCACATTACGCCATTAACCTTGGCTGACAACACATTACGAGCTAAACCTTCGCTTATGCTCTTTGCAATATCGAGAGGTGTTACACCTGCTTCAAATTGTCTGACTGACTTATCAGGAAATGTTATATTTATCATCTTTTTATACCTTCTAAAAAACGAGTGCAAAGATAATGAAAAACTTTAAACTTTGAACATTGAACTATGAACTTTTTTTTAAGTTGCTAAGAGCTGAGACACTGAGTTACTAAGATGCTACAACTACAACCTCTCAATGCCTCGGTGACTTGGTGTCTCAGTGTCTTATTTTGGGCGTTCCGGCTACGCCGTCGGGCTTTCCGCTCTATCTTTGCTCGCTCCGTTATCACTTCGCTTCGCAAAGGATGCCGCTCCAATCCCTAACGCAACCTCCTATTATAAAAATCCTCGTGATACGCGCGATACGTGGAAACTATCATTCCTCGGATTTCACCGCCTAAAATCAACTTTTTTCAAATTAAGCATATTCGTTGGATTAGAACCAAGTCCTTCGACATCTTTGTTGACGAATCTTAACACTTCATCGTAGAACAAAATCACGACTGGCGCTTCTGTCATCATAAGGCTGTCCATCTCATGATATATCTTCGCTCTTTCTTGAAGGTCGTTACATGTCAATGATTTCTGATAGAGCTCATCGAATTTTTCATTAGAATAATGTGTGTAGTTAGGACCTTGAGGAGTGAAGTTGTTCGTGGTAAACAGCGAGAGGTAATTCTCCGCATCTGGATAGTCCGCCACCCATGATGAACGGAAGAAAGGAAGATTTCCATTGGCGCGTTTTTCCCTCAAGGCAGCTGGCATCATCTCCTCCACCTTGCAGTTCAAGCCTACCTCCGTCAAGGCAGACTGCACAAACTTAGCGATGTCAATATAATCCTGTGTGGTATATAACTTCAACTCATAACCAACCAAACCATTGTCCTTCAACAACTGCTCAGCTTTTTTAGGATTATAAGGGTAACCGATGCTTAAAGACTCAAAGTCGCAGAGTCGCAGAGTCTGATCCAATCTTTGTGTCTTTGTGTCTTTGCGTCTTTGCGTCTTTACATCTTTAAATCCTGGCAGTCCCGCAGGAATTATCCCTTGGTTGCCTGGGGTTCCGATGCCGTTACGAAGATACCTTAACATCTTCTCTCTGTCAATGGAATAGCTGACAGCCTGACGTAACGCAAGGCTTCTGTCTTTTCCCAAAGTATCATCATCGCCTAGGAAGAACGCAAGATATTCTGTGTTTAAATATGGTTCTCTTATCAGATATATTTCGTCTTGATATTCATCACGAAGCTGTCCGTCTCGCGTCAGCAGTTCATCCTTATATCTAGCGTCGATTCCCGACATGAAGTGAAACTTGCCTTTTATGAACTCCATGAAAGCGACTTGTTTGTCGACGATGAAACTTATTGAAATCGCATCGAGATATGGAAGTCTTATAGTCGCAGAGTCGCAGAGTCGCAGAGTCGCAGAGTCAGATTCAATCTTTGCGTCTTTGCGTCTTTGCGTCTTTACGTCTTTAACCACCTCAAAATAATTCGGATTCTTCCTGAAGACTAGCTTCACTCCTTCTTTCCAGTATTGATATTTGAAAGGTCCTGTTCCCACTGGATGTCGTCCGAATTCTGTTCCGTAATACTCGACTGCTTCTTGAGGAACGACAGAGGCATACGTCATCGACAATATTCCCAAAAACGCTGGGAATGGCTGACTTAATTTTATTTCTAAAATCGTATCATTAACTGCTTTAAACGAATACTCAAAAGTCTGTTGTCCGTTGTCCGTTGTCTGTTGTCTTCTATCTACATTAGCAAAGATCCAGCTTCCCGAAGAATTCAGTTTCCTATCCAAGACTCGATTGAAGGAATAGATGAAGTCTTGAGCAACGACTTTTCGAGTTGCTGATACATCTTGCACAATGTCTGTTGTCCGTTGTCTGTTGTCTGTTGTCCGTTCAAAACATTCATCCTCATGAAAATAAACATCATCTCTCAAAACGAATGTGTATGTCATTCCGTCCTCGCTGATATCCCACGACTTGGCAATCGCAGGGACGACATTCATCTCGTCATCAAAAGCGACAAGGCCGTTGAATATCTGATTGCACGCCCAGATATGAGGAAGGTCTTTTGCATAAATCGGGTCTAAAGTCAGAATGCCCGCCGACTCATTATATTTGAATATTTTAAGATTCTCATTGTCGGCATTTTTACTTCCGCAAGAGAACAACACAATTAAAGATAATATCAATAATATTTTTTTCATATTTCTTATGTCAACAGTCATTTGCCTTTAGTCCTCATTTACATTCCATTACAAGACGTCCCTCTATCGTATAATCATAGTCTTCGTCGTAGATTGTTGCGGTAGCATCCATGCTGTAATAATATTCTTTCTTCTCTCCCAGCGTGACGACCTCAGGAACTGGCGATTTTCCTTTAAAAAATTCACCCGACACGACATATTCCACTTTTTCCGCATCGACAGAGTTTATAGTTATTATAGGTAATGGCGGATATGTGAGGTTTTGTTTCTCCTTCTCCACCAATTCATTTCCTATCATGAGATACTCTCCCACCTTTGCCTTCATCAGGCAAGTGGCGCTATTGTTATAGTCGAATCCTTTTTTATGCACACTCAAAAGAAGCAACGGAAGAGAAAGGTCGGTCTTCTTGATGGAATTCATCTGCATTTTATCGTCAATCCATTCTGCCTGAATAGTTCCGCCATCGGCGAATGTAAACGTTCCGCATCCGTTTTTAGCACCATGTTTCCATTCACATTCCACCAGATCGCCGTTTTCGTATTTCCATACGCCGTGACCGTGACGCATGTCATTAAGCCATTCGCCCTCGTAAACATTTTCTTCATTGCGTCCGTAGCAGCATATTCCTTTGCCGCAGCGTTTGTCTTCTTTCCAGTCGCCTTCGTATTTCTCTGGTGGGTAAGTTCCTTTATCCCAACTCAATGAATATTTTCCGAATCCGTGGCGAAGTCCGTCTTTCCATTCGCCGTGATATGTCATATTCGTCACGTCGCTGTATTTGGCAAGTTTTCCCTTTCCATTTGGAAGGTCATTATCCCAGTTGCCGGAATACTCAATGACGCCATGACCATTCTTGTAATATTCCATCTTGCCTTGTCCCGACTTCACGCCACGACTCCATTGTCCGCTATATTTTTTATATGAGACCTGCGATTCTGCCCAGTTTTCATACTGACGTTTTTCATATTTCATAATGCCAGCGCCATGAGGCAAGCCTTGTTCATCCACTTCACCTTCGTAGCGGTCGCCATTGGGATATTTAATTGTGGTCTTCATAATTGCGTTTTTTGACAACGGACTTCGTCCATATTTTTGTTTTCTACAAAGGTAGAAAAAAATTCCTATCTTTGCAAACCAATCTTTTATCACAAGATTTATAATTATGAACCAAGATATTAAAGTGCTGATTACAGGAACGTCTCAAGGCATTGGAAAAGCCATCGCTGAATATTTCCTCGAGATGGGTCATAGCGTTATTGGTATCGACAGACAAGAGCCGTCGATAATCCACAGCATGTATTTTCATCATCAATGCGACATAAGCGATTATGATAATCTCCCTGAGATAAACGATGTTGAAATACTGATAAACAACGCCGGCACTCAGAATGAAAACGACATCGACATCAACCTCAAAGCCTTGATCAAGGTGACAGAAAAATACGGCATACAGAAACATATACGTTCTATCCTGAATATCGGTTCCGCAAGCGGACACACTGGTTCTGAATTCCCTGAATATTGCGCAAGCAAAGGCGGCGTGATAGCATATACAAAAAACGTCGCACTAAGAGTAGCTCAATTTGGCGCTACATGCAACAGCCTCGACCCAGGCGGCGTGCTGACACCTCTTAACGATTGCGTCGTCAACGACCCGAAACTATGGGATGAGATTATGCAACAGACGCCACTCAAACGATGGGCAACACCTCTGGAAATAGCACAATGGGCATACTTCCTGACAGTGACAAATACTTTCTGCACCGGACAAAGCATTATCGTGGACGGCGGCGAATCTATCAACTCTCATTTTGTATGGCCAGAAAACAATTGAAAGTTGAAAATTGAAAGTTGAAAATTGAAAATTAATAGATTGGTTTAAGGTTTAATGATTAAGATTTAAGGTTGTTCGATAAACTTTAAAACTTAAAACGATAAACTTCAAAACTACTTTAAACTTTAAACCATAAACTTTAAACTTAAAAAAAAATGAACAAGGTCTCGGAAAACCCTTTAAAAAACCGATCTAACAAGATTGACGCTTTTACAGTCATTGCAGTTTTCTTCACTGTATGTTACATCGTCTCCAACATAATGGCGGTCAAAGTCATTGGAGTATTCGGATTATTTTATTTTGACGCGGGAACTATCACCTTCCCTCTAGCCTATATGTTAGGCGACGTCCTGACAGAGATTTGGGGATACCGCGTAGCGAGAAAAACCATCATACTCGCATTCCTGTGCAACGTATTCGTCGTGATATGCACACAGATTGGCGTATGGTTGCCATCACCAGATTATCTTGACGTCACATCGAATGCGTATAATACTATTTACAGTTATGTGCCTCGCATCGTCTTTGCCTCTCTCACAGGATTCCTTCTAGGCGAACTCTCCAACGCCTGGATTATGGACAAGATGAAGAAACTCACCAACGGCAAGCATCTGTGGTTCCGCACTATAGGAAGTTCCATCGTCGGATATATCTTCGACACCGTGCCATTCGTACTTATCGCCTTCGTCGGTGCGCTGACAACACGCGACATTTTATTGATGATATTATCACAATACATCATAAAAATAGCCATCGAAGCTCTATTCGGAACCCCGATGGCGTATGCCTTGATAGCGTTTCTTAAGAAGAAGGAGTGAACTAAGGTTGATTCAATTCATAATTCATAATTCATAATTCATAATTCATAATTGAAAGTTTATAGACAAACAAAAAAATCCCGAGGTCAAATCTTGCGACTTATAACTCGGGATTTTAAATAAATCTACTAGTTTCTTAATTCTCTTTAACAGCTTCTAATTTGGCTTTTGCTTCTTCTACTCTTTTGTTAGCTGCTTCAAGTTCTTTCTGCTGTTCTTTTTTCATCTCCGCAGTCCTGGCCGATGGCTTGGAAAGTCGTTTCTGTTCTTCAAAGAAAGCCTTTGTTTCTAACTTAGTTGCCTGATAATTAGCCTTGTCGATTTGACGTTGAAGTCTCGCACTCTCCTTCATATCACGGAAAGCTCTCTTAATGAAATTATCTTTCTTACCTTCGTCAACACTTTGCGCATTCAATGTCACGCTGCTAAATAGTAATAATGCAGCGCTGAATATTTTACCCGTATTCTTCATTGTTAATTGTTATTTATTAATTCTATTTTTTCGAGACGCTTCAATGTGCGTTTATTTTTTTAGGTATCATTGAAACGTTAATTTGTCAATTATTTTAGACGCTTCAATGTGTGTTTATTTTTTAGGTATCATTGGAACGTCTCTACATTATTCTTTATCAAGAAATTTATCAACAAATTTGTCTTCTATCTTTTTATAAGTGCCGACGACAGCATCTTCTACATTTTTATAAGCGTTAACTACGCCATCTTCGATTTTCTTGTAAGTTCCAACGACCTTTTCTTCAACCTTGGTCTTTTTTAATTTGTATTCGCTCATGATTTTTTAGTTTTTAAGTTTGTTTTTAAGTCAACGGACAACCGTCAACAGACTTTGGGTATGCATTTTTATACTTCGGGCTATGAGCTGCGAGCTTTTTCAGATTGCTCATTGCTCATTGCTCGTAGCTCATTGCAAAAAGACGCTTCAATGTGCGTTCATTTTTAAGGTATCATTGACACGTCTCTACAACATTCCTAACTCCTAATTAAATAGTAATTCCCACTGCAACTTTAAAATAATGGTTTTCTGTTCCTTTGCTGTGTCTCCAGACGCCGTGGTGCATATCGTAGCCGAAGTTGATTGAATATCTTGAGATGTCGAGACCGATAGCTGGGTTGATGTTGATATTCATGCCAGTGTTGCAGACGTCGAAGTCAACGCCGCCTTTGAAACTAATGTATGGACTTGCCAAAGTATTGCAGAAATTATATTTCACATCAGCAAAGACAGGGATATAATAAGTAGGAAGTGTTTTGTAGTCTGGCAAGAATTCTGCGTAGAAGCCAGCGCCACCGCCAACATAAAGTCCGTTGCCGAAGCTGTAGCCATGTGATGAGCTGAATTCCCAAATTGTTGGAATTGAACAAGCCAACTCAATGTCGAATCTATAGCCTCTGTCATAGTTGAGGTTTTTTACGTTTGATTGAGCGTTTACTGAGTTTGCGCAGACTAACATAACAGCTGCAATGATTAATGCTTTTACTTTCTTCATGATTTTGTTAATTTTTATTTTGTTAATGATTATTTGAATTTTCACGCTGCAAAATTATCTCAATTTTATATGATAGATTTTCCTCTTTTTCCTTGATATTGGTATATTTTTCTTAAAACAAAATCATATAGGTTTTCATATAATTATTTTTGAGTATTTTTGCGAAACAAAATAAAGATTATGACAAATTATTTCGACTGGCAGTCAAAGATTCGTAATGCAGTTCCCGACAATATGAGGATTGGCGATGATTTGCTTATACTTGAAAACGCCACATACAAAGATTCCATCAACGAACCACGCAAAGTTAACGTGACGACTTTCATCTTATTAGACAAAGGCGAAAGCCGCATCATCATAGAAGGAAAGGAACACAACTTAAAAGCTCCATGTCTTACTGTGGTAATGCCGAATCAGACGTATTCTCTTCTTGAAGCGTCAGAAGACCTCGAACTTAGAGCCATCATCATGTCGAACAACTTCACCGTAAATCTTATGTCGAGCAGTCTCAACAAAATGATTTTAGACAATCCTGTCATCGACATCAGTTCCGACCTCGTTTCTTTCAACACTTATTATAAGGTGTTGCTTCATACAGTAAAATCTCCATTCAAGATGTTTCGTTTTGAATCGGCCAAACATCTCACCATGTCGATGTTATATTTCTACGCAAAGAAATTGGAGAATTTAGAATTAGACAAAAAGAAAAAGGAAATAGTCTTCGACAGATTCTGCGAAGACGTCAGAATGTTTTATCGCATAAACAGAAGCATACCTTTCTATTCGGGACGATTAGCCGTCAGCTCGAAATATCTCAACGACATCGTCAAAGAAAAAAGCGGAATGACAGCCAACGACTATATCGACAGACAAACTATCATCGAATGTAAAGCATTGTTGTCATCAACGGAAATGAGTATCCAGAGAATCAGCGCTATGATGAATTTTCCGTCATATTCGGTATTTGGCAAGTTTTTCAAAAGGATGACAGGCATGACGCCTACAGAATATAGGGAGATGACAAAATGAGCAAGAAGATCACATATTTAAAATGGCGTAACCGCATCGAAGAAATCACGCCTTCCGACCATAGAATCGGCGACGACATCTTGCTAATTGACAACATTCACGCAAAACGCGCCGAAATGACATTAGACAACGAACCTTTCAAAATCGACATGACGATGGCTATCATCTACGAACAAGGCTCTGCCGATTTGAAGATAAATATGAAAGATTATCATATCGAAGCGCCAGCGGTTTTGTTGGTTTTAAATGACCAGATTTACCAACCGATGGGACATTCCGACGATTTAAAAAGTAAGGTGATTGTCATGTCAAGAGCTTTCTCCGACAGTATGTTTGTCAATTCAGGAGAGATACTTCCGCTAAAGTCATCTATCCTGAAAAATCCTGTGATGAAGATTGACAATGAAGAAAACGTCTTCGGACATTTCTTTCAGCTGTTGCAAAACATAGCCGCTTCCCCGCGACAGGAATTTAAGATTGAGTCGGCACGGCATCTCACCTTGTCGATGTTTTACGGATATTCACATTTAAAACATGAAGTGAATGAAATAAAATCTGCGAATTCTCGTCAGGAAGAGATTTTCAATCAATTCACAGAACTTCTTGAAAGACACCATAAAAAAGAACGCGAGATTGCTTTTTATGCCGACAAGATGTTCATCACGCCGAAGCATCTTTCACAAGTAATAAAAGATTATAGCAACAAGACCGCACTTGCTTTCATAGAAGAATATGTCATTGCCGAAGCCAAATCGATGCTGCTCTCAACGACATTATCAATACAGCAAATCAGCGACGAATTGAATTTCCCTTCGCAGTCGGTCTTCGGGAAATACTTCAAGAGGGTGACAGGGAAATCGCCGACTGAATATAGGAGAAATTGAAAATTGAAAGTTGAAAATTGAAAGTTGAAAGTTGAAAATTATTTTTAAAGTAAGGCTGTTGGGCTTTTGAACTTTGAACTAAGGCTGTTGAACTTTTACAAAAAAAAGACGTTTCAATGTTTATTCATTTTATTGGTATCATTGAAACGCCTCTGCGATTTTTAAATTCTTAACTCAGTCCTTCAATGTTGCCATTGACGATATCTATATTTCTTGCTTGAGGATCTTTAGGCAATCCTGGCATGCGCATAATGTCGCCCATGATGACAACGATCATCTCTGCTCCATTGTTGATGATTATATCACGAACGTTAAGGTCGAAGTCTTTCGCAACGCCGTATGCTTTTGGATCTGCAGAGAATGAGTATTGTGTCTTTGCGATACAGATTGGATAATGCGAGATACCCAATGACTCTATCTGCTTGATTTTTTTGAGTGCAATGATTGAATATGCGATGTCTTTTGCACCATAGATCTGCTTAGCGACTTTATCAATCTTTGTACGAACAGAATCCTCGTTTTCGTAGATGAACTTGAGAGGTTCTGACGGTGCATTCTCTATTGTCTCAACAACGAGTTTTGCGAGTTCTTCACCACTCTTACCGCCATCAGCGAAGACGTTATTCATACAGAATCCAACACCCATTTCGCGGCAGTGCTCAGCAACCAACGCGATTTCTTCGTCGGTATCGCTTGCGAATCTGTTGAATGTAACGATGACATTCTGACCGAAAAGTTTTATGTTCTCTATATGTTTGTCAAGGTTTTGAAGACCGTTCTTCAAGCCTTCAATATTTTGTTCCTTTATTTTATCTTCCGGAACACCTCCGTGAAGTTTCAGGCTTTGCGCTGTTGCAACTATGACTGTTAGTTTTGGAGAGAGTCCGGCCTTACGGCATTTGATGTCGAAGAATTTCTCTGCGCCGAGGTCAGCACCGAATCCAGCTTCTGTGATTACATAGTCGCCGTAGCTGAGTGCCATCTTAGTAGCGATAAGCGAATTACATCCGTGTGCGATGTTGGCGAAAGGTCCGCCATGTACAAAAGCTGCTGTGTTCTCTGTTGTCTGCACGAGGTTAGGTTGTATCGCATCTTTCAGAAGCACAGTGATAGCGCCAGCGATGCCGAGGTCGTTAACAGTCAGAGGTTGGTCGTCGAATGTGTATCCTAAAAGGATGTTGCCGATGCGACGTTTAAGGTCGTCAAGGTCTTTAGAGAGACACAAGATCGCCATGATTTCAGATGCAGGAGTAATGTCGAATCCGCTTTCTGTCGGGAGTCCGTTGGCAGAGCCACCGAGTCCTGTGATAACGTTGCGGAGACTTCTGTCATTGACGTCGAGTACACGTTTCCATTTGATTTCCTTGAGGGCAAGACCTGTCTTTCTATTATGATAGATGTAATTGTCGAGCAGCGCTGTAATCATATTGTGCGCTGATGTTATTGCGTGGAAGTCGCCAGTGAAGTGAAGGTTGATGTTTTCCATTGGAAGCACCTGAGAGTAACCGCCGCCAGCCGCGCCGCCTTTCATTCCGAAACATGGACCGAGAGATGGTTCACGCAATGCCACGACAGCTTTCTTTCCTATTCTGTTAAGTCCCAATGATAGTCCGATAGAAACTGTAGTCTTGCCGATACCAGCCTTCGTTGGAGTGATGGCCGTGACAAGAATAAGATTGCTTTTCTTTATTTTATCTTCGTCAATAAGAGATAGAGGCAGTTTGGCTATGTATTTACCATAATTGTTTATCTCATCTGTTGGAACACCTATACTGCTGGCAATATCCTCGATTTTTTTAAGAGATGTTTCTCTTGCTATTTCAATGTCTGATTTCATATTTTAAATATTATAAGTTTATATATGTTGTTAAAAAAATTCGGAAAAATGCTACACAATAAATGTTCCAAAATTAGAGGGAAAGAAGGATTAAAGGTAAAGAGGGACTAAGGCTGTTGAACTTTGAACTTTTTTAAAGTCAACAGACAACGGACAACAGACTTTGGGTATGTTTTTTATGCTATGAGCTGCGGGCTTTTTCAAATTGCCCATTGCTCACGGCTCATTACAAAAAGACGCTTCAATGTTTATTCATTTTATAAGGTAACATTGAAACGTCTCTACAAGCAATCCTAACTCCTAATTCCTAATAAAATTTCGGCGTGATTCCCAAAAACACTTCAAAATTGATTCCTGGCATCGGACGTGAGAGTACGGAAAGATATTCCTCGTTGAAGAGGTTGTTGACCGCGCCTTTAATTGAAACGTCAGCCCATTTATATGATAAGGTTTTCTCTAATGCAATGTTGCTCATGAAATACTGAGGCAACTTCCCCGTAAGTGAGATATCATTCGACGACATCGTATATCGTTCTGAATAATAGCACCACTTATATAAAAACGACCATGTCGTCCATGTCAGTCGTCCTGTCACCGTCGATGACACTTCCGGCACGTATGGCAGCTGTTTTCCCACCGACTTATCCGCTGGAGAACGTGGCTCTCCTTCGTTGATAGACGGCGTCCACGACAGTGTTCCGTCGAGTCCGAGATGCCAGTCCTTCGACAAGGCTATATCAAGATCGCCTTTAAGTTCAATGCCGTATGCGTGTACGTCTTTGATGTTATCTGGCGAGAAGAATCCTTTCGTCGTAGGCAACCAGATGATCCAGTCGTGGATATACGACTCGAACCAGTTGGCGGAACCGCTCAGCGAATAGACATTTTCCTTTCCTACCGCAAAAGAAACTCCTGCGTCGTAGGTCCAGCCGCTCTCTTTTCTCAAGTCGGGATTGCCTCCAGGCATGAAATACAAGTCGTTGAGTGTCGGGAAGCGATAGTTGCGAGAGACTGACGCCTTTGCCACCACATCGCCTTTCTTGGATATCACGCCGTCAATGAAAAAGGCAGGAATGACAGGCGACCACTCTGTACCAACAAGTTCTTCGCGCACAACGACAGACATGCCGAGACGGTCTATCGGACGCCACTTAGCAGAGACGGAATTCGTCAACTCGACACGCCCCTTACGATATCCTACTATCGCTTCGTTGCCGTCTTGCTGCATGATGCTCTTGTCGCGGCTCTCAACAAAATGCTGATGCGCATTAACGCTGGCAGTGAACAGCCATTTCTTGCCTATATAATATTCGCCTTCAACACTGCCGTAAAAAGTATTTATCTTGCTCCGCGACTGTATCATATTAGCCATGATGCCATTGCCCAAGTCGCGTTTGTAGTCGTAGTTCATCTTAGTATGAATATATCCAGCCTTGGCAGCAAGTTTCCAGTCCTCCTTGATATGATCCCAAGATAAAACTGAACGAAAAGTATTTTCTCTCTGTCTGTTTTCAAACTCCGTCGCATCGCCATAGTCGACAGTAAGCATCGCTAGTTCACGGTTTGAATTTATGTACCAAGCATTCAAGCCGAATTTGTCACCTCTATTGGTATTATAATACGCTTCTTGTAATATATGAAAATCCTTAAACGCACCGCTACGGTTTCTTTCTATAGGATAATATTGGTCGATGATATTCATATTCTCATCATAGACATTTTCCTTTTTGTCATGATTACGATATTCATAATCGTTAGGCGATGATGAATAGACGATACGCGTTGATGTCTGCCAATTCTCATTGCCGTACGTCAACCTCAAAAACTCATCGAATGTCTTGAAAGAACCTGCGCCTTGGATGTACTGCAATCCGAAACCATTAGCCTGCGCTGGCTTTGTTGAAAGTTTCACCGCTCCGCCGAGACCGCCGCCCGTTTCATTGACAGATGAAGTTCCATGCAACAACATGGCATCATCAACGAAATAAGACGGTATCATGGAGAAGTCAGTCATGCCGAGCATCGGGTTATTTATCTTCATGCCGTTCCACGACACCTGCGTATGCGAAGCAGAAGTGCCACGGAACGCCACCGTTGACAAGGTTGCGCGGCCATAATTCTTAACGAATATAGAAGTGTTGAAAGTAAGTACGTCGGCAACAGAAAGTGCGATATTTTCTTTCAAGACTACAGAATCCAGTTTTGTCAGCTGCGCTCCTATTTCCTTGATCGGACGTTCAGCATAGATAGGGATTTCCGAAAGATTAAAATACCATCTTATGTCGTCTTCTTCCTGCGCCATCACGAATGTCGGCAATAAAACAAGTAATAATATAATGTGTAACTTCTTCATCTCAATCAAATTTTATTTCCAACAAAAAGCACCTGGGATGATGCCGACATAAAACTCATCCATCAATCTTCCATCAGAAGAATAACGATATATCATTCCCTGCTGTACATAGTCGATAGCATCTGCGATATAGACATCGCCAGTGCGAGGACATACCGTTAAGCCATAATAAATCGTTCCGTTATAAGGGAGGAACGGTCTTACTGGCACACGCTCAGCAGTGACATCCATCTCCCAAATATCATCGTTGATCCAATAGATTTTATCTTTCGTTCCGTTGAGCTGCACCTCTGAAGGAGCATCGCCGAACTTGAACTTAAACTGTTTCTCAATAGTAAATGTCTCAGCGTCGATACGATATAACGAAGGCGCTTCATGACCATAAGGAGAGCCTTCATAACCACCGTCAGTGACTGTCCATAACTTATTATTACAATCCATCACAAGAGACGTAGGCTGAATACCAACTACAAGTTCATCGACGACTTCATCGGTCTCGGTGTCGATCTTCAAGATACGGTTCTGATATGACCAACAGTTGACATAGACATACTTTCCATACTGAACCATCTGCTCAGTGGAACCGCTCTCCATCGTCATATTCGGCATGTCGATATAACCCGTAATCTCATAACGCTTAGGATTGACGATGAATATTCTGTTGTCCCAAATCTGTGTGACATACGCCTTCTCGTCAGAGATGAAATGCATGTAACGTGGTGATGTCAGATTCGTGATACGCCCCACCTCTTTGAAGGTGTTTATGTCGATGGCGAATATCACATGAGAGTTATTGACGACCACCCAGCCTATGCTGTCACGTATTATCATCGACTGCGCCACATCGCCGAGCTTCATAGCGTTGGCACGATAGAACACCTCGTTCTCCACGATTTTCGCCGCTGGATCATAATAAGACAAGGTAGCGTTGCCATACTGAAAGTTACCTTCATTGCAAATGAACAGACCATCGCCCGAAGTCGAAGTGTTAAACTCTTCTTCAAGGCCGTAGTCCCATTCCATACAGGAAACTAATGACAACAGACAACAGACAACAGACAACAGTCTTTGGGTAAAAGACGTTAAACGTTGTCTGTTGGTAATCATGGATGATGTCTGTTGACTGTTGACCGTTGACTGTTGACTCTTTTTCATAGATTATCTCTTTAAACTATAATCGTAAAATCCACAGACTTCGGTTGATATTTCTCCGAGCCATCCGCTCTTGGCATTGAGGGCACATTGAACCTTCACGAAGTCGATATGACTCATATTTACAGGATTGCCTTCGAAGTCGATGGCGTTAGATATCTTGAAAAGGTTAGCCTTATCTGATGAATTAAAATCAGTAGGACTGAAGTTATCTGCATAACCCCAATCGTAATGAGGGTTAACCCAATAAGTACCATTGCCCGACTGGTCATAGTTGCGAGCTTCGAGACGTGTTCCCGTCAAGGTATAGGAATCAGTTCCTATCCAAAGTGGATAGTAATAATCCTGATCATGGAATTGCTCCAGATAGTCCACCTCGCCTGTGTTTCCGTAATTATCAGTCCATTGCACCGGCATTCCAGCACCTGTAGGACGATAATATGTCACGGCATAATCTCTGTAAGTCTCATACTTGCCGTTTTCAGAACCAGCCAGTTCGTACCAGGTGTCGTCAGGGAATCCGTTGCCGTTTTCATCCTGCATGACCCATACCACGCCAGGTTCAGAAGAGCCGTCGAAGGCATTGCCGATGACACCAAAGTCGTAAGAACGAGAATTGCTGATGCTATGGTCGAAGCCGACGATGACATATCCGCCGAAACCGCCTAATGAGATCCAGTTAGAATTCTCCAGACGACATTCTGCGTATGCGACAGCCGCTTCAGAACTTATATGAGAAGCGTCGAAGCCTCCAGTTTTCAACTCATTGATAAACTGTCCTGGCGCTGGCGTATATTCAAAGACCTTGTTCCAATCAGCTTGCGATGCCGCGCTCTTTGGACGATAGAATTCCTTTTCATCATAGACCGTGACCACGAAAGAACGAGTGATGCTTACGTTATTATCACCCTCGACTTTTGTCGCGACACCTGTGATATGATAAACACCAGTCTTATTGGCAACAAAAACAAATCGAGAGTCCTCGCCTGTCAGACCTTCAATCTCATCGACACTCCATACATATTCCACATTATGTTCTCGTGTCGACTGCAAAGGCTTGATAAGAAGTTTTCTTCCGACCACAGTGTGATATGTGTATTTCTCAAAATCCCAAGTGAAAGGAATGTCCGAGGCATCAAGCACTTCAACCTCTACCATATCGCTATGAGATCCGTCTTCATTTTTTGCAGTCGCCTCGATCTGATAAGTGCCGACTTTCTTAGCGACGAAAGTATAATCATAATCATTGCCTGCCAGCACTTTATTTACAGTCCAAGCGAATTTCGTCGGAAGCGAGGTCTCACGCACCGTGGCTTTAAGACGCACTTCCGTGCCGACGGTGACGGTCATCTTTTTATTGCCAGCGATGCTTACCGTCGGCACTTCCAAATCAACGACATCGACGCGTATCTCTTCCGTGTCAGTGCCATATTCTGTGCTGACGGTAATAGTGATAAAATACTCGCCTACATCTTCTCGCATAAACGACAATGATGGTGAAGTTGAGATCACCTCACCATCCATTGTCCAACAATATGTTGCATCTTCTGCGTGCTCGTACTGAGGAGCGACAACGACCTCACGTCCGTACTTCACGGTGTAAATGCCAGTTTCGCTGTCGAGAATAATTTCAGGAGCGAAGTACTCCTCGTCTATATTACAAGCCGTGAAAGCAACAACTGCTGATATAAGTAACAATAATTTTTTAAAAATCTTTTTCATCTTGATTATTTGAACACTCTTTCACCTGGGAACTGCACAGCGACGTCGTCGTATGCGAAATAAGCAGGTTGTGAATAACCGTAGCCATTATCACTTGAACCTGTGATATTAAACTCAACTCTTGTCACAGCACCCAATCCTGTAAGATCCCATTTTGTCCAATCAGTGATGACATACTCAGGACCATCAACCATATAAAACTCTACAGTTGCTGTTGCATTGTCATTCTCATCATAACCTATAGCAAGAAGTTTCACCCAATCTTCTTCACCAATGTTAGCTGTAAGTCCGTTGCCATTAAAATAACAGTTAAGCGCATAGGCCGAGTTATTCACCCACATGTGGTCGATGACACGCGCCTTGCCATCAGCAAAAGTAAGTTCTGGCAAATAATCTGTAGCATTATATGGCGAACCATCTATGTAACCGAAGTGCATACAGAAGTTAGCAGATCCATTATGACCGCCAGCGCCTTCATCACCATAAACGGTAGCTTGATTTTCGTATGTTCCGTATGTGACATAATCTCTACTAGCATAGTTTGAAACGACATGTCCACCGCCCCAGTAACAATAAGCACTGTAATTATAAGGGAAAATATGAGTAAGTTCTGTATTATTCTCATCCCACCAAGTGTATTCAGCACTCATATAATCGCCATAGTATAACGGGCCACCATATTCAGGATCATCGATCAAATCGCTCCATGTGCTGATTGTTGCGCCGCAATAGCTCAATTCATATTCGCTAAATTTTGCGTCAGCATCTTCGAATGTCAAGGTTCTGAGTTCCATCTCCTGAATCCATTCGCCTGCCATGACATTAAGTTTCACGATAGCCATCTTGCCAGATTCAGAAACGACAGTGATAGCGATCTTACCTTCTTTATCAAAATGACATAAGTCTTTTGCAGGAGCAGTAACCTTAAGAACGTCATTAGCATAATCAGCCTTCCATCCTTCTGGAGTATTAATAATGTATTCTGCGATATTATTTGCTTCCACTTCATACTCAACGCTCATTCCATATTCTATCTGTGCGAGTTGTGGAGCGTTTACTATAACAAACATTGGAGCAGAGCCATTGTAGCGAGCGAGGAGAAATACGCTGCCGTCTGCCATAGTTACGATGACGTAATCAGGGTTTGAAGCATCTACATTTTGGAAGAAAGAGTCGCCGTTGGTACCTTGAGCCTTAACGCCTGTAGATTCCCATGTCAGACCACCGTCGGTTGACACTTCCCATTCGTAAGTATCAAGGTTGACGCGGATTTGAGGTGCGATGCCGTTAGAACCGCTGCCTCCGTCAAAGCCGTTAGCACGTACCTTCACGCCATCGACTAAAATCCATTCGCCATCAAGAGTCCAGTAATAGTTACCGTCTGTATCTTTCTTGATAGAGATTTGAGGAGTTGTTCCATTTGTGCCGTTTGTTCCGTTTGTTCCGTTTGTTCCGTTTATACCATCTTTACCTTCTGCAATTACGCCAGTAGGAACCCAAGTAAGTCCGCCGTCAGTAGAGATTTCCCATTCTTTAGTATCTTCATTGATACGTACTTGTGGTGTGATAGCGTCTTTTCCATTAATACCGTTTGTTCCGTCAACTCCGTCTTTGCCGTTGGCACGTACTTTCTTGCCATCAACGATAAGCCATTCTCCGTCGAGAGTCCAGTAATAATAGCCGTCTGTATCTTGTTTCACAGAAATAACAGGAGCATTGACGCCATCCTGGCCATTAGAAATGACAGCATTTGTACCATCAGAGAACTGAATTGTGTAACCATCTGATGTAGTAATAACATCCGTTACATAGACATTATTCTGCAAAGCATTCACGATTGACTGCATAGCAGCGATGTCTTGGTTTGTCTTCTTCACTGCCTCTTCAAGAGCAGTTACACGATTGTCAAGGTCTTCCAATTCGTCCCAGATTTTTTGACGGCAGCCTGTCAAAGCGAAACCAAGCAATGCCACCATTAAGAAAGTAAATGTTTTCTTCATGACTTTAGATTTAAGTTTATAAATGTGTTTATCTGTTTCATTCATACATCAATAAATCATGTCGAAATCACTTAGATAATTACATTTATAGACTCTAAGTCATAGAGTCGCAAAGACTCAGAGTTACCAAGTCGCTTAATTCAACACTAACAAACACACTCCAGACTTTGCGTCTCTGAGTCATTGTGTCTTTGCGTCTTTAAATTAAAAAACGTAATAAATTTAAGTTGATTTCGACCAGTAACCAGCAAGTGGAAACCCATAAAACACAAGGTAGGTCTTCTGACTTATCCCATTTGTCGCGCCTTCCCGATACTTTATCAGTGGCAAAGAGTGCGACAAACGAACTCACTCGGAGTGGGATTTACAGCAACTGGTATTGTTCCGGATTCACACCGGATTCCCTTTTCACCCTTCGTGACGCCTGGTCCGTAAGGGCTCCTTATGCGACGGCAAAGATATAAAAAAATTGAAAATTGAAAGTTGAAAAATGAAAGTTGAAAATTATTTTTTTACTAAGGCTATTGGCTGTTGGCTATTTGCTTTGAGCTAAAAAATATCATGTAAAACTTTGCGTTCCTTTGCGTCTTTGCGAGACCCAAAATTTGTTGTCTATTGATAAAAAAAGACGCGTCAACAATCCTATTTCATTTTTATAGGTATTGTCGACACGTCTCTACTTATCGCTGACAACTAATTTTCGGCTTTCAATTAACTCGTTGTCTTGTTGTCTCGTTGTCTTGCTGACTCAAGAAACCAGCAACACGTTTATGCGTGTTCATGAGATAATGGTTGTAATCCAAATCGTTGACATCTTGTTCTTTTTCAAGTGCGAGATCCAAGACTTCCATCATCGATGAGACGAAATGGAAGTTAAGTCCTTTTACGTAATCTTCTTTTATCTCGGCAAAGTCGCGTTTGTTCTCGACTGACAAGATGACATCAGCGACGTCATTGCGTTTTGCAGCAAGCATCTTCTCTTGTATTCCGCCAACTGGCAACACTCTGCCTCTCAATGTGATCTCGCCTGTCATGGCAAGCTTGTCCTTCACCTTTCTTTGTGTGAATGCTGATGTCAGTGCTGTCAGCATCGTAATACCAGCTGAAGGTCCGTCTTTAGGAGTAGCGCCTTCTGGCACGTGGATATGAACGTTCCATTCTTCAAACACCGCTGGATCTATATCCAACTGTGTAGAATGTGATTTGATATATTCGTATGCTATAGTCGCAGATTCTTTCATCACATCGCCGAGGTTGCCTGTCAGATGTAACATTCCGTGACCGCGACTCAAACTGACTTCAATTGATAATATCTCGCCTCCTACCGGTGTCCATGCGAGACCGATGGCAACACCTGGTGTTGTGTGTTTAACCTCATCGCCATCGTGGAACATAGCAACGCCAAGTGCGTCTTTCAAATCCTTGGCACTCACCTTCTTCTCCACCTCATCACCCATGACGATGTTCTTCGCCTTACGACGTATCACGCTAGCGATCTGACGTTCAAGATTACGAACTCCCGCTTCTCTTGTATAATCGTCGATGACCTTCATCACTATCTCTTTGGAGAATGTCACGTCTTTTGATGTCAATCCGTGTTCCTTGAGTTGCTTAGGAATGAGGTGACGTTTCGCTATCTCGAGTTTCTCTTCACGGAGATAACCGCTCAAGTCGATGATTTCCATTCTGTCGCGCAATGCAGGATGAATGGTAGAGAGGTTATTTGCTGTAGCGATGAACAAGACCTTCGACAAATCGTAATCCATCTCGAGGAAGTTGTCTGAGAACGCCATGTTTTGTTCTGGGTCGAGGATTTCAAGAAGAGCAGCCTGTGGGTCGCCATTGACGTTATTGCCGCTCACCTTGTCTATCTCATCAAGGATGAAAACAGGATTTGACGACTTCGCCTTTCTTAAGTTCTGAATGATACGGCCTGGCATAGCGCCGATGTATGTCTTACGATGACCGCGTAATTCTGACTCATCGCGGACACCGCCGAGTGACATTCTTATATATTTACGTCCCAACGCCTTGGCGACAGATTTTCCTAAAGATGTCTTACCGACGCCAGGAGGGCCAACGAGGCATAAGATCGGTGATTTCATATCGTTCTTAAGCTTCAAGACTGCGAGATATTCAATGATGCGGTCTTTTATCTTTTCAAGTCCGAAGTGATCTTTGTCGAGGACCTTCTGTGCATGCTTAAGGTCGAAGTTGTCTTTGGTGAATTCGTTCCAAGGTAGTTCGACTATATATTCAAGGTAGTTATGTTGTATGCCATATTCTGCCACCTGAGGATTCATGCGCTGCAGCTTCTGCAATTCTTTTTCGAATGTCTCTTTGACTTCTGCAGGCCATTTTTTCTTGGCAGCTTTTTCCTTAAGAACCTTGATATCTATCTCGTTAGGTGTTCCGCCGAGTTCTTCTTGGATAGTACGAAGCTGTTGGTTAAGCAGATATTCGCGTTGTTGCTTGTCCATATCCATCTTAACCTTATTCTGAATCTGATGTTTCAGCTCTATCATCTGCATCTCGTTTGTAAGGATAGCGAGAAGTTCTGTAGCGAAAGTCGTTATGTCGTTTATTTCTAGCAGACGTTGTTTTTCCTGCATAGACTGCACGAGATTGCTTGCGATGAAGTTAACCATGAACCAAGGACTGTCTATGTTTTTCAAAGCAAACGAAGCCTCGAAAGGTAGGTTTGCCGATTTCTGGGTTATCTGCATCGCGAGATCTTTGATAGACTGTATCAAAGCCTTGAACTGACGGTCGCGAGGAATCACTAGAGCATCACCATATGGAGCGACCTTACCTCTTAAATAAGGTTCAGTCTGTGTTATCTCTTGAAGTTGGAAACGGCGTTTGCCTTGGATGATGACTGTCGTGTTACCGTCAGGCATCTGCAATGTCTTCATCACCATTGCTATTGTTCCGATTTCATGTAAGTCGTTTTGGTTTGGGTCCTCCACTGCAGCGTCTTTCTGAGCCACCACGCCAATGGCCTGATGTTTCTTATACGCTTCCTTTATCAATCTTATGGACTTGTCGCGACCGACGGTGATTGGTATCACCACGCCTGGGAAGAGCACTGCGTTACGCAATGTCATAATTGGCACTTCTTCTGGTATTTCCTCTTCACTCATACGCTTCTCCTCTTCCGGTGTAAGAAGTGGAAGGTATTCAGTTTCAGTCTCAACTATATCTGTCAGAAATAAATCGTGATTTCTTTGTTGGTCCATAATTTTTTACTTTAAATATTACGTTCGCGCGTTCGTCAACAATCGTGCCAAAAAAGAACATTGAACTCTGAACTTTGAACTTCCATCCTCTCTCAACTTTCAGTTTTCAATTTTCAATTTTCAGTTTTCTTTTGGGCGTTCGCTACGCGGCGAGCTTTTTCTGTTTCTCTTTTTTGCGGTTAAAAAAGTTCAATAGCCTTAACTCAACAGCCTTAGTAAAAAAAAAGCGATGGAGTTTTTCCATCGCTTTCGTATTTCGAGCTACAAATAAAATTATTTGTTTCTTGCTTCTTGGAATTTTTTGTATTTGTTGTTGAATTTATCAACACGACCTGCTGTGTCAACGAGTTTCATCTTACCTGTGTAGAATGGGTGTGATGTGTTTGAAATTTCAAGCTTTACTAATGGATACTCGTTGCCGTCTTCCCATACGATAGTATCTTTTGTGTTGATTGTTGAACGTGACATGAATGCGTGATCATTTGACATGTCTTTGAAAACAACAAGACGATAGTTTTTTGGATGAATGTCTTTTTTCATTGCTTATATCTTTTTACTTATTTTTACTCAATTTTGAGTGGCAAAGATACTAATTTTATTCAAATGAAAATAGTTTTTTAAAAACTTTTTTAATAATTTTATATCAATTTATATATCAACAACTTACAACTTTACACCCGAATTATTTTCATCACAAACAGACATATAAGGACATCAAAACAGAGCTTTAGCAAAATCAAATAGCACACAAAGCCAGAATATTTCAAAAATGTCGAAGTCAGTGACAGTCCAATCGGAACACATTAATTAATATGTCCTTTTCAGGGTCCAAAAATAAAAAAAACATTTTTTAATTAATGTATTGTTTTTTGGTTTTATTTGCTATCTTTGCCGAATAGATAATTCAATAAAAACATATTTATAAACATTAAATAATTTAGCGATGAAACACAATTTTAACGCTGGACCATGCGTCCTCCCAAGAGAAGCTGTCGAAGCAGCTATTGAAGCTATCCGTGATTTTGACAACACAGGTATCGGTATCCTCGAAATTTCACACCGTACACCAGGTTGGGAAAGAGTTATGGCAGAAACACGTCAATTATGGCGCGAACTTTTAAACATCCCTGAAAACTACGAAGTATTATTCCTCGGTGGTGGTGCTTCAACACAATTCTTCCACGTTCCTGCTAACCTTTTAAAGAACAAAGCTGCTTATCTTCAAACAGGTGTTTGGGCAAAGAAAGCTGCTAAGGAAGCTAAATTCTATGGCGATGTAGAAGTTGTTGCTTCATCAGAAGACAAAAC
>JAZKYV010000030.1:0-10411 GCA_045612345.1 Bacteroidales bacterium
GCATAAAAAAAGAAGCGACTTAATCAGTCACTTCAGTTCCGCGGAGAAAGAGGGATTCGAACCCCCGGTACATTGCTGTACAACGGTTTTCAAGACCGCCGCATTCGACCGCTCTGCCATTTCTCCGCTGCAAAGATACAAATTTTTCTTTCCGCGCAAGTATTTTGAAAAATATTTTTTATTGTATTATAATAACAAGATTATCAGTAAGATAAAACATTATATTTTTATATTTTAAATAATCAGAATACATATTTGACAAGACAACTTGGTTAAAAATATCACAAACAGAATAAAAAAATATGAAAAACATCACATTTTTAGGATAAAATCGAATTTAGGAATCGGCCCTGAAAGTTTTCAATTTTTAATTTGCGTTACTTTGCGTCTTTGCGAGAAAAAAATATTAAACCTAAAGTTTGTTGTCCGTTGTCTTTTATTACCTTTGCAAAAACGCAGAATGAAATGAAAGAAATAGATCCAAAAGAAACTTCACGAGCATCAGCATTTGAATTGTGGATGACCTCCCCTATGCCTATGGTGACTCTCACCAAGACCTTCAACATTTCACGTCTTCTTAAGGCAAGCAAGAAAAAAGGATTGAAGTTAAACATGCTTTTATGCTGGTGCATCGGCAAAGCTGCCAGCAAAATGGATTTATTTTATATGCTTCCAGTTCAAGATAAGTTGTTCAAATACGACAGACTTGCCATCAACGTGATCGTCAATAATAAACAAGGAGGCATCAATTCCTGCGATATCCCTTACACTGATGATTTAAAACAATTCAACAACAATTACATCGCATTGACACAGAAAGTCGCTGAATCATGCGAAAGCGTTTTCGAAGAAGACTCAATGATTATAGGAACCTCAGCTGTGGTCGCAACAGAATTAGATTGCATTGTAAATCAATATACAGACAAATTCCTCAACCCTATGGTGATGTGGGGAAAATATCGTAAAAGTTGGTTCAAAACGACTTTACCGATATCATTTCAATTCCATCACGTACAAATGGACGGCGGTGATGCTGCAAGGTTTTTAGAAGAATTGCAAAAAGAAATTTTAAAATTGAAAACTGAAATTTGAAAATTGAAAGTTAGCAATCAGTTGTCAGTTCAGTCGCAAATTTGTCACTGAATTTAGTGTATATACAAAAAATAAAACTGCTTCATTATTGATAATCAGCAGTTTTATTCCAAATAATTTTCTTTTGCGGAGGGAGAGGGATTCGAACCCTCGGACCGGGGAAACCGGTCAACGGTTTTCGAGACCGCCCCATTCGACCACTCTGGCATCCCTCCTTTAAGACTAAAGACAAATGACTAAAGTCTAAAGTTTTGCTGACAAATAGTCTTTAAAGAACAAAAGCGACTATCAAGTCGCTTCATCTCCGCGGAGAAAGAGGGATTCGAACCCCCGGTACATTGCTGTACAACGGTTTTCAAGACCGCCGCATTCGACCGCTCTGCCATTTCTCCGCTGCAAAGATACAAATTTTTCTTTCCGCGCAAGTGTTTTTCAAAAAAAATATTTTTTTTGTATCGTACACCAAATAAAAGCAGTATTTTTGTAATCCAATATGAAAATCTTTTATAAAAATATTATCTTTTTATCACTGATAATCACTATATTGAATTTAACTTCATGCAGTGACACATCTAAATCATATTGTGAAGAAATTCTTAATTTTTCTTACACTGAAAATGACTCACTGACAACAAACAATATTGATATAGCAAAGAAATGCGCTGAAAAATATCACAAACGTCCAGAATTTCTTCAAAAAATATCACAAATTTACTACTACGACGCAATTGATGACTACACTTCTGGTTCTTCAATACAAGCAACAAAGAAACTCTACAACGCTTTGGATTATACCAATCAGTATATAGCTAAAAACAAAGCAGTTAAATCATACGATTATCAATTCAGAGGCGAGATATACGAAAGATTAGGCGATATTTACAAAGACATCAACTCACTCAAGCCTGCTGCAGCTCTATACGACAAGGCTCTTTCTGACTACGAAGCTGCAAACAACGATGAGAAGACTTTAAACACTTTATTAAAGATTGGCAAGTTATACCAATACAACCAGATGCCAAATATCGCTATGATCTATTTTGAAATGGCGGAAGAAAAAGATAACATACCTAATAATATATATAGAAAAATCATTGACAATAAAATCATAACTCTATACGAACTAAACGATTACACAAAAGCCGACTCTATATTCAAAAATCATTTCAATGTAAAAATACAGGACTACGATTTTCATTCTGCCATCGGAACGAAATATTTTTACGAAAGAAATTACATCAAGGCTCTCCCCCATCTGACTTACTGTTTTGAGAATGGGAACCAACAGGAAAAACTGGCATTTTCCGAAAAGCTTGCAGAATCGTATTTCAATACCAACGATCATGAAAAAGAGATGATTTACATTCAGCATCAAGCTAAAAACAATTCCATAGAAATCAGGAAGACTCCTATTAAACTGGATTTAGAAAAACTATATGATATAAACGGCAATATCATAAACAACAAAAAAGAAATTGCAAAAGACAACAAAAGTTATACAATCATAATACTTATTTCTATAACTATAATATTATCAATACTTATTACATTTAATATAAATAAGAGACAAGACAGAGAGAAAATCCGTACAGCGCAAAAGACAATAGATGGAAATAAGGAAATAATAGAATCTAAAGATAAAATCATAGATAACATCTCGAAAAAACTAAACGACTTAACACCAAACGAAAATTTTGAAGAAGCCTATAATCGTTTCTGCGAAAGTCATATCTACAAAAAGATAAAATCTTCACTAGACGGAATAACAATCTTAACTAAAAACGTACAGGATTATAACAAACTTCAGCTATCCAATAAGGATATAATTTCCCTCACAAAAACTTTTAACAATTGTTTTCCAAATGCAATTCATTCAATAAAGAATGAGTTCGAAGGAACAACAACCAGCGATATCAAATTCATAATCCTTAATTTCATGAATTTAAACAACACTGAAATCGCTGTCCTTTTAGGATTGACATACGGCGCAGCTAACAAAAGAAGCAATAAGATCAAAAACATCTTCAATATCAAAGAAGATTTAAGTCAATTCTTATTAACATTTGTCAAATCTAATTTCTAAGTAAATCATTTTTATATATTTTTGATTACAAATATATTACAAAGATTTTGTCGATACATTTCCACAAAATAAGAGTTAAAATTTATTGACATTTCTCAAAGTATAAGTATCTTTGCAGCATAAATTTTAACTGGAAAATGAAAAGATTATTAACATTTGTTTTATTGTGTGTTTTAGCAACACAAATCACTGCCCAAGAAAAGAATATCAACTCTTTTATTTCTTACGGAACATTTAACGTAACAGGCAACAACACTCCTTATTTAGAAACATACATCTCTTTCGATTGTAATAGTTTAACCTACGTCAAACAATCCAATGGCCAATACGAAGCTGCCATAAATTTAACAGTAATATTTAAACAAGGTGAATCTATCAAGAATTACGACAAATATACTGTTACAAGTCCACAAGTCAGCGACACAACAAATATCAATGGTTTCTTCATGGACATCCAACGCTACTCATTGCCAAATGGCGAGTATCAAATGGAAATAACAATTGAAGATGCAAACAACAGAAAAGAAAAACCATTTAGAGTTAATGAAACCATAATAATAGATTTCCCAGAAAGCATTTGTTTCTCAAGCATTATCGCTCTTGAAAGTTACAAACCTAGCGAAACAGAATCAGCCAATTCAAAGAACGGTTACGATCTCATCCCTATGATTATGCCTTTCTATCCTGAATCAATAAACAAATTGACATTCTACGCTGAGATTTACAACACAAAGAAACAACTTGGAGAAAACGAAAAATATCTTCTCAACACATACATCAAGACATTCGAAAGCAACACTGTTGTAAGCAACTTATTCTTCACAAAAATAAAGAATGTTAAAGATACAGAAGTAATTATCAACACAATGGACATCAGCAGTCTGCCTTCTGGAAACTACTATTTAGTACTCGAAACACGTGACAGAAACAACGAGATAATAGGTTACAACCAATTTTTCTTCCAAAGAAGCAACACTAACTATCAAATAGACAACTCACTTTTAGCAACAATAGCTCCAGATAAAGTGTTCTCAGGAAGCATCAACAACATAGACACTATCAGAGAATACATAAGATCATTAGAAGCCATCTCTTCACAAATTGAAAAAGAATATGCCTTCAATTTGGTCAAGACCAACGACATAGAAACTATGCAACAATATTTCTATAGCTTCTGGGCAAGTCGCAATCAGTTGTCTCCTAAAGAAGAATGGGAAAAATACTACACACAAGTAAAACGTGTAAACGCATCATTCTCTGCACATAAGAGAAAAGGTTACCAAACCGACAGAGGTATCGTATTCCTTAAATACGGAGCTCCTGACAGAATAGTTCAAAACTACAATGAAGCCGGAGCTTACCCATACGAAATATGGCACTACTACACTTTGGACAAACAAAGAAACAAGAAATTCGTATTCATGACTCAAGACATCGCAACTAACGACTTCCAACTCATTCACTCTGACGCTGTTGGCGAACTCAACAACAACAGATGGACAACAGAAATCTACTCAAGAACTTACAGTCCATACCAAGAATATTACAATGCTGACGGCAGCGTCAACCCTGATGTCAACTATGGTGACGATGCTCAGGACTACTACAACAACCCTAGATAATAAAAGCATTTTCTTAACACACCACATATTTTATTTTATACCTAGAGGCTCTCAGAAATGGGAGCCTTTTTCAGTTGAAAACTTAAAGTTGAAAATTGAAAATTAACTCTCAACTTTCAATTAAAAAAACTGCTGTCCATTGCCCGTTGTCCGTTGACTTTTATTATCTTTGCGCTCATGAAAAAAGTAGCGGTAGTCATATTGAATTATAACGGCAAGAAGTTCTTGGAGAAGTTTTTGCCTATAGTCATTGAAAACAATTCTGACTTCGCAGAGATTATCGTTGCTGACAATAAATCCACCGACGAGTCCGTGGATTTCATGAGACAGAAGTTTCCAAATATCAGATTGATTGTTAACGACTTCAACGGAGGTTTTGCTACTGGTTATAATATAGCGCTCCGTCAAGTAGAAGCCGACTATTACGTTCTGTTAAATTCTGATATTGAAGTCACGCAAAACTGGATTGATCCTGTGATAGAACTTATGGAAAGTGATGAAAGCATTGCTGCTTGCCAACCTAAGATTTTATCTTATCACGACAAGACAAAATTCGAATATGCAGGAGCAGCCGGCGGTTTCATAGATAAATACGGATACCCCTTCTGTCGCGGAAGAATGTTCCAAGATTTAGAAACAGACCACGGACAATACGACGACGTCAAAGAAATATTCTGGGCTACAGGAGCTTGCATGTTTGTCAGAGCTTCTCTTTACCACAAACTTGGCGGTCTTGATGACGACTTCTTCGCTCACATGGAAGAAATCGACTTGTGCTGGAGACTGAAAAACGCAGGATATAAAATAATGTATTGCCCTGACTCAAAGATATATCATATCGGTGGCGGAACATTACCAAAGTCTTCTGCAAGAAAGACTTACCTCAACTTCAGAAACAATCTTTCCTTATTATTGAAAAACCTTCCGAAAGGAAAAGTCTTCGGAACTATATTCTACAGATTCTTTCTTGACTGGATTGCAGCGTTCAAATTCCTCTGCGACGGCAGTTTCGCCGACTTCTTCGCCGTGACACGCGCACACGCAAGTTTCTTACGCCAAATACCAGCGTTAAGAAAGAAAAGAAAAAAACTCGCTCACAATAAAGTGTCGCAAGTTTATCAAAAAAATATCGTTTTCAAATATTTCCTAGAAAAGAACAAATCATATAGCGATTTGAATTCCAACGACTTTTCATAAAAACAAGTTGCTACTTCCATCGCCCAATGCGTTAGGGATTGGAGCGGCATCCTTTGCAAGCGAAGTGATAACGGAGCGAGCAAAGATAGAGCGGAAAGCCCGACGGCGATAGCCGGAACGCCCAAAAATAAGACACTGAGATGCCAAGATGCGGATTCGATAAGAGAATTCCTAACTCCTAACTCCTAACTCTTAACTAAATAAAGAACCGCTTCTTCATATCCCTTAAGTCCTTTTCCAACAATGCTTTTCACGCTCGCTTCTGCTGTGTATGAATGATGGCGATATTCTTCTCGAGAATAGATATCGCTGATATGCACCTCAACAACAGGAGTCTCAATAGAACGAATCGCATCTGCCAAAGCGATTGAGGTGTGACAATATGCGCCTGGATTGAAGACTACGCCGTCATAATTATCCCAAGCCTCATGTAATTTATCAATCAGAACGCCTTCATGATTAGACTGGAAATAGTCCAACTGATGCTCTGGAAAATTATTTTTCATCTTATTAACGAAATCAACAAGTGATTCTGTTCCATATATTTGAGGTTCTCTCCTACCTATCAGATTAAGGTTAGGTCCGTTTAAAATCAATATCTTCATTACTTTTTTTTGCAAACTTAAAAAAAAATACAATATCTTTGCCCCGACTTTCAATAGGGGTGCCTTTTTTACGAAAGTAAAATGAAATACAGGCTGAGATCACACCCTCTGAACCGGATACGGATAATGCCGAGACCGGGAAATGAGCAACATCAAAAATTCCTCCTATTGATTTAATTTATGTTTAACTTAATTTAAATCAATGCTTATGTTCAATTTTTTCAAAAAAACATTCTTGCTGGCGATGCTACTGCCGATGAATTTATTTGCACAATTCAACTTAAACGGATACGTAGTCGACAAAGAAAACCAAGAAGCCTTAATTGGAACACACATTTCTATCAAAGAGTTACAACTCGTAACCGTCAGTGACGAAAACGGCCATTTCAGATTTGAAAACATTCAGGAAGGAAGTTACACATTAGAAGCCACTTACGTCGGTTTTAAGGTTTATGAAACCATTGTCAACATCAATAAAGACATCAAGATAAAAATAGCGATGACGATAGACTCGATGATGGAAGACGAAATCATCGTCTCAGCATCACGCATTGGACAAAAGACGCCTCTCACCTATTCCGAGATAACATCTAACGAATTGAAAAAGAGCAACCAAGGTTCCGACTTACCTTATCTCTTGCAAAATACACCTTCGCTTATCGTTACATCAGACGCTGGAGCCGGCGTGGGTTATACCAGCATGCGTGTTCGAGGCAGTGACTTGACCAGAATCAACGTCACTTTGAACGGAGTGCCTATCAACGATGCAGAATCGAATCTTGTCTATTTCGTAGACCTCCCTGACTTAGCATCTTCCGTAGATAACATACAGATTCAGAGAGGCGTAGGAAACTCAAGCAATGGCGCCGCCGCATTCGGTGCTTCAATAAACATCAAAACTGACGAGCAAACGACAGAACCCTTTGCAAGATTAAGCAGTTCTGTAGGTTCTTTCAACACATTGAAAAACACCATCAACTTTTCGACAGGAAGAAATAAAAACGGTTTTAACTTCAACGGAAGAATCAGCAAGATAAACTCCGAAGGATATATCGACAGAGCTTATTCAGATTTATTTTCATACCAACTTTCCGCATCATGGTCAAATGAAAATAACTTCGTTAAATTCATGATTATGAATGGAAAAGAACAGACCTACCAAGCTTGGAACGGCTGTCCTAAAGACAGCATCGCGACAAATCCGACTTTCAACCCTGCTGGAATGATGTACGATAAAGACGGTAATTTCATCGGTTATTACGAAAATGAAATAGACAAATATAACCAGACTTATTACCAATTGCATTACGCTCATAGTTTTTCTCAAAATCTCATATTGACAGCATCAGCATTTTTAACCACAGGAAAAGGTTATTACGAAAACTATAAGAACGACAAGAAATTATCGAGTTACGGATTGCAGCCTATAATCATTGGCGACACAATTATCAACAGACTTAACTTAGTACAACAGAAATGGTTAGACAATAATTTCTATGGTTTGAACATAAACTTAAATCATAAGATAAATAAATTCGACATCAATTACGGAGGCAGTTGGAACAAATACGCCGGCGATCATTACGGAATTATCAATTGGGCAGAATATGCGATTCCGTCAAATTACAGATGGTACGAAAACACTGGTAACAAAGAATATTACAACATTTATGCATCAAGTAATTACGAATTAAATCCGTATCTTAATCTTTTTGCAGAAATTCAATATCGACATATCAATTATGATTTGAATGGCATTCATGATGATCTAAACGACATCTCTCAAAATCATATCTTTAATTTCTGGAATCCTAAAGGCGGTATTTTTTACACTATAAACGATAACAATTCTGCTTATTTTTCCGTAGCATATTCCAACAGAGAGCCAAACCGAGACATTTACACCGACGCCGACGAGATTCAAAGAGAAAATGTGACACACGAGAAACTCATTGATTATGAATTAGGTTATTCTTATAGAAACAGAAAAATTGCTTTAAACACGAATCTTTTCTATATGGATTACAAAGATCAATTAGTTGTTACGGGAGAAATAAATAACGTCGGCAACAGCATTATGATGAATGTCGACAAAAGCTACAGATTAGGATTGGAAGGAAGTCTCGCTTATCAGGCAAACAGATATTTCGCTTTTGATTTAAACTTCGCATTAAGTCAGAATAAAATAATTGACTTTGTTGATTATGTGGAACTTTATGACGAGGAATGGAATTATTTAGGACAAAGCAAGAACAATTTAGGCACTACCGACATTTCATTTTCACCTAATATAATTTCAGGCTTGAATCTGAAAGTTACGCCTATCAGATATTTGGACATAGTGTTTCAAGAGAAATATGTCGGACGACAATATATCGACAACACATCTACCCTTTCAAGAAGTTTAGATCCATATTTCACAAGTAATGTTAATATAAATTATGAATGGAAGCAGTCTTTATTTAAGACATTGAATTTCAATTTGGCGATAAATAATATCTTCAACAACAAATATTGCAGCAACGCCTGGGTTTACAAAGCAATCGTTGATGGAAGTGAATATATCGAAGACGGATATTTCCCACAGGCGGGGATTAACTTCATGTTTGGAGTTATTGTGGAGATATGATTAGTTAGGAGTTAGGAGTTAATAAAAAAAGAGGCGTCTCTAAAAAGAAACGCCTCTTATTAAATCAGATTGTATTTTTAACTTAACAATTTCTTAATTGCTCTCATAGCTTCACCTATAACCAATACAGGGGCAGTTCCTATGATTATATACATCCAATCTTTGAGATTCATAATTTGAACGTTGAACATCTCGCCACCGAAGCTAACGATAAGCAACTGACCTGCAACGATAACGAACAATGCCAATCCAAAACCTGCGATAACGTCTTTTCTGAACAAACCTTTGAATGCCGAGCTTTCGCTGTGGAATGCCTTTGCATTAAACAAGTTCCAGAACTGCAAGAATACGAATATTGTAAAGATGTATGTCTGCTCAAGGTGTGATATTCCGTGAGATTCTATATTGAAATTGAAATAATTTCTGAAATACTCTGCGAATGAGAAGTCTGCCAATACTGTAACATCAGCGTGTTTGAAATATTGAACGAGACCAAACATGAATACGACGAAGAAGATACCAACGCCGAATATCTGCCACATCATTGGTTTTGTTATGATATTAGCTTCTCTGCTACGTGGTTTTTCTTTCATCACCAATTCTGACGGTGGCAATGAAGCGAGAGCGAGAGCAGCAAAAGTATCCATAATGAGGTTAACCCAAAGCATCTGTGTCACAGTGAGAACCATCTCTGATCCAAGCAATGCGCCGAGCATGACGATGAGACATGCTGCCACGTTGATTGTCATTTGGAATACAATGAAACGTTGTATGTTGATATACAATGATCTTCCCCACATCACTGCGCGTGCGATACTGTTGAATGAGTTGTCGAGGATTGTGATGTCGGAGGCCTCTTTAGCCACTGTTGTTCCATCGCCCATTGAGAGGCCGACTTGAGCCGCTTTCAAAGCAGGAGCATCGTTTGTACCGTCACCTGTAACTGCCACCACCTCACCGTCACTTTGTAACAATCTTACGAGACGTTCCTTATCCATAGGACGTGCTCTTGACATAATCTTGATGTTATGCATAACAGAACGCGCTTCTTCATCTGAAAGAGCTTCCCAGTCTTTACCTGTGATATGATTAACGTCTTTAGAGTCTGAGCCAAGCCATAATCCAAGCTGACGGCCGATTTCAATAGCTGTACCAGGGGTGTCACCTGTAACAATCTTAACAT
>JAZKYV010000031.1:0-50400 GCA_045612345.1 Bacteroidales bacterium
CCGCCGATGATGTGTGGCAAGTGTGTGCTGTGATGTCTGAACAAATCGTTATATGCTTCAACAATGTCTAAGTAGAGAGGTTCTCCGTTAGCTCCAGTGTCTTTTGTTCTGTCTAATACGCAGATACGTTTTACTGTGTCAGGAACTACATCCAAGAGATATTTTACGCTGAAAGGACGGTAGAGGTGTACACTGACCAAACCGACTTTCTTGCCTTCTGCGTTAAGTTTGTCAACGACAGTCTTGATGACGTCGGTGATAGAGCCCATAGCGATGATGATGTTTGTAGCATCTGGTGCGCCATAGTATGTGAAAGGAGCATATTTACGGCCAGTAATCTTGCTCATTTCTTTCATATATTTAGCTACTATGTCAGGAAGAGCATAGTAGTATTTGTTTTGCAATTCGCGTGTCTGGAAATAAATGTCTGGGTTTTGAGCTGTACCGCGAGTAACAGGATGTTCAGGATTTAATGAACGTTCGCGATATTCTTTAAGAGCTTTCCAGTTGATGAGTTTTGTTATCTCGTTTTGGTCTGCTGCTTCAACTTTTTGGATTTCGTGTGATGTACGGAAACCGTCGAAGAAGTGCATGAAAGGAACGCGACCTTCAATAGCTGCGAGGTGAGCTACTGGTGCGAGGTCCATGATTTCTTGTACTGAACCTGTAGCTAAAAGAGCGAAACCTGTTTGACGAGCACTCATAACGTCGGCGTGGTCGCCGAAGATTGATAATGCTTGAGCTGCCAAAGCACGTGCTGAGACGTGGAATACGCCTGGAAGTAATTCACCAGCTATTTTGTACATGTTAGGAATCATCAACAAGAGACCTTGTGATGCTGTATATGTTGTTGTTAAAGCACCAGCTTGTAATGAACCGTGAACGGCACCAGCTGCGCCAGCTTCTGATTGCATTTCAACGACCTTAACGTTTTCTCCGAAGATGTTCTTTCTGCCAGCAGCACTCCATTCGTCAATATATTCAGCCATCGGTGAAGATGGGGTGATAGGATAAATAGCGGCAACTTCACTGAACATATAAGCTACGTGAGCTGCAGCGCAATTACCATCACATGTCATAAATTTCTTTTCTGCCATAACTGTTATTTTTTTTAGATATGATTAGTATATCAAGTTTCACTTTTTTAACACGCAAATTTAATTTTTTTTTATACACGAAAAGCAAATCGCAATAAATTATTTAACAAAAAAAGCGGAACAAATCCGCTCTCTTATATAAAACATCAAATGATGAATTGTTTTATGCTACATTAAAATAATTCGCTGATTAATGTTGGTGGTTGCAGCCTTCATGTTGATGTTGGTGTTCATGTTGATGATCACATGCTTTGTCACATTTCTTTTCGCATGTTTCTGGTTTTTGACCATCGCATTTTTGAGCGTTGTCGCATTTCTTTTCACATGCTTCATGATTATGACCTTGACAAGCTTTCATCTCGCCTTCGTGATTGCAGGCTGCTTTGTCGTGGTTGTGACCTTCACATTTTTGTTCACATTTTTGTTCTGCTTTGCCATTGCACTTTTGTGCGCCTTGATTGTTGTTACAGCAACTTGCTAATAATACTGTAACTAAGCCTAATACTAAAAAGAGTTTTTTCATAGTCGTTTGATTTAGATTTGAAAATTTATCCTACAAAGATAATGTATTTTTATTTAAAAGTCAACAGACAACGTTTTTTAACTGCCGTTTAAAAATTCTGTTGTCCGTTGTCTGTAGACTGTTGTCTTAAATATTCAATAGGGAATCTATAAAACACCATTTCATAGCTAGTGGTGTCTACTTCTCTTTCCTCCACGTACATGCCGATTGTGTTGTCTGGCAATATGCATAATGAAGAATATGCGGAGAAGCGAGGCACTACTATCTTTCCTTCGTTCCAGGTCTTTCCTTCGTCGTTGGAGATGTATATTGCCACGTCGCGGCGTGAGTTGCCTGTAGGAAGACTGTGCAATAATGTGTTTTCGTCATACCTTATGATGTCGCCGTTGCAGGCTGGAGCTATGAGTTCATCCCATACGTAATGTGTCTCGTTCCATGTCAGTCCGCCGTCGTGAGAGATATTGTACCATCTCTTTCCTGAGGTGCGGATACTCATCAGGATATCGCCGTTGTTGAGCTCGACCACTTTGGCTTCGTCGCCGCCGACAGAAGCACGTTCTGATACGTTCCATGTCGCGCCATTGTCGTCAGAATAGATTACATAATTGTTTGCTGAGAATGCAGATGTCTCGCGTACGCAAGCGACGAACATGATTCTGCCTTTGCTGGTGAGCAGTCCGTTGCCGGCAGCGCAGAACGAAGCGCGCCATTTGCTTCTGATAGGATCGTCACATTCGTAACCGAAGATGAAATGTGTGATGTCTTCAGGTTCTGTCCATGTGCGGCCGTTGTCGTAACTCATTGACTTATATGTCCTGTTTGGATTAGTCGCTGTCGATTGCCAGAAGCCTTGTCCTCCTACGAATATAGCGATGAGACCGTTGTCGTCGTTGGTATGAGCCACTGCGCAGTCGCCGTAGCCTTCCATATAACCGAAGCCTTTTGCTATGGTGTAAGGCTCACTCCATGTCAATCCGCCGTCGGTGCTGTAGTTGCAAATCACATCGATGTCTTCAGGCAAGTCGGTTTCGTTTTCCTTGCGCTTGTCGGTGAAGATGACGAGACTGCCGTCTTTGGCGGTTATCAAAGTAGGGATGCGATAGTATTTTGAGCCATAGTCGCCAGGACGATAAACTACAGTGCGAGTGTAACCGTCGAAATTATCTTTCTTCTCACAAGAAAAGAAAATAGGAATAAGTATTAATAAAGGTAATAAAAGTTTTTTCATGTTTGTTTTTTTAAGTCAACAGACAACAGGCTTAGTACATAGTTCAAAAGCCAAAAGCCAATGGCCAAAAGCCAAAAGCTTTATTCTTTTGTCTCAATGATATAAATCACTTCGTTGTCGCGTTTCATCATATATTTCTCGCGAGCGATGCGTTCCATCAGTGCTGAGTCTTTGTGAAGGTTGTCCAGAACTTCTTGTTTATTCTTTATTTCGTTTTCGTAATATTCAACCTGTTCCTTGGCCTTGTTTAGCTTTTTGAGATTTTTTATCTGGAAGAACAGATTGTACTGGTCGACGAATATTATTATCACTGCAAATATCAGTGTTGCAATGATATACTTGTTGTTAAATTTCTTTAAGATTTCTTTCCAATTCATGATTGTAATTTTTGCAAAGATAGGAAAAGGCAAAAGATTTTTTGACAGATTATTAAAAAAAGTTTTTTTAAATTTGCGAGATTCTTAAGATTCTTACAATAAGAATAAATTCACAGAGTTTTCCAAAAAATAAAACGGTATTGAAATGAAAACACCAGGGTCTGCTGTAAAGAAAATACTTATTCCTTTGTTATTTGTAATTATAATAACTATTGCTTATGCGCTTGTCTTCACTCTGTCAGAGTTCGCCGACTCGCCATATTCTTCTTTGAAAGATTTCTTGGTGCTTGCATTCCAATGGGTCTCGATAGCTGTCGGTACGTTTGGCTTGCTTTATCTGTTCTCGATAAATAAATATGTCTTTGCAGTGACCTTCCCGCTGCTGGTGACATTCAGCACTTTCCTCGCATATTTCAGATATACCGTCAATGCCACACTTACGCCTATGACGATTGAACTTGCGCTCATCAACGACTTAAGGACAAATATGCAGGTCGTGAGCTGGCAACTGATATTTCTTATGCTTCTCGCTATTATCATATCTGTTGCTGTCGTGTGGCTGAGATGGAAGAAGATAAGTTTCACTCGTCCTTTGTTGCATCTTATCGTAGCGGTAGGCATAATATTTATGACCAACTCGTTGATACCTCAGCTGAAACGACCTCTCACTCAGCGTATGCCTTATTCGATATATTACACCTTTAAAACATATTTTGAAATTAGAGATGTCGCGGCAGAACAGAGAGATACCTTTACTTCAGAGGCTGTTGCTAACAGCGATTCTCTTGTAGTGGTGTTTGTCATTGGTGAGTCTTTACGTAGCGATCACCTTCAGATCAATGGCTATGAACGTGAGACGACGCCGTATCTTGTAAAGGAAGATAATATTGTGATGCTTACCGACATATACACCGAGGCGTGCTTTACACATACCAGCGTTCCGCATATAATGACGCAGGCAGACAGCCTTAATCCTCAGAAGGCATATAACGAACAGTCGTTCGTGACGATCTTCAACAATGCCGGTTTCAGAACCACATGGATTGCAAATCAGGAAAGCGTCTCGACTTACGCTTATTTCATGAATGAATGTGACACGTTGATATATGTAAACGGCAGTAAGTCGGTTTATACCTTTGACAAATGGCTTGATGAAGATATTCTGCCATATCTTGAGGATGAGCTTCAAGACAGCAACCCGACACAATTGCATATAGTACATTCCATCGGATCGCATTGGTGGTATAACTCCCATTATACCGATGAGTTTGAACGTTACAAGCCAGTCGTGATGAGTAGGGTAGTGTCGTCAAATACTCAGGAGGAGATGATAAATTCATACGACAACACCATCCTTTATACTGACTATTTCATAAAAAATACAATAGACCTCATAAGAGATAAGAAAGCGATACTTGTCTATCTGTCAGACCATGGCGAATCTTTGGGAGAAGACGGCTACTACCTTCATGGAACAGACAGACCAGAGCTGCATTATCCGGCAGCCTTTGTATGGTATTCTGACAAGTATGCGCAGTCTTTCCCTGATCATATAGACAATTTGAAAAATAACAGCGACAAAAGATATCGCAGCGATTATCTTTTCCATAGTATAATAGATGCAGCTGATATAACAACAGAATATAAGAATCCACAATTAAGTATTTTCAGATAGAGATGAATCGTATTGTATGGTTAGATTACGGCAAGGCTATTGCGATATATCTTGTAGTGCTTGCCCACACGGCGCTTTATAAACCTGCGGAGGCATTTGTATATACCTTTCACATGCCTTTCTTCTTTTTTATGTCGGGGTATCTCTTCAGTTTCGAGAAATATCCTTCATATATGCAGTTCATCAAAAAGCGTTTCAAGCAGTTGATTGTGCCATACGTAATATTGAATTTGCTGACTTATATTTTGTGGTTTTTCATCTTGAGAAAAGTTGGCGACGATGCCAATGAAGCCGTCGGCGTTTTGTCACCTCTTATGGCTGCTCTGACTGTAAACGCCAAAGCTATGGTTCATGATGTGCCATTATGGTTCCTCGCAGCCTTGTTCCTTGTTGAGAATCTATATTATCTTCTTTATAAAAACAGACGATATAGGGTTGTCGTCACTGCGACATTATTCTTGATAGCTTTTTTAAATACGAAATACAATCCTGTGCGTCTGCCTTTCTGCATCGACATTTCTATAGTTGCCTTGCTGTTTTATCGTCTCGGCTGCGTATTGAGACAGAAAGGCGACAAGATATTCAAGCCTTATCTTTTTGCATTGTCAGCGATTGTTTTGGTTCTAGCATTTGTCTTTAACGGCAAGGTGGCGATGCATACCAACACCTATAATAACATATTCCTGTTTGTTGCAGGCGGTGTTGCAGGTTGCTATTTTATGTCATATATATGTATGATGTTGCAGAACTTATGCGGAGAAAGAAAGTTCGTCAAGTCTATTGCGAAAGACACTCTGTTGATATGCGCTTTCCATCTTATAGTGTTCGCCGGACTTAAAGGAGTGATGCTTTATATCTTTAAGATTGACCCTTCGTTGTTGACAGGTACGGTTCTTCCTAATGTGATATTCGCTTTGTTGAGTGTGATAGTCTGTCTGTTTATCTGCAAGATTTTGGATAAATTCAAGCTGAAAAGATTTATAATTCCTAATTAAAAAAATCTATGGTCTGTTGTCCGTTGTCTGTTGTCTTTTTATTATCTTTGCATTAACTAAAGTTACTATGAAAAAGACTAACTGCAACACAATCGATCGTCTTGCTCATGGCGATGTCTTAAGTCGCGATGAGTGGATGGTTTTACTCACCTCCCTAAGTGCTGACGAGCGCGAATATCTTCGTGCCAAGGCTGCTGAAACTGCAGTCGCTCATTATGGAAAAGGAATCTTCGTTAGAGCATTAATCGAGATAAGTTCGTATTGTAAAAACAATTGCTACTATTGTGGCATCCGTGCTTCCAACAGAGACGCACAGCGTTATCGTCTTAGCAAGGAAGAGATATTGGAATGCTGCAAGGAGGCCGACAGCTTAGGCTTCAACACATTCGTCATGCAAGGCGGCGAAGACCCTAAGCAGACCGACGAATGGGTGGCTGATGTTGTCAAGACGATAAGAGCTGCTTATCCTGACAAGGCTATTACTTTATCAGTAGGCGAGCGCAGTGCAGAGGCTTACGCCGCTTTCAAGGAAGCTGGCGCCGACAGATTCCTGCTGCGTCATGAGACACGTAATGATGAGCATTATCTTCAGCTTCATCCTGAGATGATGAGTTCGGAAAACAGGAGAGAGTGTCTCTTCACATTGAAACGCCTCGGTTTTCAAACGGGCAGCGGCATGATGATAGGCAGTCCTGGCCAGACTGACGAACATCTCTATGAAGACATACGATTCCTGGAAGAGCTGCAGCCTCAGATGATAGGCATCGGACCTTTCCTCCCTGCTACCAACACTCCTTTCGAGAAGCAGAATCCAGGCAGCGCCGACAAAACAATACTTATGCTTTCTTTGTTGAGACTTCGTTTCCCAACGGTATTGCTTCCTGCAACTACAGCACTAGCTACATTATGTCCTGACGGCATGGAACGCGCCATACTTGCAGGCGCCAATGTGGTGATGCCTAACGTCTCGCCAGTGGAACAGCGTAAGAAATATTCGATATACGACAATAAGAAAAGCACCGGCGCTGAATCAGCACAGCAGATGCAACAGCTTGAAGACAGACTTAATGCCATAGGTTATCATATCAACTACGCCCGTGGCGACTTTAAGAATTGAAAATTGAAAATTGAAAACTGAAAATTAAGAATGAATAATTAATAAAACAACATATCATGTATAATATCAAATCACAGATAGCAGAGGAATTCATCAGCGATTCCGAGATTCGCGAAACGATGGCTTATGCCCGCGAAAACAGCAATAATATTGAACTTATAAAATCTATACTTCAAAAAGCTCGTGAATGTAAAGGCATCACTCACAGAGAAGCAGCTCTTCTTCTTGAGTGCAACGACCAGGAAATCATCAACGAGATCTACGACATAGCTCGTGAGATAAAACATAAATTCTACGGCAACAGAATAGTGATGTTCGCTCCGCTTTATCTCTCTAACTATTGCGTTAACGGCTGCGTATATTGTCCTTATCATCTTAAGAACAAGAGCATCCGCCGTAAGAAATTATCACAAGAAGAGATCCGTCAGGAAGTCATCGCTTTGCAGGATATGGGTCACAAACGTCTTGCCCTCGAAGCTGGCGAACATCCAGTGGAAAATCCTATCGAATATATCTTGGAAAGCATCAAGACTATCTATAGCATCAAACATAAGAATGGTGCTATCCGCCGTGTCAATGTCAACATCGCTGCTACAACAGTTGAGAATTATCAGAAGTTACGCGATGCTGGTATCGGTACATACATTCTTTTCCAAGAGACATATAACAAAGAAAACTATGAGGCTCTTCACCCAACAGGACCAAAGAGCAACTATGCATATCATACCGAGGCTATGGACCGCGCAATGCAAGGCGGCATCGATGACGTCGGTATCGGCGTTTTGTTCGGCTTAGAGACTTACCGTTACGACTTCGTCGGTTTGCTCATGCATGCAGAACACCTTGAAGCTACTTACGGCGTTGGTCCTCATACTATCAGCGTGCCTCGTCTCTGTATGGCAGACGACATCGATACAGCAGATTTCAAGAATGCTGTTCCAGACGATATCTTCTACAGAATAGTGGCAATCATAAGAATAGCTGTTCCTTATACAGGTATGATCATCTCTACTCGTGAAAGTGAGAAGAGCCGCGCTCGCCTCTTGGAACTCGGTATCTCACAGATCAGCGGAGGCTCGCGCACAAGTGTCGGCGGCTATGTGACACCAGAGACAGAAAGCGAGAACTCAGCACAGTTCGACGTGGCTGACCACCGTACACTCGACGAAGTGGTGGGATGGCTCCTCGACCTCGACCATATCCCAAGCTTCTGTACAGCATGTTACCGCGAAGGCAGAACAGGCGACCGTTTCATGTCATTGCTCAAGAGCGGACAAATCGCCAACTGCTGCTTGCCAAACGCCTTGATAACATTGAAGGAATATACAAACGACTACGCATCACCTGAAGTCAAGGAAAAAGCCAAGGCGATGATACAACGTCTGTTGCAGACAGTTCCAAATGAAAAGGCACGCGCCACAGCAGCGAAATATTTGGAAGCCATCGATAATGGCGAAAGAGACTTTAGATTTTAATAAAAATGTAGAGACGTCACTCTGTGGCGTGTCAATTTATAAATTGTAAAAATGCAACGTTCAAATCGTTATCATATAGGTATCTTCGGCAGACGTAATGTCGGTAAGTCGACATTGATAAATGCCCTCACTGGCCAGGATGTGTCAATAGTATCTGATGTGGCCGGTACTACTACCGACACTGTCTGGAAAAACATAGAGCTCCCAGGAATAGGAGCGGCTGTCATCGGCGACACCGCTGGCTTCGACGACATCGGCGAACTCGGGCTTATGCGCAATGAAAGGACAAGACGCGCATCGCAGCAAGTCGACATGGCGATAATCCTCGTAAGCGGAAAGCCGGAAGAGGTGTCATACGAGATAGAATGGCGCGACTTCTTCAAGAAAGCCGATATCCCTACGATATTCGTGATGACCAAATGCGACGCAGAGTCGGAGACTGATGTTGAAGCTTGGTCGCATATATTGGAGCAAGAAGTATTGCCAATCTCTGCATTGAATGCAAAAGGCATAGATGTCTTGTTGGCGAAGATGGCTTCTTTATATAGCAAAGACGACAACCTAGATGATATAACATATTCTTTGGTCAAGGCCGGCGATGTCGTAGTGCTGGTGATGCCGCAAGACGCTTCGGCACCAAAGGGAAGACTGATACAGCCTCAGGTGGTTACATTACGTAATCTTCTCGACAAGCACGCGCTTGCTTTATGCTGCGCTCCGGAAGAACTGCCTAAGATGTTGGAAAACCTGAAGACGCCTCCAGCATTGATAATAACCGACTCTCAGGTCTTTGCACAAGTACAGCCGTTAACTCCTAAAGAGACAAAACTCACTTCATTCTCGGTCTTGATGGCTCGTCATAAAGGCGATATCGACACATTCCGCGAAGGTGCTGATACTTTGATGGCACTGACAAAAGATTCAAAGGTGCTGATAGCCGAGGCTTGCTCTCACATACCTCAGAACGAAGACATCGGAAGAGTGAAGCTGCCACGAATGTTACGCAAGAAATTCGGTGAAGAATTGCAGATAGATATCGTTTCTGGCAACGACTTTCCAGAAGATTTGAGTCAGTATGACCTCGTGATACATTGTGGAGCCTGTATGTTTACACGCCGTCATGTCTTGTCGAGAGTGAGAAGAGCAAAGGCGCAGAATATTCCTATTACAAACTATGGAATCGCAATAGCTGCTTTGACAGACATATTGAATAAGGTAACAATTTGATATTAAAAAAATATAATATTTTAGTTGATAATAGTTGTTGTGATTTTTATTACATTTGCTGAATAAACTGAATAAATTTACTGCTATGAAGAAAGTGTTGTTCCTTTTGTCTTTATATGTAATCTCTTTTTATGGTTTTTCTCAAGATGATGAATATCAAAAATATTTGGAATCATTGAAGAAAGAACAATCTGAGTTTATGCAAAGTGCGAACAATCATACTCAAGAATTAAGTAAAGAGTATGATGAGTTTGTGACAAAGGCAAATGCTGAATTCGCTGAATTCTTGGCAAAAGAATGGGCTTTGTTTGAAGAGTTCAAGACACAGGAACTTTCAATGACATTGCCTAAACTCGACAAGTTGCCAGAGGCTCCAAAGTCAGAAATCACAGATGTTCAGTCAGGAGATGTACAATATAAAAACAATGCAGAACTTCCTCAGGTATCAGATATTGATAATGTAAATACTGGTAACGCAGTAAATTATACTCCTCGTCAAGATAATTATGTAGTAAGGAAAGTCGTTACGAATACAGGCGTGAAAGAGATCAGCAACCCATCAGATTTTGTGTCATATGCAAAGGCTAACGTGATTTCAAGTCAGAATGTTACAATAAATTTCTACGGAAAGAAACTTGATTTCAATGTAGATGATAAGTTGCGTATGAAGAATAAAGGTGTCAAGGAAACTGACGTGGCAGATTATTTCAAAGAGATTTCCAAGATGTCGAAAGAGACTTCTGATTTATGGAAACAAATCGACGCTTATGTCAATACAATGGGACTTAACGAATGGGGTTATTTCTGTATCTTACGTTCTTTGTCAGAATCAATGTTCTCTGATATAGATAATTGCGTCTTGTTTAACTTCTATATGTTACGTAATGAAGGTGGTTTTAAAGTCAAGATTGCGAGAGGCAAGGACTCTAACAAGCTTACTCTTCTTGCCGTAATCGATAATTCTAAAGAAGTATATTCTTATTCTTTCTTCCGTTTTAAAGAAGCAGAAAATACAGGTTTGAAGTATTATTCTATCTATGGCGGCGGAGGTTCTAAGGAAAGTATCTACACCTACAATAACGATGAACAGAATGCTGGTTTGAAACAGATGGGCTTGGATTTCCATAACACTTTGAATATGGGCCAGTGCGATGTCAAGAGAGAATTGAATATTGCAAAGATCAATGATAAGTTAGAGTTGCCATACAACAGCGCTCATATCGCTTATCTCAATGATGTGCCAATGACGGTATTCCCGATTTATTTCGCTTCACCTCTCTCTATAGAAGCACAAATAGCATTCAATGAAAAACTTAACGACATCAGACAGGAATATACATCAGTCCAGTTTATAGACATCATCTTGAATTTTGTTCAGACTGCATTCGATTATAAGACCGATGACCAACAATTCGGTTACGAGAAATATTTCTATCCAGAAGAAGTTATCGCTTATCCATATAGCGACTGTGAAGATCGTTCAGCCTTGTTCGCATGGCTTGTGACAACTTATACAGATGCTAAAGTGATAGGATTGCAATATGAAGGCCATCTTGCAACAGCGGTTTGCTTTGGTGATGATGTGAATATCAGCGGAGATGCGTTTTCTTATGCAGGCAAGAAATATTACGTCTGCGATCCTACATATATCAACGCAACGATAGGAATGACGATGCCTCAGTTTAAGGACAAGATGCCTAAAATCGTCAAGATGAATAAGTAATCTATTCTATTTTAGTGAAAAAATGTTCGACTTTATAGTCGTCTTTGTATTCTAAATTAGAGAAGTCTAATTTGGTGATGGTGTATGCCTTTGGTATTATCGCATCGTTAATCTCCATTTGGTGGAAGTGTATGATTCTTTTTTTATTGACTTCCCATGTGAATTTGCTTCCTTCTAATTCCGTCACGTCGTCGGCAGTATCCCAAGTGATACCTGTAAAGTCATCGTTATATCTGTAGAATACTGTACCTGTCTGCCATAATCCGATTATCATATCTGTATCGTATGCCTGATCTTCAAAAACTTCAGGTTCTAGATATTCAGGTTCGTATTCCTTTGGTTTTGTCATTGTCCAAACGATGAAAGCTAAAGCACACAAACTGATTATAACCAATATGATAATTAATAATGTCTTCTTTTTCATGGCGTGATTTTTTTGTAAAGATAATTATTTTTAATTATTAATAAATCTTTTTATTACAGCATAAGCTTCTTTTATTCCTAACTCTCCGGCTTTACTTAAGTCGCTGTTTGCCAAATCTTTCTCGCCTAAGAAGAGTAGGGTGAGTCCTCTGTTGTAATAAGCTTCAGCCAAATTCTTCTCGTATTTTATCGCAAGAGAGTAGTCGTCGATGGCTTTGTGGAACTCCTGCATCTGTAGATGAACGTTTCCTAGATTGTACCAGACAAAAGGATTGGTTTTGTTATTAAATGCCAGATTAGTTAGGATATTTAATGCTTGCTGGTAATCAGGTTTTATAGGATTGCTTATGTTTCTTTTTTCAGATGTCTTTTTGTTGCTGATGCTTACTGGATCGTTATAATTTTGGTTAGCCAATATCAGCTCGGCTTTGTCTTTCTGAATCGAAGCTATGTTTATATAAGAGTAAATGTTATATGTGCTATTGTTAGTCAGCGAATAAAAATTGTTTTCAGCATGTTGATAGTTATGGATTTCGTAATTCAGCAGAGCAGATAAGAATGTCTTCAAATCGTTATCGCTGATGGTGTTTATGATAGAGTCGTTGAGAAGAGACTGATGTACATTCTCACTGTGATTTTTTTGTATATAAACGAGACGTATGCCATTAAGCTGTTTGTTTTCATTTATCATGCTTAATGTTGCATCTACGAAATTATGTTTGTCTTTTTTATTCTTGTCTTTGGAATCAAACTCGTCGATGCCGATGATGAAATTATCGAATGGTTTTATGTCGACGGATGAGAACTGAGCGAGTTTGCCGCCTTTGTCACCATTGGTGAAGTCGGAATCGAAGGCTATGATTTTGTCATAATCTATCGATTTAGAGTAGATGTTGTATAATGAATCTATGTTTTTGCTGTCGTTGCTGATGAGCTCTATTATTTCTATTGATCTGTATCTGTCGGCTTCAGCTCCTTGTGTGTCGCCTTTTTCACGTCTCACTATCGATCTGTTGACCCAAGCGTCTACGTAATCTGGAAAGAGTTCTATGACTTTGGAGAAGTCGTTCTCAGCCTCGTCAAGTTCTTCCATTTTATAATGCAAGATGCCCCGATTGAAGTAACCGTAGATGTTTTTTGGGTTTATTTCTATCACTTTGTTGAAGAGAGCCAAAGCGATGTCGTTCTCTTCAAGTTGTCCGTAAATGATAGCTCTGTTGAAATATGTCAATGCATTGCGTTCATCCAGGTTGTTGACGCGTTCATAATCTTTCAATGCGGAGATGGTGTCGCCTATATTGAGATATACTGTTCCTCTGTTAAAAAATATTATAGGATTGTTGTTATCCATTTTAAGAGCGTTGTTGAAATCTATCAGCGCGTCTTGATATTTTTCCTGTTCCATTTCAATCATGCCGCGTCTTACCAATGCTTCGATATTAAAGAAGTCGTAGTAGACTGCTTTGTTGAGGTCGGCTATTGCGTCATCGAGGCGGTGGAGGAATCTTTTTGCGATGCCTCTGTTGATGTATGCATTGGAGTTATTGGGGTTGATGATTATTGCAGTGTCGAAGCTCGCTATTGCGTTTTCGAATTCATTGAGATGGAGTTTCGTTGATCCCATTGCTATGTGTAGCTCTGCGTCATAAGGATCTAAAGATATGGCTTTGCTGAAATCTTTCTTTGCATCGGCGTAGTTGCCCAGTCTGTCGTTGGCGACGCCTCTGTAATGATAAGCTCTTACATATAAAGGATGGAATTCCAGTGTCTTGGTGAAATCGTTGACGGCTCCGATATAATCGTTGAGGCTGTATTTTGCTATTCCTCTTAGAAAATATCCTTCGAAGTCTTTTGGCTTGGCGATGATGGCGTTATTGAAATTATACATCGCATCGGAATAGTTTTCTTCCGACAAATCGATGCGGCCCATCAATATGAAGTGTTTGTGATTAAGTTGAGAGTACGAATTGAATCCGAGTAATAAAAATAGTGTTAGTGTAAAATAACGCAGTTTATACATGGAAGAAATTATTTTTGTTTTGAATGTATAACAAATAATTCCATGATTTTGTCATTGTATGACTTGGAAATAGGTATCTCTTTGATATTAGGGACGTCGAATTCAAAGCTGATTTCGCTATTGTCTTTTTTCAATGATGCTATATGTTCAAAGTTGATCATATATGATCTGTGACAACGTTGGATTGGTGTGTTTTGGAGTTCGTTTGTTAATCTCTTTAAGGAATTCCTTAAAATGAAATCAGACACTTTATCGTTGTTGATATATTTTATGATGCAATAGTTGTCAGATGATTCGATGAAAATGACTTTATCTGATGCTATAGAGAAGCGTACCTCGTCTTTTTCGTCTTTGAAATGTATCACATTTGTTTCTTTTCGTTCTACATCTTTATTTGCCATATTTCTTAGAAGATATTCATTATAAAGATATAAGAATGATATGACATAAGGGATGAGTAACATCCATGTGGTATTTGCTATTGCTTTTCTGAATATTTCGAATATGGCTTCCCAATATATAAAGTTTTGATTTTGACATATGTAGTTGTCTATGAATCCGACTTTGTATGCGATGAAGACATAGAATCCTGCGAGTATTGCAATTTCAGCGAATATCCATATAAGGTATTCGAGATATCCGATGGATATTTTCTTCACGAAGAAATACATTATGATACGGCTCACTGAGATGAGTGTCACTCCAATGAGTACCATGAGGGAAGAGTAGAGGAAGTAGTTGAAGTTGTTTATTCCAGGTATCCAGTCTTCTGAGTTGAATGGACGGAATATGTTAATGAATATTAAGGAATATACTGTTGTAAAGAATATAAGCTTTCTGATATTTTCTTTTGTGACCAGAAAAGAAGGCAAGTCTTTATTGCCGAAGCGTAATGTATATTTCTTATTATCTTGATTTGTCATGATTGCAAATTTACGTTTTTTTCAGATACTAAATAAATTCAATCATTGATTTTTTTATATGGATAAAAAAGAGAGCTGCTTGAAAAAACAGCTCTCTTTTTGTATAGTATTGATGTGATTTACTATTGTAATTTGAAGATGATTGGCACTGTGAAAGAGCAGCGAACTGCGCTACCACGTTGTTTACCAGGTTTCCAGTTAGGCATGCTTTGAACAACGCGAAGAGCTTCTTCATCGCAACCACCGCCGATACCGCGCATTACTGTTACGTTTGTGATCGTACCGTCTGGTTCAACAACGAAGTTAACGAATACACGACCTTGGATGTCGCTTTCACGAGCCATCATAGGATATTTGATATTCTTTTGGATGTATTCCATCATCTTAGCAGCGCCACCTGGGAATTCAGGCATTTCTTCTACTACTTTGAAGATTTCTGCTTCAACGATTTCTTCTTCTTCAATTTCTGGAACGAATTCGTATTCTTCAATCACTTCGTCTTGGTCAACTTCAGCGTTGATGTCGATTTCGTCTTCAACTTCAACGTCGTCTTCAACGATTTGGATTTGTGTTACTTGTGGTTTTGGTGCTGGTGGTTGAGGTTTTGGTTGTTCTTGTTTTGTGATTTCAACCATTTCTTCTTCTATAACCTCAACGGTTCTTTGTAAATCGTCAAAAGTTTGTTTGTCGTAGCTTCTGTATTCAAATACACGCCAGATAATAAATAATGAAACAACCAGACCTATCAAGGTAAATGTTAACCTCTTACTTTCAAGATCTGCCTTTGGTGATTTCTTAATTTCCATTTTATTATTTTTTCTAGTTAAAACTCAAAAGATTTATTGCGCCACAAAGTTAATAAATTTATTAGATACTGCTCTCTGAATTTGTTAATTTTTTTAATTTTTTTTGAGCTAAAAAATGAAATATGATAATACCGATTAAACAACCTATGGCGTCGGCAATGAAATCATAATAACTGCCGTATCTATTTATAAAAAGGTATTTCTGAAGAATTTCGGTTAATCCTCCGTATAAAATTGATATTAAAGAAATTATAATGAACAGCCTGTTTCTATGAGGATGATGTATGTCGAAGAGAGAAGTTCTATACCCCCATAAAGATATGAATGATAATGTGGCGAATAATAAGAGGTGTACAACTTTGTCTGGTCCCAGCCAGTCCCAAAAGCAAACGACTGTCGGGAAACATTTCCCAGGCAGTCCCATAAGCACCATTATTATCGAGGCGCAAATGAGTCCAGGGTAGAAACTTTCCGACAGTCGTTTCAATTTAAAGGCAAATTATATTAGCCGATTAATTCTTTATAAGCTTCAGCATCTAATAAACCATCGAGTTCAGCTGGGTTAGCTACTTGAACTTTGATGATCCAGCCTTCGCCGTAAGGATCGTTGTTAACTGTTTCAGGAGCGTCAGCGAGAGCTTCGTTGAACTCGATAACTGTACCTGCTACTGGTAATAACAATTCTGAAGATGTTTTAACAGCTTCAATTGTACCGAATGTTTCTTCTGCTTCAAGTGTTTCATCAACTGTGTCGATGTCAACGAAAACGATGTCACCTAATTCGTGTTGTGCGAAGTCTGTGATACCTACGTAAGCTGTTTCGCCTTCTAAGCGGATCCATTCGTGATCCTTTGAGTACTTTAATTCTGCTGGGATGTTCATTGTTTCTTTATTTTTAAGATTAAATAATTACTTTTTATTGTGCCAAAAATACAATTTTTATTCTTATGAATCTTATTTATTTCAAAAAAAATTATTGAGTCAAGCTAAATCTTAATGTCACGCCTGCGAAGGTGTTAGATGTCTTATAAGAATTGGCTATAAATGGGTCTGTTACATCATGTCTGAAGAATGCTTGCATACCAAGACGTGTGCTGAAGTCGTAGTCTGCAGTCAGGTAAATGTTAATCTTGTTTTGACCTGATGATATCTGACTGTAGTTTTCATCGATGCTTCTCAAAGTGGTTTTGTCTTTTCTGAAACCAATGTCAAGCTTCATTGTAAGGTCGTTGCTTGTTCTTGTTGCGGCGCCGCTCATTGATGAGAATGTCATGCCAAGGTCTTTGAATGTATAACCACAACCGATGACGATTTCTCTGCCTTCAGATTCAGTGAGCTGATTGTTGATGAAGCTGATGGTTACAGTTCTGCTTTTCTTGAAATCGAATGATGGTGACAAGTTGTTGTTAAATGCCAGCTTGACACCGATCAATGGTGCGTATTGCTCTGAAACGACCATTTGTGCCATATCGTATTGTGGCACTCTTAAGTTGGTGCCTTCATACATCATCATAGGTGCATCGTCAGAATAGTTGAGGTTCGTAGCCCATGATGAGATTGAATATGTCGACTTGTAAGAATGTGTTATGTTAATGGTCTTGAAAATTTTCTTAAGAGCAGGGATCTTTGAGAGTCCAGAGAAGTTCACTGACCAGTTTGGCAAGGCGAATTTTCTGAACATATTGAGTTCTACGTTATTTGCGCCTTGGCCAGAGTAGGCTGCCAAGAATGAATATATAAGAACTTCTTGAGAGTTAGCTCCGTAACCTAAAGGATAGTATCCATGACCGATAGAGTCATAAACCATAGGGCTTCCCATCTCTAACCAATATGGATTCTCATTTGCCAGACGCATTGCGATGTCTTGTCTGTTGCTGAGTAATGTTTCAAACAATTCGTCACCGTTTTTAAATGAGGTGGCTGTCATCAAATGAGAGATGCTGAAGTTACCTCCATTTGTAGGTGTATAAATGTGGAACATGCCGTCGTTGACATCGTATCTGAAATATTCTGAGAGATTTTCTGCATAGCTTCTGTTACCGCTGACGTCGATCTTGATGTCTTGGAATGGTTCGAGTGTGACTTTGTAGTTGTATGTCTCATTGAATCTTTCAGAATAAGCCTGGTTGAAAGTGGTGTCTGTTGTGAGCCAGTTTCCATTTATGGCATTGTCTAAGATACCATTGTTTCTACCAATGATGAATCCGAATCCAGGAGCTCCTGTCATTGAGTTGAGACCGATATAGTCAGGTTCATACATATAACCTGGCAATGAAACGCCGCCGCTTTGTGAGAATGAGAATGAAACCTTCTTGACACTTAATAATACTCTTACTGCATTGTCTCCTACTAACTTAGCGTAGTTTTTCTTAGGCGCTTTGTTTGTGCTGTCGATGGCAGTCTCTTCTTTCTTAGGCTGACGGTTGTTATTGTTGTTACGGCTAGCGCGTTTAGGTGTGGTTATTTTCTTGAAATAAGGCACCTTATTATATAACTTAGTGAAATCAGCGTTAGCATTGATTTGCAAGCTGGATTCGTTTTCGTTCAAGTTACCCATGACGCTTTGTGTTGAACGTGATGAAGCTGTCCAACGATAAGTTCCGGTATAACTTGCATTAGATGTTACCCAGTCGAGGAATGGTAATTTATTAATAGGTATATTATAGTTAAGTTTAGATGTCTGGTTGAATCTAGAGATAGAGCCTAATCCGAAGATTTCGTTTCTGATAGTATCTCTGTTGGCGTTCCATTCAGCTGTTTCTCTTTCTGGCAGACCTGCAGGTTCATAGATGTATGCATTTGCAGAAGCATTGTATGTGAAATTCAATGCTTTGGTGATATCATATCTGAAGTCGTAAGTACGATTCCAATCCCAGTTCTTAGCATATGTAGGTCTGATGATGATATCTCCAGAACTCTTGTTTCTCAATTTCTGCTCTTGATATTGTCTGAACATTTCTGTTGAGAATGAGAAGCTCTTTGGCATATAGTAGAAGTTGAAGTCTTTGATCAACTGTAGATATGGTGATGATGCCCATTTAGCTTTTGCAAAAGGCTGGATGTTTTTCGCATTAGTAGAGTAGGTGTAACCAAGTCCGCCACGATAGCTCTTGTCGATGGCGTATTCGATATCGCTGCTTTTCTGCTCTTGTTTTGTATAAGCATAAGAGGCATTGAAGTTTTCGATATCCCAGAAATGAGGTTTCTTCTTGCCTACACGTGTTTTCCTTAAGTTGGTGATATTGAAGTTAGTTTGTTTTACAATATCCTTAGCCGCTGTCTTGAGTGAGTCTCTTCCAGCTTGGTCTTCAATAATTTCCAAGGCGTTCTTGAATTTTACGTCAGGATCGAATGGGTTGTATTCTGGTGTTATTGTTGTCTGATTGTGGTCATAATGGATAGGAACAGTGATGCCTGTTTTCTGAGGTGCCATGAATTTACCTAAGTCGATATCTGTTGAAACATTGTAATATCCATTTGATTCCATCTTAGAATCAGTTACCTTTGTCTCTAAAGCGCCATAACCAGATGAGTTGTAAGAGCCTGATGCAGTGACTCTACCTAAGTCAGCCAATGTGGCTTCGATGCGACCAGTAGCAGCCCAACCGCCTTGGTTGTTTAAGTCGGTAAGTCTTAACTCATTAATCCATACGATAGCGCTCTTATCTTCGCTTACTTCATTTTTGTTTATAGGGTTTCTGATACCTATCATCATGCTTCTTACTTCGCTGATAGTAGGATTACCCAAGACTTTTATTTTGTTTTTGCCAGAACTTTCGCTATAGACACGATTTGATTGGACATTGTTGATGCCAATAGATCTGTTGCGGTTGTTTTTTACTTCAATAAGTTCTTCGAAGTCGATTTCTACATTGTTTTCTTCAGGCCAGATGGCGTAGTCGTCTGTTGAAGATACGTTCCAGTCTGTAAATTTAAGAGGCACTTCGTATTCGTAGTAGTTGTCTGTCAAGTCGGAACCGAAACGCAAGAATACAGTGAGGTCGCCGTCTTCCATATGGTCGTATTCATACATCTTCTCAGCATGGATGAACATACGGAGTTTTTGGTAATATCTGAAGTCGAAACTTGTTGATTTATAAACAGCTCTAGCATCGCCATCGACAAGGTTTTCTACAGATAACTGTAATGCTTGTTCGTTCTGGCGTATTGTTGAAAGTGTTCCTGTATAAACTTCCTGATAGATTCCAGGAGGAATTACATAAGGAATAGGGTTGCGGTTGCTGTTTTCTTCAAGGTTGACGGCTGACTGTTCGAACAATGTATGGTTTGTTTGGTCGCCTGCCATATATTCACCTGGAGCTTGAATGGATTGTGTATATGTACGCCATTCGCCTCTTACGAGATCCAATGTTGCGAAACGAATTACGATATCGCTCTTGAAACCTTTCATGAACATTCTCATGAAACGAATAGATGAGAATCCTTCGATGTTACCAACGACTTTGTCTGGTTCTCTGATAGGAATACGGAACTGATACCATTTGATTTCTTTGTTGTCGCCGTTGATAGTCGTTACTGTTGTAGTGCGGATGTCGGAGATTCTGTTCTGTCCAGATTTCAACATCTTGTTAGGGTCGAGTTCAATTACATATTGGTAGTAGTTCTCTGATTCGTTGAGTGTGTTGTCGTTGTTGATGTCTTCAACGTCAGGACGAGTTGAGTTGTTTGTAGTGTAGTTTTCTGTATACTGAGCTTCTGAAGGTGAGTTTCCTTCGTTGCCGTTATATTTTTTGTAACGTTCTAAGATGCTTCTATACTTAGGGTTTGAGTCATAGTCGGAACCTCTGAAATAATGATAATCGTCAGATGAAGGGTCTGCTTCTGCTTCAAGATATGCAGTATTAGATAATTTTTCTTTTAATATTTCGAGATAATTTCTGAAGAATGATTTTTCATCTTCGTTGGAGAGACCGTCATAACCGATATCTTGATATTTACGTGATTCTGGGTTTGCATCGAAGGCATCTACCAATGCCTGTAGTGATGGCACGCGGCCCCATGTTGTTGTATCTACGCTGACAACTTGTTCTGTCGTTGGCAAACCGTTTTCGTATGACTTTCTTCCGTCGCGCAAGATATCTTCAGAAATGTCTCCTAAGTTGAAATACAATTGACCGATATTGGTTTGATCTTGGCCTTCGAAGAATGGATCCATCATCCAGAATTCGATGTATTCTACGTTAGTGGCATTGAAGTCTGATGATTCAATGGCTCTCATAATACCGCCCCATCTGTCTTCTGGGTTGGAGAATGTACCGTCTTCGTTGAGGTTGTCAGTATCGTAGTTGTAAGGTCCTCTTAAGTTGGGATAATAAGCTAAGTTCAAGATGGATACGTTTGTTGATACGCCAGCTTGAATGTCTCTGTTAGGGAAAATTTCTGTTTCTAACACCTGTCTTACTCTATGGTCAGACAATTCGTCATTGGTTATGTTAGATGGTAAAATGTTGCCTCTACGTTCGTAAAATACAGATTGGTCAATTGTGTACCATGCTAATTTAGAACGGTTTTTGCCATAGTCATATCCCATTGTTGAATATGCCTCTGGGAACAATGTGTGCTGATGTTGCGGGGTACTTGCAAGTTTCCATGTTGACCATTGGCGTAAGTCTATCGTTGACTTGGAACCTTCGAAGTCATCGATATATGAGGTGCCGGTCTGTCCGTTTTCTTTGTTGATGCTTTGTATGAACTGTGCAACTTCACCATAGATGGAGATTCTTGATTTTTGTTTTGTCTCGATGAATGGCAATTTGTCGATGAGGTCTGTCAATAATTGAGAATCTGTTTGATAGTTGAAGTCGAAGCCATAGATAGTGTTGGATAAAGGTTCGTCGTTATAGTTGACTTTTGTGGTGTATGCTCTTTCTGTGAGATGTAAGATGGTTCCACCAATCAAGAAATCAGGGTTTATCTCATGTTCAACTCTAGCTCCCATGAATGTCTTCTTCATGGTTGATATTGCTGTGTTGTTTTCCATTGAGATATTGATATTTGTTCCTGAGTTGAGCAATGCTTCATTCAAGATTGTCACGCGTCCGAGAGTATAGTCGACGGTATAGTCCACATTTTCAATGAGAGGCACGCCGCCAGCGCTGACGTTTACAGAACCAGGCTGTACGTTGAGAGCGTTTAAGTTTATCTCGCTTCCAGATGAAGAGGTGTAGTGACCTTCCAATCTGAATTTGTTTTTGTCGGTATATTGTTCTGCTGATGCCTTGGTGAGTCTATACAAAGAGTCGAAGGCGTATTTGTCCGCAAGTGCAGGTTCGTTTTCGAATATCTTTCTGATATGGCTTCCGAAAGGCTCTAGCACAGGGAAATAGATGCGGCCTGTCGCAGCATTGATGGTACCGCCGTTGGTAGTGGCACCATTTATGAAGTCGAAGAGACCATCGCCGCCGTCTATAGGGTTGTTCTGTGAATTCAAGTTATCCAAATTCATCAGGTTAAGTAATGATTTGCCTTTCGCATCACCTTCTGCGTCAGCGAAATATCCTGTTGCGACACCATTGTTGTTGCCTAAGTACAAGATGTTCATGACGAAATCTTTTTGACTTACCTGATAAGCTCTGATATTATAGACGTTTTTCATCATAAGATCCCACATTGGCATCTTGGTGTTGATGGTGGTGCTCTTCAATAATTTGGTTACTAACAAATTAGGGTCAGCAATGCTTTGGTCTGAGAATTCACCGACTTGGTAAACCTTGTCGTGACCGATAACGGTATATTGATAAGCAACAGCCAATGTTTGGTTTGCGTTCAAGTTGATGTTCAATGTGATGAAACCTAACTTGCTGTTAAGAACGTATTCTGATGGGCTTAACTTTCTGGCTTTTTGTAATTTCTCGAAGTCTTTGCCTGATGTGTAACCTTCTGATGTTAAATATGAAGTTACTGTATTTAAAGATCTTAATGAGTTGTAGTCTATGTCGTTAAGCAAGGTGTTAACGGTGCCATCTGGGTATTGTGCTCCAATTGCTCCAGAAGGACGTACTTTGTCGTCATTGTAGATCCATTCTTCTTTTCCTTCGCCTAAGTCGGTGAAAGCAACGATGTTGCGGCTGTTTTCGTAGCTTGAAGTTGTGTTTGTGACCCAGACTTCTATTTTGTTGATGTTGATGTCGGATGTCACTAGAGGCAGATTCTCCAATGCTTTTTCGTAGTTGTCTCTAAAATACTGACTGAGGAAGAAGTGCCTGTTTTCTTCGTAGTTAAGACATTCTATTTCATATTCGTTGGTAAGAGCGCCGCCGCTGACAGAGATGTTCTGTGTCTCGCTTTCTTGATATGATACGACGGATGTGATACTTGTCTTGCCGAATTGTAATTTTGTCTTGAGACCGAATAATGATTGTGTACCTGTTATCAAGGAACTTCTCAAAGGCATGCTGACGTTACCGGCTTCGATGAGTTGTATGATGTCGTCTTCATCGCCTTCATACTTCAAAGTGAATTTGTTGTCGAATGTGAATTGTGTCTCGGTGTTATAGTTGAGTTTGAACTCTATCTTCTCGCCGATCTTTGCTGCGGCGCTCAACTGTATGCTTTCGTCAAAGTCGAAGTTTGTGGTTCTCTGTTGGCTTATTGTTAATGAAGGGTCGTTTCGGCGTTGGTGTTTGAGACCTAATGTTACGTCTGCAGAACCTTGTAACTTGATGTCAATGGTGTTGCTTCCGAAAATCTTGTCGAATGCTTTTCCGCCGACATATATTGTAGGGATGAGCTGGTTGCCGTTTCCTGAGGCGTTGCTTAAAGACTCGCGGCGTTCTTTCCAGTATGCCTTTTCAGCCTTTTTGTTGAAATAATCGGTATACTGTTTCTGATCCATGCTGTATGGATCTTTGTACATGAAGTCGCCGATTTTGCTGTAGAAAGTGTATTTTCCTGTTGCTGGATCGTATATTACTTCACGAGTTATGTTTTCTGGTTCTTTGAAAAAGAATCCGGATTGGTTATCTTCGAAATTTGCAGGATTGCCGTCATCATGAGGAATAGGGTAAATCAGCTGGATGCTGTCATTGCTCTGTGCTATTAATGATGAAGGCACGATTACGCCAAGTAATAATAAAAGCGTAAAAATATGTCTGATATTTTTAATTAAACAATTTCTCATAAAATAATAACTTAAAGTAGTCTCAATGCTTCTTTGATAAGTTGTTCCACATTTGGATTCTCCATCTGTTTTAAGAGCTTGTCCAAAATTTTCTCAATGCTTGCTCTGCTGAAGCCTAAGACCATCAATGCAGATAACGCCTCTTCTTTCAATGTATTGTATCCTGAAGGAGTTTTTTCTCCTTCTGCGATGTTAAGTTTTCCTACTTTATCTTGTAGGTCAACTATTATTCTTTGAGCTGTCTTTGCACCTATACCTTTGACGCTTTGGATTGCCTTGATATTGTTGCTGGAGATGGCGTCGATAGTCTCGCGTACTGTCAGTGATGACAAGATAAGTCTGGCAGTGTTGCAACCAACTCCCGACACTGTTATAAGTTGTAGGAACAAAGAACGTTCTTCTTCTGTGTAAAAACCATACAAGACGTGAGCGTCTTCGCGGATGGCTAAATGTACGTGCAGCTTTACTTCTGCTTGTTCTCCTATTGAGGTAAATGTATTTAATGTTATATTAATTAAATATCCAATACCCTGATTATCAATAACGACGTAAGCAGGATTTTTGTCAACGATCTTGCCTGAAATAAAACTATACATACTCTTATTTTAATCTCAAATCTTGATAGAAAGAAATGCTAATTAATAGCCGACAAAGATACTGTTTTTAAGCTTAAAAAACAATATATTTTTGCTGATTTTTTGCTTCGTTTTGATAATATTTTTACCTTTGCAAAAACTAATGTAACATAAATAATTTTAACAAAATATTGTATGAATCCATCAATAGTAATTCTCGCCGGTGGCGGTCCAGCTCCAGGCATCAACACTGTTATCAGTACAGTTGCAAAAACTTTTTTGAAAGACAATTATCGTGTTATAGGTCTTCATGAAGGTTATAAGAATCTTTTCAAGGCAAATCCTAAGTTTGTTGAAATGGATTTCGCTTATGCAGATATGATTCAAAGAATGGGTGGCTCTGCATTGCAAATGAGTCGTTACAAACCAAAAGATGAAGAGTTCAATACAGATTTCTTCGTTAACAACAATGTGAAACTTTTAGTTACAATCGGTGGTGATGATACAGCTTCAACAGCAAATCGTATCTCTAAATTCTTGGCTGCCAATAATGTAAAAATCCAAAATATCCACGTTCCTAAGACTATCGACAACGATCTTCCACTTCCAGAAGGAACACCAACATTCGGTTATTATTCAGCAAAAGAAGCTGGCGTAAGAATCTCTCAAACTGTTTATGAAGATGCTCGCACTAGCGGCAACTGGTTCCTCGTTTCAGCTATGGGCCGTGAGGCTGGTCACCTTGCTTTCGGTATGGGTGCTGCTTGTCACTATCCAATGATCATCATACCTGAAATGTTCAACAAGACAGAAGTGACATTCGATCGTATTCTCAATCTCGTCATCAGTGCTATGCTCAAACGCAAGATATTGGGCATCGGTTATGGCGTCGCTATCATCAGCGAAGGTGTTTTCCACTTTATGACTGACGAAGAAATCGCTAACTCAGGTGTTAACTTTACATACGACGATCATGGTCACCCAGAACTTGGTAACGTAAGTAAGGCTCATATCTTCAATACTTTGTTGCAAAAACGTATCTCTGAATTAGGTCTTTCAATCAAGAGCCGTCCAGTAGAAATCGGTTACGAAGTACGTTGCGTTGATCCAGGTGCATTCGACTTGTTCTATTGCAGCATGTTGGGTTATGGCGTAAAACAATTGTTCGACGAAGGTGTTTCTGGCGCTATGGTTACATCAGATAGCAAAGGTGAAGTGAAACCATTGTATCTTAAAGATGTTGAAGATGAAAACGGTAAGGTAAAACCTCGTCTCGTCAACATGGATGGTCCAAAGGCAAAGCTCGTGTTCCGCGATTGTTTGCAATACATCACACCTGCTGACTATGAAGCTGCTAAGAAATATGTAGCAAATCCAGAGGATTACGACTTCAAGAAAATCCTTAACTGGTAATGAGAACCAATATCTACAAAACTGCACTAAGCAAATTAGTGCAGTTTTGTGTATAAAGAAACCATCCACGAAATATCACGAAAAACACGAAAGGTTTCGTGAAAGATTCGTGAAGTTTGGTGGATAAAAAGAAACCATCCACGAAATAGCACGAAAAACACGAAAGGTTTCGTGAAAGATTCGTGAAGTTTGGTGGATAAAAAGAAACCATCCATGAAATAGCACGAAAAAGCTACGAAAGGTTTCGTGAAAGATTCGTGAAGTTTGGTGGATAAAAAATACCAAAATATAATGAGACTAATTTATAAAGATGAGGTTTATAGCATCATGGGAGCATGCTTTGATGTTTATAAAGAACTTTCATGCGGGTTGTCAGAACCTATTTATCAAGAAGCTTTAGAGTTGGAATTTAAGTTACGAGGTATTCCTTACGAGAGAGAAAAGGAACTTGTTGTCTATTACAAAGGACAGAAACTTCGGAAAAGATACATCGCTGATTTCGTTTGTTATGATGATATAATTGTGGAGTTGAAGGCTTTGGATTGTGTGACAAGCAAAGAAATATCTCAAATATTAAATTATCTTCATATCACAAAGTATCCGTTGGGATTGTTGATTAATTTCGGACACGAAGGTGAACTGGAGTGGAAGAGATTTGTCAATCTTTGAAATTTCGTCTGCGAAAAAAAACGTGAAAGATTCTCGGATTAAACCATCCATGAAATAGCACGAAAAAGCTACGAAAGGTTTCGTGAAAGATTCGTGAAGTTTGGTGGGTGATTGTTGTTGGACGGAAATAAAAAAAGAGGGCGAAATTTTCGTCCTCTTTTTTTGAGCCGGCGGAGGGATTTGGACCCCCGACCCCGAGATTACAAATCACGTGCTCTACCGCTGAGCTACGCCGGCAATGCAATTACCTTTCGTTTTGCGAGTGCAAAGGTACAACATTTTTTTAAACCACCAAACTTTTTTTTAATTTTTTTGAAAAATATTTTTTAAGCTGATATTTAGTTTCCTTGATACGTCTTTTAAAAGTGCTTCATCACTCGGAAAATCAATGACTTCGTTGCTTAAAAGTTGAAGAGTGTATTCACTGCATGCTTGGGTATTTCCGCTTACTTCTGCGTACTGATAACGGAAAGTGGAAGCTATATTATATGGTGCGTTGATTAAAATTTCATCATTTTTTACGTCAATAATTTGAATATTGCCTTTTAATGTCGCAGATTTTGTCATTGTTTTATCTGTTACAATAGCTTTAAAATTATCTTTTGTTTCTTCAAAAGTTATGGTCTCTATTTTTTCTGGGGATATTATTTTCTGGTCAATCATGATTCGAATCATCAAATCATATTTCGTGTCTTTGTTTTGAACGACGTCGAAAGGAATTCCGTAAATATGGTTGTTGTCGAAGTCTAAAATAATCTTAGCAAGATTCTGTGGAAGGTACATCTCTATTGGAGTCGCTACTCTGAAAAGGATGTGCTTGTATGGTGAAATGGCAGATTTCAACATTAGCTCATCGATGTTTTTATTCTGAGGGTTTATTTGTATAAGTTGGTAGATGAGTCTGTTGACCTCTTCTAAGTTTTCGTTGTTAGGATTCTTTAACAGTACGTTGGACTTGGCGCAAATGTACAATTCTGCTTTTTCTCTTGAATTGTTGATTTCGTTTTCAAGGTTGAGAAGTTTGAAATTCATATCTGCCTTTATGTTGTCAGGCAAGTCTTTTATTTTGTTCTGTCTGTCGTTTATGGCTTCGCTCTTGTGATATATTTCAATCCAGATGTCAGGTTCTCCAGAGGCTTTTAACTCCATTATTCTTTTGAAGTCGCATTCGTTGGCTTGATGATAAGAAAGTGTCAGCGAAGTGAGCTGCTTTTCATTTAGCTTGTTTTTCTTGGCTTTTGGAATCAGTTTGTCGATAGTCGTGTCTAGTTCAGATGTGCTCGTTATTTGTGAACTTGCATTGTAACTTATAAATAATGTAAGGCTGAGAATGATTAATTTTAAAGCTTTCATCGTTTGTAAATTTTTTCAAAAATATTACAAATTTCACACCATTTTTTTATTATTAATTGTCTTAAAAATTGTATTTTTGAACTTTCGAAAAGATATCTTGAAAATTATGAAGATATGTTTTCGGATAAATGTTTTAATGAAGTGAAAATATTAAATGCCATATTATGTATACAATAGAAGAAATTCAGAAATTGATAAATGATTATATTGATAATCAGAAATTTGAAGGTAATCCAAAAGAGCTGTACGCTCCAATAGAGTATATTCTCCGTCAAGGTGGAAAGAGATTGCGTCCAACTTTGTGTTTGCTCGCTTGTGATCTTTTTGGCGGCAATATTGAGGATTGTATGGTGCCAGCTGTCGCAGCTGAGATATTCCATAACTTCACTTTGGTTCATGATGATATCATGGATCAGGCTCCATTGCGTAGGGGCGTGGAAACCATTTACAAGAAATGGGGTTCTGACGTTGCTATCCTTTCTGGCGACACAATGTTGATCAAGGCATTCCAATATGTTTTAAATACCGATAATAAATATCGTTATGAAGTGTTCGCTGAATTATGTAAGGTCGCTTTAGAAGTATGTGAAGGCCAACAGTTTGATTTGAATTTCGAGACTCGTGACGATGTGACTTTGGAAGAATATCTTGAGATGATTCGTCTTAAGACGGCTGTCCTTCTCGGTTCTGTTTTGAAAATAGGTGCCATTGTTGCGGGTGCTGATGAAAAAGCTCAAAATGCTATATACAAATATGGTGTAGATCTCGGTATGGCGTTCCAGTTGCAAGATGACGTCTTGGACTGTTATGCTGATGTTGATGTGTTCGGAAAGATGATAGGTGGCGACATCTCAGATAATAAGAAAACATATTTGTATCTATATGCGTTGAGCGTGGCTTCTGCGGAAGATGAGGCGGAGTTGCGTAGACTTTTCCAAATGCCTAAAGGTCGCGATGAAGATAAGATAAATAAGGTGTTGGCGATATATGATAAATACGCTGTTAAACAAGAGGCGCTTGCACATATCCATAAATATTTTATAAGTTCAGAGACGATTCTTGCTGAACTTGATGTTGAAAATGAGGATAGAAAGAAAGTCTTGCGCGATTACGCAGAATATTTATATAAAAGAAATAAATAATTAGAAAAAAATTAGACATCATTAAACATTTTAATCTTTTGTTGGTTTATACGACAAAAACAACGAAATATGAAAACTCTTAATAAAACTTCAGTTTTACTTGTCGAGGATGATGTCGATTTGCGTAATACTATAAGTGAGAGCCTTAACGCTGTTGATTATAAGGTGTATGCTGCTAAGAAAAGTGTTGAAGGCCTAGACTTTTTTAAAAAATATGACATCGATGTCTGTATTCTCGATATTGAGATGACGGGCATCGATGGCTTTGCATTAGCAGCTCAGATTAGAATTTTGAATCCTGATGTGCCGATGATATTCCTTACCTCAAAGGGATTGTTGGTCAATATTCTGAAAGATTTCGAATATGGCGTCGATGATTATCTTACGAAGCCTTTTACTAATGAAGAACTTCTTCTTAGAATCAAGGCGGTAATGCGTCGCGTGGAGAAAAAGGATCCTTTTACATATACGCTCTCTGGCGATAAAATAAATATCGGTCGTTTCGTTTTTGACGCAAAAAATATGCTTCTTATCCTGGACGGACAAGAACAGTCTCTCACAAGAAAAGAAGCTGCCTTGCTTAAAGTGTTGTACGATAATAAAAATGAACTAGTTACCCGTAAGAAAGTCCTTAAGATGATATGGGGTAACAACGATTATTTCATCGGTCGTTCCATGGATGTCTTTATCGCTCGTCTACGAAAATATCTTAAAGCAGACCCTAACGTGAAAATCCTTACAGTCCACGGAGTTGGATTCAGGTTGGTCGTTACGGAACCAGTTGAGATTAATGCATAATTCACAATTCATAATATAATAATTGTGCATTATGAATTATGAATTGAGAAAAAGACAACTGTCACCGTAACTTAAGAATCTGAAGTCGTTGTTAAGGGCGTATTGATAAGCATCTTTCCACTTGTCGCCGATCAAAGCGGACACCAATAATAATAAGGTGCTTTTAGGCTGATGGAAATTTGTGATGAGCGCTTTTGCGATGTTTATCTTGCAGGAAGGTGCTATCATCAAAGCGGTGCTTGCGTGAAAAACATTCATCTGATGTTCATCCATATATTTTAATATCATTGAAAGAGATTCTTCTGCTGATGGCAAGGATTCTCTTTCTTTGTATGGGAACCATTGGTTCAGATGTAAGCTGCGTTCTTCTAATCCTTCCTCGATGAGCATAAGACCGATCCAGTATAAAGACTCTATGGTTCTCATGCTGGTGGTTCCGACAGGGATGATGGTCTTGTTGCAGTTTTTTATCAAGTTTTCGATACACGCTTTTCTGACTACTATTGTCTCTGAGTGCATTTCGTGTTCGCCGATAGTCTCAGATGATACGGGACGGAATGTGCCGGCGCCGACATGTAAAGTCACTTCTTCAAAAGAAATGCCTTCGCTTTTGAGTTTGCCTATAAGTTCGTTTGTGAAATGAAGTCCAGCTGTAGGAGCTGCTACCGAACCTTCGTGTTTAGCGAAGACGGTCTGATAACGTTCTCTGTCTGACGCTTCTGCTTCGCGATGCAGATATGGAGGCAATGGAATTTCTCCGGCAGCTTCCAATATCTCGGCGAAACTTAATTCTGCAGGTTCCCAAGAAAATTCTATTACAGAATAATTGTCATTCTTTTCAACTCTCTCCGCATAAAGTGTGGCTTTTTGGCTCTTGGCTGTTGGCTCTTGGCTGTTGGTGTCTTTGTGACTCTGCGACTCTGCGACTCTGCGAGTTACGTTAACTTCTAGAGATAGTTTATCGTTTTTCCAGCGACGAGAGTTTCCGACAAGACAACGCCATCTGGATGGGGAGGCACTGCTGAATGCTAATTGATAGTCGCCATTGCCGGTGATTGGTTCAAGGCAAAATATTTCTATGGATGCTCCGCTTTCTTTTGTAAACTGAAGACGAGCTCTGACAACCTTAGTCTCATTAAATATTAATAAGGAATCTTTTGGTAAGAAGTTGTTGATGTTTTTAAAATGAGATGAAGTGATTTCTCCGTTTTTTAAAACCAATAATTTTGAAGCGTCACGTTCGCTTAATGGATATTTCGCAATTCGCTCATCTGGAAGAGGATAGTTGTAATCCTCTATAGAAATATTCTGAACTTCTTTTATCATTATTCTAAATTACCTGTTTAAGATTACTAAAGCGGCGATAACGCCAGGGACCCATCCGCAAAGTGTTAATAAGAATACTATTAATATTGATCCGCAGCCTCTATCAATGACAGCTAATGGTGGGAACAGGATTGATAATATGACTCTGAGTAATGACATAGTTGTTGAATTTATGATTGCAAAGATAATTATTTTTATTGTTAAATGCATTGAATTTTAACACTTGATTTTGTTGTGAAAAAATGAGAAGTGGTATTGGATTATTCAATGAAAATCGTTAAATTTGTACCCAATTAATTATGTCAAAAAATTAACTTAATACTTAAAATTATGAAGAAATTATTTACTCTAGCGCTAGCATGTATTCTAGCATTCGCTTCTTTCGCTCAAGAGCCAGGCGAAATTGACACAAATTTCGGTACAGACGGTGTGTACGTGTTCCATCCATCAAAAGTGGATAAATTCGGTTATTTTGATTATGTTTATAAAGTTTTGGTACAAGAAGATGGTAAAATCTTAACAATAGGTGAATCTCGTACTGACGGATATAATTATGCTATTTATGTCTCTCGCCATAATGTTGACGGTACATTGGATGAAACATACGGCGAAGGCGGTATCGTTTATTTGAAAGTTGACCCTCTTATCTATAAAAACTGTCCTTATGATGCTATTTTGTCAGAAGATGGTCTTCTTTATCTTGCGGGTTATGCATATAATGGACTTACTGCTGGTTTCATTTTATGTTTAGATGAAAACGGTTTTGAAAATGAAGATTTCGGCGAAGGCGGATGGGCTGTTACAGAACAAGAACAAAACGGCTACGTTTTCGAAGGTATCGATATTGACTCAAAAGGTCGTTGCGTTGTTGTTGGTTACTACCAAGATGAAATCGTTGTAAGACGTTACAATGCTAAAGGTAAGCCTGATATGACATTCGGTGTAGATGGTGCAGCTTTTATTGAATTAGATTCAGATCCAGCAGCTCACTCTTATGCTTTTGATATTAAGGTTTTGGAAGATGGCAAAATCATTCTTTGCGGAGATAAACGACTTGGCAATGCAGATGAAGGTATGTTTATTTGGTCTCATATGATCAGACTTAATTCAAATGGTACATTGGATGAAACTTTCGCTGAAAATGGCGTGTTGTATCTCTATGCAGGAGAATATGCTGAATTCGCACTTTCTTTAGATGTTCAACCTAATGGTAAATATTTAGTAGGCGGACATGCTGAGTTGTTGTCAAGCACTCCTGAAATGCCAAGATATGAATCATTCATCACTCGTGTTAATGTTGATGGTACTATAGACGAAACATTCGGTACAAATGGTTTCGTAAAAATGGAACCATTGCAAGGAGATGGCAAGATGAATAATAGCTATTCAATTTTGGCAGCTCCAGACGGACAGATTTTCGGAACTATCTATTCTCGTGATATAGCTACAGAAATGTTCCGTGGTTATGTCTATAACCTTGATGAAAATGGTCAGTTTAATGAAAACTTCGCAGGTTCTGGTTTGGTTCCATTGCCAAAAGTATATGATGAACAAGATGAAATCAACACTTATTCAATAGCATTGCAAGGTAATGATAAACTTATTGTAGCAGGTTATGCTTCTTATGATGATCCAGATGTAGATGGTCCTGGTGACTATACAAAGATTTATCTTACACGTATACATGTAGCTGTTGAAGGTAATGGCAACAACGGTGATGATAATGGCAATGACACAACTAGTGTAGTTGGAAATTATGAAAACAGATTTAACATTCATCCAAATCCTGCTACTTCAACAATCTGCATTGAGTCAGCATTGAATGAAAGCGCTCAAGTAAGTATCATCGACTTAGCAGGTCGTTGCGTTAAAGAAGTTGAGATTTCAAATGTTGTTTCAACAATAAATATTGAAGACATTGAAAGCGGTGTTTACTTCATCTCAGTTAAACAAAACGAAAATAACTACGTAGAAAAATTAGTTATAAAATAAGACTAATGACAAAAGCTAAAGGCTAAAGTCTACAAGAGCTCCTAAAATTTTAGGAGCTCTATTTTTATATTAAAGTTTATAGTTCATAGTTTATAGTTCATAGTTCATAGTTCATAGTTCAGGGTTCTGAGTTCTGAGTTCTGAGTCCAGATTGAACCTTTCATAATCTCCTTTGTTTACATCATACTAAAAACAATAAAGATTATGAAAAAATTATTAATCATCGCATGTTTGTTCTTCGCCTGGCAGTTTAAGGCGGAGGCGTGTACCGGCATCTCGATGTTCGCTGCAGATGGCTCTTATTTCCAGGCTAGAACTATAGAATGGGCTGGTACAAATCTTAATAGTATGTATGTCGTGGTGCCGCGTAACTTCAGTCAGACTTCCTTCACTCCTAAAGGACAGAACGGAATGACGTTCAAAGCTAAATATGGTTATGTCGGACTCGCTGTTCATGAAAAGGAATTCATAGCAGAAGGTCTTAACGAAGCAGGCTTGTCTGCCGGACTGTTCTATTTCCCTAACTTCGGCAGCTATCAGTTGTATGACGAGAAATATAATTCCACTACTATTGCCGACTTGCAACTGGTGTCGTGGATATTGTCTCAATTCGCTACTGTCGATGAAGTGAAAGCTAATATTAATAAGGTGCGTGTCGTTTCTCTTATGGGCGGCAATGGCTCGGAAGAGGCTATCCACTGGAGAATAGGGGACAAGTCCGGCAAACAGATAGTATTGGAGATTGAAGACGGAGTGCCTCATATCTACGACAATCCTATCGGTGTCATCACTAACGCTCCTAGCTTTCCATGGCATCTCAATAACTTGAGCAACTACATCAACCTTACTCCTGTGAACCCTGCCGCTCATGAAATGGCTGATTTTATGGTGAAACCAATAGGTCACGGAAATGGATTCCTCGGACTTCCTGGTGACTTTACCCCTCCATCACGTTTCGTGAGGGCCGCTTTCTTCAAGAGCACAGCTCCTATGTTGGCAACGGCAAGAGCAACAATGTTGCAATGCTTCCATATCTTGAATAACTTCGACATCCCAATCGGAATGAATTTCCCTAAAAACGAAATCCCAGACTTGCCAAGCGCAACACAATGGACTTCAGCTATTGACCTGACAAATAAGGTGGTTTATTACAAGACATTTGACAATAATAATATCAGAATGATTGACCTTAAGGAAATTGATTTCGGCAAGGTTAAATATCAATATCAAAGATTGGATGAACCTAATTCGCAGCCTGTAGAAGTGGTGACTGTTAGTTGAACTAAGAACTAAGAACTAAGAACTAAGAACTTTGGGTTTCTAGTTCTTAGTCTTTTGTCTTTTTTTTTGGGGCGTTCCGCTACGCGTCGGGCTTTCCGCTCTATCTTTGCTCGTAACCTCGCAAAGGATGCCGCTCCAATCCCTAACGCAACCCTATAAAAAAAGAGCTCCCAGGTTATATATAGGAGCTCTTTTAACTTTAGACGTTTGTCTTTCGTCTTTATTTATCAAAGACTTTTAACGATGTCGTAAGTATCTTTAGCAATCATGTATTCTTCATCTGTTGGGAATACAACGACTGTAACTTTAGAATCTGGTGTTGAGATGATGCGTGCTTCGCCCATTGTAGCGTTGTTAGCTTCCATATCTATCTTAACTCCGAGATATTCCATATCTTGTAAGATTGGACCTCTCATAAACCAAGCGTTTTCGCCGATGCCGCCAGTCATGACGATGATGTCAACGCCGTTCATAACAGCTGCGTAAGCGCCGATATATTTCTTGACGCGATGTTTGAACATGTCGAAAGCGTATGTTGCACGTTCGTCGCCAGCTTCTTTGCCAGCTCTAACGTCACGCATATCTTGTTTGTCGCCAGTGATACCGATGAGACCTGATTTCTTGTTTACGAGAGTGTTCATTTGTTTGAGGTCGTAGCCTTCTTTTTCTGCGATGTACATGAAAACGCCGAGGTCGAGGTCGCCGGTGCGGCTGCCCATCATAAGACCTTCAACAGGAGTGAAGCCCATTGATGTGTCGACTGATTTGCCGTTTTCTACTGCTGCGATAGAAGCGCCGCTGCCCAAGTGGCATGTGATGATCTTTTGGTCGTTCCAGTCTTTGCCGACGAATTTAGCTGCGTTTTCAGCAACGTATTTGTGGCTTGTTCCGTGGAAACCATAACGACGTACGCGATATTTGTCGTAGTATTCGTAAGGGATTGGGTAGAGGTAAGCCTCAGGTTTCATTGTTGAGTGGAATGCTGTGTCGAAGCAGCCGCCTTGTTTTACGTTAGGAAGCAATTCTGTAACAGCTTTCACGCCTGCCATACATGCTGGGTTGTGGAGAGGAGCGAGGTCGATGAGTTCTTCCATGAGTTCCATGACGCTGTCGTCGATGAGAACGCTCTTGGTGAATTTTTCGCCGCCGTGAACCAAACGATGACCAACAGCACCGATTTCGTCTAATGACTTGATGACGCCGTGGTTTTCGTCGAGCAATGCGTTAAGAACGATGCTGATACCTACAGTGTGGTTTGGAATAGGAAGTTGTTCGTAATGTTTTTCGCCGTTCCATTTATGTGTGAATTCTCCCATTTCGAGGCCGATGCGCTCGAGGAGACCTTTTGCCAAAACGTTGTGACCGTTATCGTCGATATCAAAGAGTTGATATTTGATTGATGAGCTGCCACAGTTTAAAACTAAAACTTTCATTTGATGATATTGTGTTAAAAATTATTGTTGAAAAGAGAGACGTGTCAATGACGTGTCTCTACAATTATGAATTATGCGTTATGGATTATGAATTCTTCTGAGCGATTGCTTGGTTGCATGTGATAGCGACGAGTTTGTAGATGTCGTCGATAGAACAACCGCGGCTCAAGTCGTTACATGGTTTAGCGAAGCCTTGGAGAACTGGACCTACAGCTTCAGCGCCAGCGAGACGTTGAACGAGTTTGTAAGCGATGTTGCCTACTTCCAATCTTGGGAATACCAATGTGTTTGCTTTGCCAGCTACTTCGCTGTTAGGAGCTTTGCTTGCGCCTACTGAAGGAACGATAGCTGCGTCAGCTTGTAATTCGCCGTCGATGCAGATGTCTGGACGCATTTGTTTTGCTAATTCTGTAGCTTTGATAACTTTGTCAACATCTTCGTGTTTTGCAGAGCCTTTTGTTGAGAAGCTTAACATAGCGACTTTTGGATCAATCTTAGCGATGTTCTTAGCAGTGTCGGCTGTACAAACAGCGATTTCTGCGAGTTGTTCTGCTGTTGGAACTGGAGTTACAGCGCAGTCAGCGCAGACGATCTTGCCGTCTGTTCCGTATTTGTCGTTAGGTAAGAACATGATGAAAGCACCAGAAACGCAAGAAACGCCAGGAGCAGTCTTGATGATTTGCAATGCTGGGCGGAGCATGTCGCCTGTTGTGCTGCGAGCGCCACTGACCAAACCGTCAGCGTCACCAGCTTTGTGCATCAAAACGCCGAGGTACATGAAGTTTTCGGCATATTTTTGTGCTTCTTCGATTGTCATGCCTTTGCTCTTGCGGAGTTCGAAAAGCAAGTTAGCATATTTATCTCTGTCAGGATTGTCTTTTGGATCAACGATAGTTGCTCTTTCGATGTTGTTCAAACCGAATTCAGCAGCCATGTCTTTGATTTTCTGTGCAGGTCCGATAAGAATTACGTCAGCGATGCCGTCAGCAATAAGTTGGTCTGCAGCTTTTATTGTTCTTTCTTCATCACCTTCAGGAAGCACGATGCGTTGTCTGTTTTCGCGTGCATTTTGTTTTATTTGTTCTATAAGATCCATGATATTTAATGTTTTAAATTTGAATTCTTGAAGACTACAAAGGTAATAATCATTTCTAAAATTTCAAAAAAAAATACAAATATTTGTTAAGAAAAAAACAAAGATGTAAATTTGCAACGAACTATTAAAAAATGAAAGTTTAAAATTGAAAGCTGAAAATTATCATATTGAGGGTTTAGCAGTTCAAAACGACAGCATCGGATATAATCCGTATGAAAATTTCAAGTTTGTTGTAGAAACATCTCGGCATTACGAAGGACCTGTTGAAAGGGACGTCACATATATCAGCGCGGCATGGAATTTTGTGGTCTTATTCGTAGTGCTGATTCTCATGGTCTTGAATAAGTTCATGTCGCCACAAAGATTGTCGTCGGTTATTTCAATGCCGTTTCAAAATGGCAGCAGCGATAGGTCGATGAGAGATGGACAGTCACACTTTACCCCAGTTTCTTTTTCTACTATTATTTCCTTCATTCTGATGCTTTCGCTATTCGTGCAGAAAATATTCGTCGTTTATGCGGAAAATAGAATATTGCACGACACTTTCGATTTCTTTGTCGATGTGGTGATTTGCGTAAGCGCGATATTTGTCTTTACCTATCTTCTCACAGCGTTTTATGGCTGGATGTTTAAAACGGATTATCTGACGCATTTGCATTTTACTTCACATGTTTCTGCGATGGCAACTTGCAACCTGCTGCTTATGCCTATAATATTGCTTTTATTCTTCCATCCATATAAGTTTTTCTTGGTATTCACACTGGTTATATTAGGCGTATTTTTCATCATAACTTTTATAAAATTATTAATAGAGGTACGAATGTTATCAAAATTAAATTTTGTAAATATTTTTTTGTATCTTTGCACCGTCGAAATTTTACCTATCTTAGTTATATCTAAGATGATAGTAAATGTTCTATAACATATTGTTAATCATTTTGTTGGTAAAATAGATTGAGTGATTAGTAAAAGATTAAAAAAATTGTAGATGAAGATTAAATCGATCCTTTTGTCGCAACCAAAACCAGCTGACGTTGCAAAAACTCCGTATGAAGCTATAATTAAGAAGTATAATGTTAACATCGAATTTGAAAAATTCATCAAATTAGAAGATGTTTCAGCCAGCGATTTAAGACAAGAGAAGGTTAAACTTAGTGATTTTACCGCAGTGATTTTAACAAGTCGCAACACAATAGATCACTTCTTCCGTATCGCAAAGGAAATGCGTTACACAATTCCTGAAGATTTGAAATATTTCTGTGTCAATGAAACTACAGCTCAATACCTTCAACATTATATCCAATACAGAAAAAGAAAGATATTCTACGGCAAGCAGACTTTTGCTGACCTCGTTGAAGTAATGAAAAAACATAAGGAAGAGAAATTCTTCTTGCCAAGTTCTAATTTGGTTACAGAAGATCACGATGGTATGTTGGCAGAGGCTAAAATTGATTACACAAAAGCTGTTATCTTCCGTACAGTGTCAGCCGATTTGTCACATATAGACATTTCAAAATATGATATGTTGGTATTCTTCAGCCCTGCTGGAATAGAGTCTCTCAAGAAAAACTTCCCTGATTTTGTCCAAAATGAAAATGTCGCTATAGGCGGTTTCGGACACTCTACATGCGAAGCTATCACTGAAGCAGGTTTCACTTTGAACTTCAGCGCTCCAACTCCAACATGTCCATCAATGAATATGGCGATAGAAGAGTTTATCGCTAACGAAATTAAGAAAGCTAAGAAAAAATAAAATAATATGAACGAAGGACTTCCGAAAGAACAGCGTTTATATAAGAAGAAAGCTATACAACTATTATTCGAGAAGGGTAAAGGATTTAACTTTTACCCTTTTCGTGTTGTTGTTCACGCTCATGCTTCGGAAGATGACGAACCTACAATACCTCGCTTCCTCGTCTCTGTATCAAAGAAAAGATTCCATCACGCAGTCAAAAGAAATAAGGTGAAAAGACTCGTCCGTGAGGCATGGCGCAGAAATAAATCTGAATTAATTGTTAAATGTGAAAAACATAAAATCACTTTTGACGTGGCGCTTGTTTATACGGCAACAACAATTTTGCCTTACGAAGAGATAGAAAAGAAAATAAAACAACTATCTTTGCGTTTGAACAATAATTATTTTCTGCACGATGATGAAAAAAATAACACAACTGCCAGCTAATTTGTTGATATTGCTTATCCGCATATATCAAGTTACCTTATCACCTTTCATCGGAAGAAGCTGCAGATATACCCCTACATGTTCCAATTACGGCATTGAAGCCATTAAAAAATATGGCGCCATCAAAGGCGGATGGCTTACCTTTAAACGAATATTGTCATGCAACCCTTGGGGTGGGAGCGGCTATGACCCTGTGCCATAATAGTTAGGAGTTAGGAGTGATTGTAGTAGAGGCGTATCAATGATTCCTTAAAATTAAATAAACATTGATGCGTCTTAATAGAAATAGTAATAATATTTTAGTTATGAATAAATTGAGGATTTTATTTTTCGTATTGATGTTTTTCCCTTTGGCATCTTTCTCTCAGGAAAAACGAAACAATTTTGAGATTTCTAAAAGCATAGACATATATAATAATGTGTTGAAGTATCTTAACATGAATTATGTCGATGAGATAAATCCTGCCGAATTGAATGAGACCGCTATTCATGCTATGCTCAAGGAATTGGATCCTTACACTGTCTTTATCCCTGAGTCAGAAATCGAGGATGTGAAACTTCTTACAATGGGAGAATATGGCGGAATAGGTTCTATAATAAACTATTACGATAATAATGTCCATATCTCTGAACCATACGAAAACTTTCCTGCACACAAGGCGGGTTTGCTTCCTGGCGATGCTATCATAGAAGTTAATGGCGTCAATACGGAAAATAAAAGCGTTAGTGAAGTCAGTGAACTTCTTAAAGGTCAGCCTGGTTCAAAACTGACTCTAAAAATCAGACGCGATGGTGAAAAAGAGATCATCACAAAAACTCTTACCCGTGAGAAAATAAAGATTGATAATATCCCATATTATACAGTCCTTGAAGGTGGAGTCGCTTATATTATTCTCAATCAGTTTACTAGAGACGCTGCTAAAGAACTGAAGGAGGCATTCCTTGAAATGAAGTCACAAAATGAACTCAAAGGTCTCGTCATCGACCTTAGAGGTAATGGCGGCGGTTTGCTTAACGAAGCTGTCGATATCGTAAATATCTTCGTGCCGAAAAACAAACTCGTGGTTTACACAAAAGGAAAGACTCCAGAACAGAATAGAAACTATTACACCAAACATGAAGCCGAGGATACAGATATTCCATTGGCTATTTTGGTCAATGAAAGCAGCGCATCAGCAAGTGAAATCGTTTCAGGTTCTATACAAGACTTCGACAGAGGCGTCATCGTGGGACAAAGAACATTCGGCAAGGGATTGGTACAGAATATCTTGCCTATGACATACAACACACAGATGAAGGTGACGGTGTCTAAATATTATATCCCAAGTAAACGTTGCATACAAGAGATAGATTATTCTAAAAAGGCAAAGAACGACACTCTTGTGAAGAATGACACACTCGGTCCTCAGTTTAAGACTGCAAACGGAAGAATAGTTTACGAAGGCCATGGCATTCAGCCAGATGTGAAGATAGAACCAGAGATGCTTTCAACAATAACAGCTCATCTCTATGCTCAGAATATGATTTTCAAATATGCCAATAAGTTTTACAGAGAGCATAAGTCAATAGCTTCTCCTGAAGAGTTTGAAATAACAGATGAGATTTATGATGACTTTGTGAAATTCGTTGAAGGTCAGAAGTTTGAATATACTTCAGAAAGTGAAAAAGACTTCGATGAATTGGTAAAGACAGCTAAGTTGGAAGGTTATTACGATAATATCAAAGAGCAACTTGATATCTTGGAAAACGAATTGAAGAGCCATAAGGATAATGATTTGATTAACAATAGAAAGGAAATTTCTGAGATCCTTAAAATGGAGTTGGTCGGTCGTTATTATTTCCAAAAAGGCAAGATCATTTCTACTTTGAAAGAAGACGTTGAGTTGAATCGCGCTCTTGAGATTCTCCTTAATTCTAATGGTAAAAACGAATACGAAACATTGTTGAAACCTGCAATGTGATGAAAGTAGAATACGGTAAAACGGGTACATATTTCTATTTGGTCGGATTGATCTTGACAGGAGTTTCTTTGCCGACGTCGAGATTTGGTTTGAGTGTCTCGCTATTTTACCTTTTGGTATTATGGATGTTGCTCGGTCTTGATATGCGTTCCATCAATAAGATGTATCTTGAAAAACCGTTCTTAAGCAGAATCTTATTGCGTATAGTATTCTCTTTTAAAGGTATATGGTATAACATAAAGACACGTTTCTCCGACTTTTTACATAACAAAGTCGCTGTCGTGATGGCATCGATGTATGTAATGCATCTTGTAGGATTGATATATACTTCCGATTTTCCATCTGCATTTCATGATTTGAGGATTAAGTTGCCTCTTTTGCTGATTCCATTGGTGATGTCATCAATGAAACCGTTGAATGACAAACAGTTCAACATGGTGTTATGGTTTTTCATATGTTCTGTCTTTTTTGTAACTGTCTTAGGAACAGTGAAGTTCATCCATCGTGACTTTGTAGATGTAAGGGAATTGTCTCCTTTTATCAACTATATCAGATTATCGTTATGTATTGTTTTCTCAATATTTATATTGGGATATTATCTTGTCAAGAGAAATTATAGTTTGATTATGAAATCGATTATGGTTTTTATGATAATATGGTTTTTATGGCAGATAACAATTTTTGAGTCAATTACTAGCATTTTAGTTATAGCAGCCTTGTGTTTTGTGCTGACAATGTATTTTGTCTTTAGAAGTAAAAATACAAATGTTAAAATTTGTGTGGTAGTAGCGATTGTAGTAGTAGCAGCTGTTGTAATATATCTTCCATATAAGGTTGTCAATGACTATATGAGTCCAGCTAAAGTGGATGCCGTACAGTTAGATACACATACTAAGTTGGGTAATCCTTATGTTTTTGATACAATCAATTTTGGCGTAGAGGATGCGAGGTATGTCGGCTTATATCTTTCAAAAGATGAGATGATAGACGCTTGGAATAAGCGAAGTGTTAAAAAAATTAACAATGAGTATGACGATGGTTATCGTGCATTGGTGCGTTATCTTACATCCAAAGATTTGAGAAAAGATGCGGAAGGTGTTGAGCAACTTACAGAAAATGATATAAGAAATATTGAAAACGGCATTGCTAACTATAATTATATCGAAAATCCTGGTTTTAAGACTAGAATCATGAAGGTTATGATAGCCTATCGTAATTATGAAAGAAGTGGCGATGCTAATGGCAGTTCTGTGTTTCAACGTGTTGAATATATAAAAGCCTCATTAGGAATCATAAAAGACAATCCTGTTTTTGGTGTTGGAACTGGTATTATTAAACCTTTTGCAGATTATTACGAAAATACTAATTCGAAATTATATCCGGAATATAGACTGAGAAGCCATAATCAATATCTTGCGATAACAGTGGCTTTCGGCATTGTCGGTTTGTTATGGTTCTTGTTTACAATGCTTTATCCTCTCTTTGCAGATAAGAGAAATCGTAATTATTTGTATATTGTATTCTTGTTTATAATAATGCTTTCCATGTTTACAGATGATACATTGGAAACACAGGTGGGCGCGACTTTATTTGCTTATTTCAATTCGTTTTTGGTGTTTGCTTCGTCAGAAAGGCTAAAGACAAACGACTAATGGCAAAAGTTTTTGGGGTGTCGTATTACGCAAAAGTGAATAATAAGTTAGCGAAGAAATTCCAGATGGTTGTTACGCCTATTGCTATGAGTTTGCTGAAGTAGAAGTTCCATTTTAGTTTTTCGTTCAAAAGGTATAAGACTAACGAATTGATTCCCAGTCCTATAATAGATACAATCATAAATTGTATGTATTGTATTCCTATTTCTTCATTCTGACTGTTGAAGGTCCAGCTTCTGTTGAGGAAATAATTTGATGTAGCTGCAAGAATGAATCCGATTCCGTTGCTGAGGAATTTGTTCAGTTTTAGTATTTCTTTGCATAGATATGTTATTCCAAAATCTATTATCATTCCGGAGCATCCTACGATTCCGAATTTTAATAGTTTGGAAACTAATAACTTATCTATTACAAATAAAGACTTCATATTGTTATAAAAAATCAATTGCCTATAATGTTTTTCTCTTCATGTTCTTTTTTAAAACATCTTGCTGAGAAATAGAATAATGCTATCATGGCTATGATGCTGGCAATCAAAATAGGAGTGCTTGTCTTGCCGAAGGTGTCTAAGTCGATGTTTGTGATACCTTTATTATTAAGGAAATATAAAACTACAATAGTGCCGTTGTTTGCAAAGTGCATTAACATCGGGACCCATATGCTTTTTGAGAAATAGAACATATATCCCAATAACAAACCTAAAACCAATCTTGGCAAGAAACCGTAGAATTCAAAATGTATGAATGAGAATACTGCCGAAGCTATGAAAATACCGATATGAGCGTTTTTGCATATTTTTACTAAAGATGTCTGTAATAATGAGCGGAATAAAAGTTCTTCACCTATGGCAGCCAATCCAGCGACCATGATGAGGTTGATGATCAATCCGCCGATATTGTTGACATTGAGCATTTTTTCAGTGGCTTCTTGAGCTGCATCCTGCAAGGATTTCATCATCTCTTCCAATGCTTTCATTGATTCAGGAAGTTTCACATCAGCATTCCATTCCGCAAAGACGGTGTTGAGCGGCAAGATCGCATACATCATCGCTAGACCTAATAAAAGCCAGTAGGTTTTGGTTTTGTTGAATTTGAGAGATGCTATTGGTTTTTCATTGACCAGGCAAGCATATAACAAAGGCGGAAATACGAATAATAATAATTGGCTTGTGATTTGAGATATGCGTAACATGTTGAGTTCGCTTATGTTGCACGTATTTGAGATGAATACGATGCCGACGCTGAGGACTGCCGTCAATATAAGTCCAACAACTAATAATGCTGCGATTATGAATATTTTTTCTGCCGTAGTAGTCTTTTTAAGTATTGGAAAAGTCATGATGAATTTATTTTATTTTTTGCAAATTTAAGATTTTTTGATTAGATGAAATGAGTATTTTTGCATAATAATGTTTTAAGGTTTTTTGTTGATTATGATTAATATTGCAGGTATAGAATTTGACCATGTTCCTTTGCTTTTGGCTCCGATGGAAGGCGTCACTGACCCTCCGTTTCGTCACGCTTGCAAGGAGCAAGGTGCAGATATAGTTTATTCTGAATTTATTTCTTCTGACGGTTTGATTCGTGATGCTGTGAAGAGCGTGAGGAAGTTGGGCTTTGTTGAAGGAGAGAGACCTTTCGGCGTACAGATTTTTGGCAACAGCATTGACCCTATGGTAGAAGCTGCTCGTTATGCAGAACGTTATGATCCAGATATCATTGATATTAACTTCGGATGTCCTGTTAAGAAAGTCGCTTCTAAAGGAGCAGGATCTGGTATCTTGAATGATATTCCTAAGATGGTTGCTATAACAGAAGCTGTCGTGAAAGCAGTGAAAAAGCCTGTTACTGTAAAGACACGTCTTGGTTATGACAGCGAACATAAGGAAATCGTTGATATAGCAGAACGTTTGCAAGATGTCGGAATTCAGGCATTGACGATACATGGTCGTTTGCGTACTACCAAATGGGGCGAGCCTGCCGACTGGACCTTGATAGGAGAGGTGAAGAACAATCCGAGAATGACGATACCAATCATCGGCAATGGTGATGTCGTTGATGGCCCTTCTGCAAAATATTTCTTGGATAACTTTGGCGTTGACGGACTTATGATAGGACGTGCCACATATGGTAACCCTTGGATTTTCAAAGAGATAAAACATTATTTGAATACAGGCGAGATATTGCCAGCTCCGACGGTAGAAGAGAGAGTCCGTGTTGCGAAGGCTCATCTTAAAGATTCTTTAGGTTATAAGAAAGATGAGTTTTATGCAGTGATGGAAATGCGTAAACATTGGGGACTTTATTTTAAAGGTTTTGTCAATTTCAAACAATTTAAGATGAGGTTGATGGAAGTAAGAACCATAGAAGAAGTGTTTGCTATCTTGGATGAGGTTGTAAAATATTATAATTCAATTGGTTAAAACTGTTTGGCTTATAAAGAAAAATTTTTCAATTTTTTTTGAAAATTTGTTATGAAATTAACAACAATTTTGTAACTTTGCACTCGCAAAACAAAGGAATGAACAAATGTTCGCCTTGCTCCTATAGCTCAGTCGGTTAGAGTAGCTGACTCATAATCAGTTGGTCCCTGGTTCAAGTCCAGGTGGGAGCACAGAAACCTCGGTAGTCATTGACTGTCGAGGTTTTTTGTTTATGTTTTTGTTCACATTTTAATGATATGTTAATAATTATTAATTAAAAATCTTGAATTTAGTTAATAATCATTAACGTATCATTTTTTTATTGATTTTTTGAATAATGTAATAATAGTTATTCAAAAATAGTATATAATATTGCAAAACCAAAAATTAAAATTAAGGAAGGAGTTTGCAATGAGAAAGAAACCAAATTATGATCCTAAGAAACATCATAGGGATTCAATTCGTCTTAAAGGACATAATTATTCCAGTGAAGGATTTTATTTTATCACCATCTGTACAGAAGGTAGACGATGTCTATTTGGTACGATTGTCAATGGAGAAATGGTTTTGAATGATTATGGTAAAATCGTTGATAACGAATGGAAAAATACCATAAAAATTAGAAATGAAGATGTTGTGTTGCATGAATATGTTATTATGCCAAATCACATCCACGCCATCATCCAAATCCGTAGGGGCGTATCGCATACGCCCAAAGAGATATCGCATACGCAATTTCAGTCGCCATCAAAAACATTGGGAGCAATTGTTCGTGGATTTAAGGGTGCGGTTTCAAAACAAATTGGGAAATCAATATGGCAACGTAATTATTATGAATCAATAATTAATGATGAACAGGCATTTGAAAACATTTCGAAATATATTCGTAATAATCCTGCGAAATGGGTGTGAATTGTTGGTGGGTAATCAATGATATTGGCAGGTCAATATCATTTGGGGCGTATGCGATAACAAGGGCGTATGCGATAACAAGGGCGTATGCGATAACAAGGGCGTATGCGATACGCCCCTACGGATTCGTGGATAATTATTCTGCGGATATTTTATGAAAATATTCCCATACTATCTTCGCCTTCGCCTTGCCGACGATTTTTTCTAATGTCTCCAAATCTGCTTCCTTGATGTTCTTGACAGATTTCAATTCTAACATCAGTTTTTCGGCAGTCTGTTTGCCGATGCCTTTGATGTCGTTCAGTTCTGAATGGATAAATCCTTTCTCGAATTTCTTTCTGTGATGTGTGATGCCGAATCTGTGGGCCTCGTCGCGGATGTGTTGTATCACCTTCAAGGTCTCGGACCTCTTATCTATATATAAAGGTATGCTGTCGCCAGGGAAGTAAATCTCTTCCAGTTTCTCCGCTATGCCGATGATGCTGATCTTGCCGTATAATCCTAGCTGTTGCAGTATTTTCACTGCTGATGACAACTGACCCTTGCCGCCGTCAACGACAATCAAATCTGGAAGTCGCTGCCCCTCATCCAAGAGCCTCTTATATCTCCTGTAAACGATTTCCTCCATAGAGGCAAAGTCGTTAGGACCTTCAACGGTCTTGATGTTGAAATGTCGATATCCGCTCTTGTTAGGTTTCGCATTGACAAACTGCGTCATCGCGGCTACGGCATAGTCGCCTTGGAAGTTGGAGTTGTCGAAGCATTCAATGACCTCTGGCAGTTCAGGCAATCTCAAGTCGTCTTTCATCTGGTTCAAGATTCTCTTCGTATGTCGCTCTGGGTCGACGAGGGTACGCAACTTCTCAGTGTCGATGCGATATTGCTTTGCGTTACGCTGCGACAATTCCAAGATGTCTAGTTTCTCTCCTCTATGCGGAACGGTGAATCTTACACCGTCAAGTTTTATGTCTAAATCTATCGGAACGATGATCTCCTTAATGTTGTGACTTTCCATCATCTGACGAACTTCCACGACGGCCATCGACAGAAGTTCTTCTGCGCTTTCATCGAGTTTTCTCTTGATCTCAAATGAATGTGACTGTATGATAGCACCTTCTACGATCTTCATATAATTGACATAGAAAGAATTGCCGGCATCTTCAAAAGAAAATACCTCTATGTCGAAGATGGTGTTGCTGCATACTACAGATTTAGCATGGTAGTTTTCGAGTATGTCGTATTTGTCTTTTATGACTTGCGCCTGCTCGAATTCCAGTCTCGAGGCGTGATCCATCATCTTTGCCTTCATATCTCTCAAGACTTCCTGAATATTACCTTTGATGACTTTCTTCACGTTGAGAATCATCTCGCGGTATTCTTCTTCGCTGATGCTTCCGTCGCAAGGTGCTTTGCAGTTGCCGATATGATATTCAAGGCAAGGACGATAATGTCCGTTGTAGATGTTTTCTTCTTTTAAGATAAGTTTGCAGTTGCGGATAGGGTAGAGCTTCCTTAACATCTCAAGGAATGTCTTCGCTACCGTCACAGAAGGATAAGGTCCGAAGTAGATGGAACCGTCGTTGACTTTTTTTCTCGTGAGAAAGACTCGAGGGAAACGTTCGTTCTTGACGCATATCCACGGATATGTCTTGTCGTCTTTCAACATGATATTGTAGCGTGGCTTGTATTGTTTTATCATGTTGTTCTCGAGAAGAAGGGCTTCCATCTCGTTGTCGACCACGATGAATTTGATGTCAGCGATACGGCTGACGAGCACTTTTACTTTACCGCTTTGCTGTTTGTTGAAATAACTAGAGACTCTGCGTTTCAGGTTTTTGGCCTTGCCGACATAAATAATCTCTCCTTTCTCGTCATAATAACGATACACCCCAGGATCTGTGGGGATGGTTTTGAGGATGGAGGCTATTTTGTCGTTCATGATTTATTTGGTAGAGACGTCACTCCGTGGCGTCTTGAATATTGTTTTTAAGAGACGCCACGGGAGTAAAGTCTCTACATATTTTTAAAAATGTTTAAATCCTTGTGCTTCGATTGGGATTACGTGTTCGTCGGTGGTGATGAGTTCAGCGACGTTTGTGTCTGGTGTCATGAAACCGATGATTCTCACGTCTTCCATGTCTTTGACTTTATCGTAATCTTCTTGTTTTACGGTGAAGAGAAGTTCGTAGTCTTCGCCGCCGTTGAGTGCTGCTACGCAAGGAACGATGTCGGATTCCTTAGCGACGTCGATGGCCTTCTGGTGCATTGGGATGCGATCTTCGAAGACGCGGCAGCCTACGTTAGAGTCTTTGCAAAGATGTAATATCTCTGATGCGAGTCCGTCTGATATGTCGATCATCGCTGTTGGCTTTATCTCTAACTCTTTGAGTCTGGCGACGATGTCTTTACGTGCCTCTGGCTTTAACTGACGTTCGAGTATGTAGTCGTAACCGTAGAGTTCTGGCTGTACGTTAGGGTCTGCCATGAAAGCTGCTTTCTCTCTCTCAAGAATCAATAATCCTGTGTATGCAGCGCCGAGTGTTCCGCTTACGCATAACAAATCGTTGGCTTTAGCTCCGTTACGATAGACGATCTCGTCTTTCTTTGCCTTGCCGATTACTGTTATAGAGATGAAGAGTCCTGACTTGCTTGCTGTGGTGTCGCCTCCGACTAAGTCGACTTTATATGTGTCGCAGGCTAACTTGATGCCGGAGAAAATCTCTTCAACTGCTTCTACTGAGAATTTGCTTGATATTCCCATTCCGACTACGATTTGTGTAGGAGTGCCGTTCATGGCATAGATATCGGAGAAGTTCACGACAGCAGCCTTGTAACCTAAGTGCTTCAGAGGCATATATGTCATGTCGAAATGAACGCCTTCAATCAAGACATCGGTAGAAATCAATGTCTGCTCGCTTTTATGGTCGATGACGGCAGCGTCGTCGCCAATGCCTCTCACTGTCGATTTGTTATATGTCTTGATGTCTTTCGTCAGTCTGTCGATGAGACCGAATTCACCGAGTTCTGACAATTCTGTTAATTCTATTTTTTCGTTTTCCATATTTTTTAAGTCAACGGACAACAGTCAACGGACAACTGACTTTGTCCTGTTTTTTAATTATTTATTTCCATTAAGGATAAGAGCGTTCTCATAATCTTCTTCAGTGATTCTGTATAGAACCTCATACTCTTCATATCCTTTTTTATCAATAGTTGATAGAATCTCCCAACAAGATTTTTTGAACATTGTTTTTTCAAAACCTTTGATCAAATCCCAGTCGGTTGTTGTATCAACTTCGTACATAATATCTTCGTCAAAGATGATAACAGGCATATCATGGATATACTCATCATTGAAAGAAAATTCAGAATTACCCATTCCATCTTTTACCATTACTATACGATCCACATCGGGACCGATATATGTAGTGTCTTTCACGCCATTTAATGAAAAAACGACTTTAACTTCTTTCAGTAATTCATTTTTCATAATATAAACATCATGAAAACCAGGGTCGCATGATGAAAACAATACAATTAAAAAAATGAAGAAGAATGTTTTTAATCTTGAAATTTTTACTTTCATAACTGATATAGTTTACAGTTTATAGTGTAGAGTTTAGAGTAGTTTTAAAGTTTAGAGTTATAAGTTTTATAGCTTATCATATTTCTATACATTTCAAGACTATTAACTTTTAAACTTACAACTACTTTAAACTTTAAACCCTACACTCTACACTTTAATTACATCAATTTCTTATACTTAAACTTCTTAGGTGCTGCGTTGCCAAGACGTTTAATCTTGTTTTCTTCATATTCTGAATAGCTTCCTTCGAAGAAATATACTTGTGAGTCGCCTTCGAAAGCGAGGATGTGTGTTGCGATTCTGTCTAAGAACCAGCGGTCGTGTGAGATGACGACGGCGCATCCAGCGAAGTTTTCGAGACCTTCTTCCAAAGCACGCAAGGTGTTGACGTCGATGTCGTTGGTAGGTTCGTCGAGGAGAAGTACGTTGGCTTCTTGTTTCAATGTCAACGCCAAGTGCATTCTGTTACGTTCACCGCCTGACAAGACGCCAGCTTTCTTTTGTTGGTCGTTGCCTGCGAAATTGAATCTTGAGACGTATGCTCTAGAGTTCATGGTGCGCTTGCCAAGTTGTATCAACTCGTTGCCTCCAGATATTACTTCCCATACTGTCTGTTCTGGGTCGATGTCGGCATGTTGTTGGTCGACGTAGCCTGTCTTCACTGTTTCACCTACTTCGAATGTGCCAGAGTCTGGTTTTTCCAACCCCATGATGAGACGGAACAATGTTGTCTTACCAGCGCCGTTAGGTCCGATGACGCCGACGATACCTGCTGGCGGGAGGCTGAAGCTGAGGTTTTCGAACAACAATTTATCGCCGTAGGCTTTGGTGATATTTTTAGCTTCGATGACCTTGTTG
>JAZKYV010000032.1:0-7787 GCA_045612345.1 Bacteroidales bacterium
GTCAAATTACGACACCGACGTTTTCACTCCTTTAATCGACAAAGTCGCTGAACTCTCAGGCAAGGCTTACGGTAAAGAAGAAATGGTCGACATCGCAATGCGTGTTATCGCCGACCACTTACGCGCTGTCAGCTTCGCTGTTGCAGACGGTCAACTACCTTCAAACAATGGCGCTGGTTATGTTATCCGTCGCGTCTTACGTCGTGCTGTACGTTACGGCTACACATTCTTAGGATTCACAGAACCTTTCGTTTACAGAATATTACCAGTTCTCGTACAAGAAATGGGCGAACAATATCCAGAGTTGAAGTCACAACAAGAACTCGTCGCTAAGGTTATCAAAGAAGAAGAAGCTTCATTCTTGAGAACATTGTCACAAGGTATCAGACGTTTCGAGTCTTACGTTGAACAAAACCCAGAATCAAAAGTCATCGACGGTGCTTTCGCTTTCGAATTGTTCGACACTTACGGTTTCCCTGTCGACTTGACAAACCTCATGGCAGAAGAAAAAGGTCTTACTGTCGATATGGAAGGTTTCAAAGCTAACCTCGAAGAACAAAAGAACCGTTCACGTAAAGCTGCTGAAAAATCATCAGGCGACTGGATCGTAGTCGTTGAAGATGACAAAGCAACTGAATTCAAAGGTTATAACGAATTGACAACAACTTCTAAAATCATGCGTTACAGAGAAGTCGTTGCTAAGAATAAGAAACATTACGAAATCGTTTTAGACCAAACTCCATTCTACGCTGAAATGGGTGGTCAAGTCGGTGACGTCGGTACTCTTACATCAGAAAATGAAGTCGTTAAGGTTTTGAATACTGTTAAAGAAAACGACCTCATCATCCATATCACTGATATGATCCCTCAAGAACCAGAGGCTGACTTCGTTGCTACTATCGATGTTAAGAGAAGAAGAAAAATCGAAGCTAACCACACAACAACTCACTTGATGCACGCAGCTTTACGTCAAGTCTTGGGTAATCACGTTGAACAAAAAGGTTCCTTGGTTAATGACGAACGTTTGCGCTTCGACTTCAGCCACTTCTCAAAGATGACTGACGAAGAAATCAAACAAGTTGAACGTATCGTCAACGAAAAGATTAGAGAAGATATTTTAAACAATACATTCGAAAACGTTCCTATCGAAGAAGCTAAGAACATGGGCGCAATGGCATTGTTCGGTGAAAAATACGGCGACCATGTGAGAGTCGTTGCTTTCGATAAGGAATATTCAGTTGAGCTTTGCGGTGGTACTCACATCGCTTCAACAGGTCGTATCGGTTCATTCAAGATTTTGTCTGAAGGCGCTATCGCTGCTGGCGTACGTCGTATCGAAGCTGTCACAGGCGACGACGTGATGTGCTATCTCGATAATCAGTTGGAACAAATCGCTAAGATTAAAGAAATCGTCAAGACATCAGGCGACTTGATCAAGGCTATCGAAAACCTCAGCGCACAAAATCAGATGTTACAAAAGAAAGTTGAGCAGATGATGCAAGAAAAGGCTGTCGCTGAAGCACGTAATATCTACAATGCAGCTGTTGATTTCGAAGGACATAAGTTGGTTGTCGCTCGCGTTGAAGCTGACGTAAATCAGATGAGAACTATCGCTACAGCCGTTAAAGACATCGATGCAGAAGCTATCCTCCTCATGGGCGGTATCTTCGAAGGCAAACCTGCATTGTGCGTTATGATTCCACAGTCACTCGTTGACGAACGCAAATGGGATGCTGGCGCTATGATTAGAGAAGCTGCTAAGGAAATCCAAGGCGGTGGCGGCGGTCAGAAGACACTTGCTACAGCAGGCGGCAAGAACGTCGACGGCATCGACAAGGCAATGGAAATCTTGAAAAAAGGAATCAACCTTTAAATAATGTAGAGACGCGTCAACGTTACCATAAATAAATACACGTTGACACGTCTTGATAATTAAGAATTGGCTATCGGCAGTCAGCTATCAGCAGTCAGTGTTATAGTCGACAGTCAGAGTCTATAAATCTCAGAATCACAGTAATGCGGTTCTGAGATTTTTTATTTTCCATTTTCAATTTTAACTTTCTCGGTGTCTCAGTGTCTCGGCGTCTCGGTGACTTAAAAAAGCATACCCAGAGTCTGTTGACTGTTGACCATTGACCATTGACCATTGACCGTTGGCTGTTGAACCCTGAACCCTGAACCCTGAACCCTGACTCAGACTTATAGACTCATTGACTCATTGACTCAGCAACTTAGTGTCTCGGTGTCTCGGCGTCTTGGTGACTTTTTAAATCATGAATTATGCGTTATGAATTAAAAAAAGTTCTATATTAGCGACATCAAACGAAATGTAATGTCAAGCGTAGTTTTAAATAGAGTAGAAGAGAATTTAAGCAAATATTGCTTATGTAACGCATTGACATACATTGCAATTACCCCCCCCGTTGGCTAAAACCTTCGGTTGACAACGGACAACAGACAACGGACAACAGTCTTCGGATATGGAGATTGTCGTTGAAAAAGTTGTATTCTGAATTTAATTCACAAAAATCTTATTTAACGAAATTTTACAAAGTGTGGTATTTTCTTTGCTAAGAAGATGGTATGGGAGAGGTGCGTATATAAAAGTAACAAACTGAAGATATTAATCATCAATAAAAATAAAGAATAGAATATGAAATTAAAGGTTACTAAATTGGACAATGACTTCGTGAAAAACGAAACGGAATATGAAAGATACGTTTTCGCTAGTTGGAATAATGTATCTAACATATTGAGAAATGAAGCTGACGATAAAGATGAAAGAATAGACAATATAGAATGTATTGTCAAGATAAGCAACGGTAAAAACAAAGTTTACCGCAAATGCCGCAGTGGCAAAATTGTAAAAGAGCAAATAGCAATGGGCTATCGTACCGCACTTGAATTAGGTGTGAAGCAAGACAAAGACGAAGAAGTCGTTGTGAAAAAATCGTGCTGGTTTCCTTATCTGTGGCATCATGTTGATAGTGCAATAAAATGTCCATTCAGATTTGCAATTATTTTTACCGTACTGCCTACATTATTTGATGCTATTATGAATATCATTAACATCTTTAAATAAATATTATCATGAAAAAGCTATCCTTATTTTTAGTTGCGCTTACGATGATATTATTCTCATGTAAGCCAGAAGTAGAGAAACCGACGGTTGTGACAAAATCTGTTGGAGAGGTTACAAAAACCAGTGCTAAGGTTGTGGGACAGGTTGCGGCAGACGGCGGAGCTGATGTTACCGAACGTGGTGTCTGCTGGAGCACAGATGGAATACCTACAATTCTTGATTTTAGTGTAAAAGACACAGAAGGCGGACTTGGAAGCTATGAGATTTCTTTCACAGACCTCGTGCCAAATACACAATATTATGTAAGAGCATACGCTACCAACGAAGCTGGTACGGGCTATGGCGATGAAAAGACATTTGTGACAGTGGACCCGGAGGAACCAGAGGGACCTGAGGACCCAGAAAATCCAGAGCAACCTGAAGATCCAGAGCAACCTGAAGATCCAGAGAATCCTGAACAACCAGAACAACCTGAGAACCCAGAAAATCCAGAACAGCCTGTGGGACCTGTTGTTATAACAGCAGAGGTTACAGAAATAGCATTATATTCTGCGAAATGCGGAGGTGGAGTATCAGACGGTGGTGGTGCCGCTGTTGTTGAAAGAGGTGTATGCTGGAATACAAGTGGTAAACCAACAGTTTTTGATTTTCGTGTAAAAGACACAGAAGGCGGACTCGGAACCTATATTTCAAACATTACTGGTTTAGAAAGTAATACTACCTATTACGTAAGAGCATATGCTGTAAATGCAAATGATGCTGCTGGATATGGAGAAGAAGTGAGCTTTACGACATTGGGTCCCACATACGTTGACGTTGACTTAGGTTTAAGCGTGAAATGGGCTACCTGTAATGTTGGAGCAAATGTACCAGAAGAATACGGAGACTATTTTGCATGGGGAGAGACAAGTACAAAGGAAACATACGATGAAGATAACTGCCCAACCTATGGACTTAGTATTTCACAGTTGCAAACGCAAGGCTATATAGATAGCGAAGGCAATTTAACAGCGCAATACGATGCAGCCACTGCCAATTGGGGCGGCACATGGAGAATGCCTACAAAAGCAGAGATGCAAGAACTTATAGATAGATGCAATTGGAAATGGACGACACAGAATGGCGTTGATGGCTATAAGGTTACAGGACCAAATGGCAACAGCATCTTCCTTCCTCGTGCTGGTTTTTCGCACGGCTACCACGGTTTATATTGGAGTTCTACGCCTTACGAAAGCAATAGCACCTGCTACTACGCGTACGACCTCACCTTCCAGGACAGCAGTCCCAACATGTACCACCGCTACGCCCGTTACTACGGTCTAAGTGTGCGCCCAGTCTTAGAATAAAAGCGGTTAAATCAATTCATAATTCATAATGCATAATGCATAATTGGGGTGTTGCTCTGATAAGGGTGACACCTTTTTTTAATTGAAAACGGAAAGTTGAAAATTGAAAATTGGCTGTTAGCAATTAGCAATTAGCAGTTAGCAATTGGCTGTCAGCTTTCAGCAATTAGTTGAAAATTTCAGTTTTCAATTTTCAGTTGCTCACAGCTCCGTAGGAGCGACAGAATCTTTTTTTTCTGTCGTGCCTACGGCACTTTTTATATCATCATGGTCATGAATGCAGGGGTTTCATGCTTCGCACTCCACCGCCTGCCTATATTCTGTCGTCACTACGTGACTTTTTGAGTTGAAAACGGAAAGTTAGCTATCACCTGTCAGTGTTCAAAGTTCAGAGTTCAAAGCTCAGAGTTCAGAGTTCAAAAACTCTATGAGTTTTTTTGTCGCTCTTCCTCTGTGTGATATTTGGTTTTTCACTTCCATCGACATCTCTGCGAATGTCTGGTCGAAGCCGTCTGGGAGGAAGATAGGGTCGTAGCCGAAGCCTTTTTCTCCGTGTTGTTCTTTGGTGATGACGCCTTCCACTTTACCTTCAAAGAAATGCTGTTCGCCGTTAAGGTTAAGAGCGATTACTGTTCTGAAGCGAGCCCTGCGGTTTTCGACGCCTTCTAAGGCTTCTAAAAGTTTATTAACATTATCTTGGTATGAACATCCTTCGCCAGCGTAGCGGGCAGAATAAACGCCAGGAGCGCCGTCTAGAGCATCAACTTCCAAACCAGTGTCGTCAGCGAAACAGTCGATATGGAAATTGTTTGTCACGAAGTCAGCCTTGATTTTAGCGTTGCCGTCTAAAGTGTCAGCGTCTTCAATAATCTCTTCATGACAATTGATGTCGGTTAAACCTACGATATCAAAGTTCTTTATTATAGCACGAAGCTCTTCTAACTTATGAGCATTGTGTGTTGCAAATACTAATTTTTTCATATTATTTAAGTCAACGGACAACAGACTACAGTCAACAGTCATTGTCCAATTTTTATGTTAATAATTCTTTTAAGTCAATAGTCAATAATTTTCAATTTTCAACTTTCAACTTTCAATTTTCCAATCTATTGGTTTAATATTATTCTTTATAAGGTATTCGTTTGTCTTTGAGAAATGACGGCAGCCGAAGAAACCACGTGAGGCAGATAGGGGAGAAGGGTGAACAGTTTTCAGTATGAGATGTTTGTTGTGGTCGATGAGGTTTTCTTTGGCGATGGCGTAGTTGCCCCAGAGTATGAAGACTAGGTTTTCTCTATTATCAGAGAGTGCTTTGATGGCGGCATCGGTGAATCGCTGCCAGCCAATCTTAGCGTGCGATGCCGCCGTATGTGCTCTTACTGTTAAAGAGGCGTTGAGCAATAGAACGCCTTCGTTGGCCCATTTCTCTAAATTACCATTTGATGGAATGGAAATACCTAAATCTTGATTCAATTCTTTAAAGATGTTTTGAAGACTTGGCGGTTTTTGTATGCCATCAGGTACAGAAAAAGCAAGACCATGGGCTTGGCCTATGTTATGATATGGGTCTTGTCCTAATATCACGACTTTTACACTGTCGAAAGGAGTAAGGTTGAAGGCGTTAAATATCAGAGACGATGGAGGAAATACTATATGCTGTTTTTTCTCTTCGATAAGAAAAGATTTTATATCAGCAAAATATTGTGCCTCAAATTCGTCTTTTAAAGCCTTATACCATTGTTCTTCGATATCAGGTTTCCTTACAACTGTCATTAAAATAAATTTTTGAAATTATGTACAAATATCGATAAAAAAACGTTAATTTGTAACACGAAACCCCGAAATATTATTTAAATCTAATTATAATGAAAAAGTTATTTTATTTATTGTTAATTACGGTTTTCTTTACTGCAGTATTGTCATCTTGTAGACAAAGCAAGCCTTGTGCTGCCTATGGTGAATCAAAATACTATCAGATAGAAAAACCATTTTAATATCAGTGATTAACAAAAAAAGAGCATCGGAATTCCGATGCTCTTTTCGTTTTATGTTATACTTGATTAGTAAACTAAGATCTTTGTTGTGTTAGATACTGATCCTGCTTGAACTTTAACGATGTATGTTCCAGTTGTTAAACCGTTAACGTTGAAGTTTACAGAATGTGAACCTTGACCATAATTTCCTAATGTTGCGTTTTGTACCATGCGACCGCTTAAGTCGTAGATTTGGTAAGAAACAGCTGCTGTTTCTTTAACGTTGAAGTTGATTGTAGCTTCGCTTACAACAGGGTTAGGATAGATGTTCATTTCTAATGAAGAACCTGCTAATGAATTGTTTTCTTCGATGCTTTCAGCTTCTTTTTGTACGAAGTCTTCGCATTTGTATAAACCTCTACCGTATGTAGCGATGTAAACAATACCGTTATTTGAAATTGATGGGTATGAAACTACTGTTGTGTCACCAACTTCGTCGATGAGGTAAACGTTTCTTGGATCGTGGTTTTCTAACAATTGTTGTTTGATTTCCATTACAGGAATGTTAGCAACTGCATTGTCAGCAACCCAGTTTGTCATATCTGTTGAAGTGTAGATACCTTTTTCAGTACCGATCATTACGAGACCTGTTGTGTTTTCGATTAAGCTTGAGTAAGCTGGAACTGCAGGTAAGTTGTTTTGTACTGATTCGAATGTTAAACCGTCTGTTGCGTAGAATACATAGTTTTCGTTGCCATAGTTACCTAATGTTACGATAACTTTGTTAGCATCTTGTGGGTCGATAGCGACGCTTGTGATAGCTTGGCCGTTGAATGTTGTAGCATCGATTTCTGTTGTTGCAATAACACATGATACAGAATCAACAGAAGCTAAGTTAACTGTGACAGCATCTGAAATGCCTTCAATTCTATAAAGTTTACCGTTAATTGTACCAACGTAAGCTACATCGCCGTCAGCTGAGATTGTAAGAGCGTTTGGTATACCTGAGAATTTTGCTATTGTCCACCAGTCGATTTTCTTGTTGAATTTCAAAGCGTCTCTTGTCATAGAGATTTTACCTTCTGTTGCTATAAATAATGTAGAAGAAATAATATCTTTAATCATGATAGAGTCACCTTGTGCCAAATCTTCTGTTAATGTATAATCGAAAGGATATGTGCAGTTGTTACTTCTAACGTCTGTAAGAACTTCACCTTTGCTGAAATCTCTTCTTGCGATATATTTAACTGAGTCTGTTGATTTTTCATCATTGTAATTTTCAACCAATGCTATAGGTGTTCTAAATGCATTTGGGTTGGTGATGAAAGATTTGTTGTCTGTTGCTGAGTATGAGAAGTTTTCTTTGTCGTAGTCAGCACCAGCTGT
>JAZKYV010000033.1:0-102686 GCA_045612345.1 Bacteroidales bacterium
TTGTTCTTCTTTTAAGATGAGTTTGCAGTTGCGGATAGGGTAGAGCTTCCTCAGCATTTCGAGGAATGTCTTTGCCACTGTTACTGAAGGATAAGGCCCGAAGTAAATAGATCCGTCGTTGACTTTTTTTCTTGTTAGAAAGACTCGAGGAAATCTCTCATTCTTGACGCAAATCCATGGATATGTCTTGTCGTCTTTCAACATGATGTTGTACCGTGGCTTGTATTGCTTGATGAAGTTATTCTCGAGGAGGAGCGCTTCCATCTCGTTGTTGACCACAGTGAATCTGATGTCGGCGATGCGACTGACGAGGACTTTTACCTTGCCGCTTTGCTGCTGTTTGTTGAAATAACTGGATACTCTACGTTTCAGGTTTTTGGCTTTTCCGACATAAATAATTTCACCCTTTTCATCAAAATATTGATACACACCCGGATCGGTGGGGATGGTTTTGAGGATAGATTTTATTTTGTCGGAAATCATTGAATTCTATAAATTGATGATGCAATGGGCTGGGGGCTATGAGTTGTGAGATTCTGCTCAATGCTCATAGCTCAATGCTCATATCTTAAAAATGTTTGAATCCTTGTGCTTCGATTGGTATCACGTGTTCGTCGGTGGTGATGAGTTCAGCGACGTTGGCGTCTGCTGTCATGAAACCTATTATTCTCACGTCTTCCATATTCTGTACCTTTTCGTAGTCTTCTTGTTTTACGGTGAAGAGAAGTTCGTAGTCTTCGCCGCCGTTGAGAGCTGCCACGCAAGGAACGATATCGAATTCTTTAGCGACGTCGATAGCTTTTTGGTTCATTGGGATTCTGTCTTCAAAGACACGGCATCCAACATTAGAATCTTTGCAAAGATGTAAAATCTCTGATGCCAATCCGTCGGAGATGTCAATCATAGATGTTGGTTTTATCTCTAACTCTTTGGGTTGTGCCACTATGTCTTTACGAGCTTCTGGTTTTAGTTGTCTTTCCAAAATATAATCGTATCCGTAGAGTTCTGGCTGTACGTTAGGGTCTGCCATGAAAGCGGCTTTCTCTCTTTCTAAAATGAGAAGTCCGGTGTAGGCTGCGCCGAGTGTTCCGCTGACGCATAAAAGGTCGTTGGCTTTAGCGCCGTCGCGATAGACGATGTCGTCTTTCTTTGCCTTACCGATGACTGTTATAGAGATGAAAAGTCCCGACTTGCTTGCAGTGGTGTCGCCACCGACTAAGTCGACTTTATAAGTGTCGCATGCTAACTTGATGCCGGCGAATATTTCTTCAACGGCTTCGACTGAGAATTTGCTTGAGATTCCCATTCCGACTACGATTTGTGTCGGTGTTCCGTTCATAGCGTAGATGTCGGAGAAGTTCACTACAGCAGCCTTGTAGCCTAAATGCTTCAAAGGCATATATGTCATGTCGAAGTGAACGCCTTCAATCAAGACATCGGTAGAAATCAATGTCTGCTCGCTCTTATGGTCGATGACAGCAGCGTCGTCGCCGATGCCTTTCACTGTCGATTTGTTATATGTCTTGATGTCTTTCGTCAGTCTGTCGATGAGACCGAATTCACCGAGTTCTGACAATTCTGTTAATTCTATTTTTTCGTTTTCCATTTGTGTTCGGCTTTAAGCCATGAGCTTTGAGCTTTGAGCCATGAGCTTTTTATTTTTGCTCACAACTCATAACCCATAGCTCAATGCTATTAAAATTACATCAATTTCTTATATTTAAACTTCTTAGGTGCTGCGTTGCCAAGACGTTTGATTTTGTTTTCTTCATATTCTGAATAGCTTCCTTCGAAGAAATAAACCTGTGAGTCGCCTTCGAAAGCGAGGATGTGAGTTGCAATTCTATCCAAGAACCATCTGTCGTGTGAGATGACGACGGCGCATCCTGCGAAGTTTTCGAGACCTTCTTCCAAAGCACGTAATGTATTTACGTCGATGTCGTTGGTAGGTTCGTCGAGGAGAAGTACGTTGGCTTCTTGTTTCAAAGTGAGAGCCAAGTGCATTCTATTACGTTCACCGCCTGACAAGACGCCTGCTTTCTTTTGTTGGTCGTTGCCGCCGAAGTTGAATCTTGAGACGTATGCTCTTGAGTTCATGGTGCGTTTGCCAAGTTGTATCAACTCGTTGCCGCCTGAGATGACTTCCCATACTGTCTTTTCTGGGTCGATGTCGGCGTGTTGTTGGTCGACGTAACCTGTCTTCACTGTTTCACCTACTTCGAAATCACCTGAATCTGGTTTTTCCAATCCCATGATGAGACGGAATAATGTTGTCTTACCGGCGCCGTTAGGTCCGATGACGCCTACGATACCTGCAGGTGGAAGACTGAAGCTGAGGTTTTCGAATAAGAGTTTATCACCGTATGCTTTGGTGATGTTCTTGGCTTCGATGACTTTATTGCCGAGACGGTCACCGTTAGGAATATAGATTTCGAGTTTTTCTTCTTTTTCTTTTACGTCTTCGTTAAGAAGTTTTTCGTAAGAAGCGAGACGTGCCTTACCTTTTGCCTGACGTGCCTTAGGTGCCATTCTGACCCATTCGAGTTCGCGTTCCAAAGTCTTGCGACGTTTGCTTTCTGATTTTTCTTCCATCGCCATACGAGCTGTCTTCTGGTCGAGCCATGATGAGTAGTTGCCTTTCCATGGAATACCTTCGCCACGGTCGAGTTCGAGGATCCAGCCTGCTACGTGGTCTAAGAAGTAACGGTCGTGGGTAACAGCAATGACGGTACCTTTATATTGTTGCAAGTGTTGTTCTAACCAGTTGATTGCCTCAGCGTCGAGGTGGTTGGTAGGTTCGTCCAATAACAAGATGTCTGGTTCTTGGAGGAGGAGACGTACCAATGCCACACGGCGGCGTTCACCTCCAGAGAGGTTCTTGACAAGAGCGTCGCCGTCAGGGCAGTTGAGAGCGTCCATAGCTCTTTCCAACTTGCTGTCTAAATCCCAAGCGTCGTGTTGCTCGATCAAGTCGGTGAGACGTCCTTGTTCTTCAACCAAGGCGTTCATCTCGTCGTCGGTGAGCTCTTCCATGAAACGAGCGTTGACTTCTTCATATTTCTTCAAGATGTCAACGACTTCCTGGATGCCTTCTTGAACGACTTCCTTGACGGTCTTGTTGTTGTCCAATTCTGGTTCTTGGTCTAACATGCCGACGGAATAACCTGGAGAGAAAACGACCTCGCCATTATATGATTTGTCCTTGCCAGCGATGATCTTCAACAAGGTTGATTTACCAGAACCGTTCAAACCGATGATACCGATTTTGGCACCATAATAAAATGATAAATAAATATCTTTCAAAATCTGTCTCGTAGGTGGGATGATCTTGCTTACGCCAACCATCGAGAAAATAATCTTTTTGTCGTCAGCCATAATTATTTTTTTAAGGTCAACAGTCAACAGACAACGGTCAACAGTTGACAGATTATTATTTGTTTTATTTAATTTTTATCTTTTTTCAACTTTCAACTTTCAATTTTCAATTTCATCTCGTTCTCCATAATCTTCGTCGCCATTTCCCAGTCATAGACGCGATGTACGAAGTCGTAGCCGTTTTGTGCGAGGGTCTCGGCTTTTTCCTTGTCAGTCAGCAATGAGATTATATGTTCTGCTAATTCCTGTTCGTTGTTTCCGACAAGAATCTCTTTGTTTTCTTCAGCTCCCAATGGCTTGTTCGCCAATGATGTTGTTATGCAAGGCAGTCTCATCGACATGGCTTCGAGCAGTTTGTTCTGAAGTCCTGTTCCTATTCTCATAGGAGCGATGAAAATCCTGCTTTGGGCATAGGCGTCTCTGATGTCATCGAGCCAGCCGCTTATGATGATTCTGTCTGAAGCCACTTTCTTGACGCGTGGATCTGGTGTGGCGCCTGCTATATACATCTTGGCATCAGGGAGTTTTTTCCATACCAATGGCAGGATGTGATTTGCCAGATATTCCACAGCGTTGACATTAGGTGCATAAGCCATATTGCCTGTGAAGACAATGTCGTATTTTTTCTCTTGCTCTTGTGGAGAATAATATTCATGGTCTACGCCATTAGGCACTATCAGTATCTCATCTCTTCTGTCATGGTCGATGAGGTCGCGGTCTTGTTTGCTGATGATAGTCTTGACGTCGAAGTTGTTGAAGATGTCATGCTCGTAACGTCTCAAGCGTTTGTATTCCATGTTGAAAATTGGCTTGAGATAAAATGGAGCTATCTCGCATCTGCGTTTCATTCCCATGGAGAAGACATCCTGATAGTCTAATGTCTTAGGCGTTTTTTCGTAACGTATATATTCTGCAACTCTCAGCAGTTGACCGAAAAGCATATCCGGTTTATGCTTCTCAATGAGTCTCTTGATTTTCTTATGAGCCTTTTTGTTGTAGAAATATCCGCATTGAATAGGCAAGCCTTTGAAGAAAGCCTTTGCCAGGTTTATTAGTATAGATATCTTGTTTATATCTATGAATGTCACTGACAGACAATAAGGCTGCAATGCCTTGAAGGCATCTTTTTTATTGGCTTTTCTATCTGTATTTAAAGCACAGAGAACCACCTCGTTGTTCTTGGCGAGCTGTTTGATCTGATTGAAAGCTCTCAGCTTATCGCCTTTCTCGAGTGGCCATGGGATTCTCGGCAACAATACAAATATCTTCATAAATCAATGGTTTATATATGTTATGTCTTTTCTTTTCTTACTTATCTCATCATAGAATATCAACAATCTCTCGATGATCTTCTTGTTGTCGTAGATGTCTTCGATGAGTTTTCTTGCGTTCTTGCCGATACGCATGAGTTCTTCTGGTTCCTTCGTGATTCTGCAGATCGTCTCTACGATTTTTGTAGGGTTGTCTGCTATGATGATGTTGTTGTATTCTGAATATTGGATGCCTTCAGCGCCGATCATGGTGGTGATGACGGTCTTGCCCATCGCCATCGATTCGATAATCTTGATTCTGATGCCGCTGCCTGAGAGAAGCGGTACTATCGCGATGTCATTGTTTTTGATGAACTCTTTGGCGTCAGGTACTTCACCCCATACCTTGACATTGTTTTTCTTAAGGGTCATTAACCATTTAGGCATGTGACGTCCTGCTAGGTTGAGCTTGATGTTAGGCTCTCTTTCCTGCAGTTTGTCCCATACTTTCTTCAAGAACCATTTGATGCCTTCTTCGTTAGGCATCCAGTTCATAGAGCCTATATGGTATAAGGTCGGCTGTTTGTTTATTTCGTAATTAGGTGTGAAGTCGTCAGGGTTTACGCCGAAAGGAACGTCGATGACAGGCACTGCTGTCTCGCCACGGAAGAAGGCTGCGTCGCGATAAGTGATGGCGGCGATTCCGTCTACCTTGTTGATGGCGTTGAGTTCATAGTTTCTCAAGGTACGAACCAGATGGTTCAGGTACCATTTCTTAGGCAGGAAGCTTGTCTTCTTGGCGATTCTGTCCCAGATGAGATGCTCTACGTTATGTGCACGCAACACTATCAAAGCTTTTGAGTTTGCTCTGATGGTCTCGATATAAGGTGCCATATATATCATCTCCAGCTGGACGATGTCGTATCTGTCTTTCTTCAAGATCTTGATGAGCTTCTCTCTGAATTCTTCTGAGATAAACCTTTCTACGTGATATGACTTGTCTGAGAAGAGGTTCTTCAATGCTTCGATAGGTTTGATCTTCAAGTCGACATCAACCAGTTCTATTCCTGTCTTGTCTCTATAAGACTGAGGAATGTCTTCTTTCTTGATATGGTATTTCTCGCTATTGACAGCAAGTATTTTGACTTTATGTCCAGCTTCGAGTAATCCGTTGACAATACTGTTCATTGCCATTGGTCCGCCTTCGCTTGGCGGATAAGGTGACTTGTTACAAAGCATTAAAATATTCATAGCGAGTGTTTTTATTTGTTTCTTCTAAAAATTTTTCTCAAGGTCTTCTTCCAGCTTTCTCCGTCTAGCAAGGCTGAGTCTGTAGTGGCTTTGATGGTTAGGAATATGCCTATCGGTAATATTATTATTGACGATAGCCATACTCCTAAAAATATAGGCATGTCGCCGGCTATCGCAACGCGTTGGCTTGTGATGGTGATGATGTAATATATTACGAAGAACACCACGCTGATGACGATAGGAAGTCCGAGTCCGCCCTTGCGTATGATGGCTCCCAATGGTGCTCCGATGAAGAAGAACAGCAGACAGGCGATGCTGAGAGAGAATTTCTCATGCAGTACCTGTTGGTGTTTCCTGATATTGGTCTCTTGTCGCTCGAAGTCTTTTATGTTTAACTCGATGTTGTCAATTTGGTTTTTGACGGCAGAGGTGGCCATGTTGATGATAGAGGCTTGTTCCTTCTTGCTGAAGTTATCCATGAAAGGCCATTTGAACACAGTGATGGTGTCAATGTCGGCTTTCTTTGTTTTTTGGTTTTTGTTGACCACATCTTTTGACGACAGATGCTGAAGTCTGTTCTTGAAAGAATTCTTGTATGATATGTGGCGTTCTTCGGCGTTGTTCTCCAATGAGTCGATGGCGGTAGTCAGCTGACTTATATTCAACATCGACTGATGTCCTTTGAGCGCGCTTCCATCGCTTTGTGTGAGGTTGAAGTCGGATATGTCGAAGCTGACATATTGCTTGTCGAACTTCATGGTTTCAAAAGGTCTCTTGGTTCTGTATTCTTTGTCATCGATGACTTCATTGTAGTTATGTCCGCTATAAAGTGTGAACACAACTTCTTTTTGGTTAGGTGCCAATGCTATCGTAGCGGAGTCGGCGATTGTGACCTTAGTGTTGCCTTTGTACGCAGTGTGGTCGTAAATCAGCACATCGTAGAGCGTGATGCCATCGTCGCTTTTCTTGCCAGCTCTGATGGTGTATCCGTCAATGCCTTTGTAGAACCTGCTTTCTGGTATGTCGAACGACATCTTCTGCTTGCGTACGTCGCGTAACAATGTCTTCGATTTCAATGTAGCAACGGGCAATACATTGTTTGAGAAAATGAAAGCAGTGAAGCTCATTATGATGGAGAAGATGAGCAAAGGACGCATGATTCTCCATACGGAGATGCCGGATGCTTTCATCGCGACAAGTTCGTAAAACTCGCCTAAGTTTCCGAAACACATCAGGGAAGATAACAATATCGCAAGAGGCATCGCCATAGGGACGAAGGTGATGGCTGTGTAGAACATCAGCTTGCCTAAGACATCGAGACCTAAGCCTTTTCCGACAAGGTCGTCGAGGTATGTCCATAGAAATTGCATAAGCAAAATAAACACGGCGATGAAAAATGTGAAAATGAAAGTGCCGATGAATGAGCTTAATATGTATTTATACAGTTTCTTCAAGACTACCTTATTTGTTTTGCAAATATAACATTTTACATCGTTGGTTTATTACTTTTATTTTTTTTTAAGATAATGTATTTAATTGCTAAATATTTCTTTTTTTTGCATTAAAATTTAAACTCATGGAAAATAATATTTTTGATTTCTTCAAGGAAATAAATGTAAGTATAACTATCTCTGATACAGAAGGTAATGTTCTTTATATGAATGACAAGGCCAAGTCGGTCTTTACAGATATGGTGGGCAAGAATATGATGTCGTGCCATAAACAGTCATCACAGGATACCATAAAGCGCTTGATTGATGAAAAAGCGACTAACGTCTACACCATTCAGAAGGGCGATGTGAAGAAGATGATCTATCAGACTCCTTGGTATGTTGACGGCGAGATCAAAGGCCTCGTTGAATATTCCATCATTCTGCCAGAAGATATGCCACATTATGTAAGATGAAAATTGAAAATTGAAAGTTGAAAATTTGTAGAGATGCGTCGAACACACTGATGAAATAAACAAGATGTGTTTGACACGTCTAATAATTAGAGATTTAAGACAATGACGAAACATATTCCTAACGCAATAACATGCTGCAATCTTTTGTCGGGTTGCATCTCTATAGTCTTGATGTGTAACGGCTATGCTGTGGCAGCAGGAGCGATGATATTCTTGGCAGCCATCTTCGACTTCTTCGACGGTTTCGCTGCTCGTCTGCTGAAGGCTTACTCTCCACTGGGAGCTCAGCTCGACTCGCTATCTGATGTCGTCTCTTTCGGAGTCGCGCCATCGTTCATAATGTATCATTATTTAAGCCAAGTCGTAGAGACGTCACCTCTGTGGCGTCTTGAAATCGCAGATTTCAACATCCTGCCATTCATCGCTTTCTTCTTGGCGGTGTTCGCAGAACTGCGCCTCGCCAAGTTCAACATCGACGACAGACAGACAACCTCATTCATTGGATTGCCAACACCGGCCATGGGACTTTTCGTGGCATCATTGCCATTCACATTGCAAAACGAGAATCTCGCTTTTATGGCAAAAAATATGGCAAATCCTTATTTCCTTATAGCGATAGTCGTGATATTCAGCTATCTGATGGTGAGCGAGATACCATTCTTCTCGTTGAAGGTTAAGAATTTGAAATTCAAGGAAAACATTCATATCTACATCTTGGCGGTATTCGCGATAACAGCAGTCATTTTCTTAGGATTCGCAGCGATACCTTTCGTGATGTTGTTCTATATTTTGCTGTCGCTTTTTAAGGTCAACAGACAACAGTCAACGGACAACAGATAATGGTTTTCGCAAAGATGTAAAGAAACATAACGAATTGAAAGTTGAAAATTGAAAATGGAAAATTAATTTTCAACTTTCAGTTTTCAGTTTTCAATTTTCCATTCGTCGCGTTGCGTTAGGGATTGGAGCGGCATCCTTTGCGGAGCGTAGCGGAGCAAAGATAGAGCGGAAAGCCCGACGGCTTTGCCGGAACGCCCAAATAAAGACAACAGTCAACGGACTATGGACAACAGACAGAGTGACCAAGTAGAGACGTCTCTCCTGTGGCGTCTTTTGAGATGCTGAGATTTTAGACTTTGCGTTACTTTGCGCTTTTGCGAGAGAAAAGTTCAAAACTCCTTCTTCCTCAATTCGAAGTTGCTTCCAAGATAATGGCTTCTCACCACTTCGTCGTTTGCTAGTTCTTCTGGAGTTCCAGCTTTAAGCACCTGTCCCTCGAAGACGAGATATGCTCTGTCGGTGATTGACAATGTCTCGTTGGCATTATGGTCGGTGATGAGCACACCGATGTTTTTGTTTTTCAGTTTCGCTACGATACGTTGTATGTCTTCCACTGCTATAGGGTCGACGCCGGCGAAAGGCTCGTCGAGGAGTATGAACTTAGGGTCGACGGCAAGTGCTCTTGCTATCTCTGTTCTGCGTCGTTCGCCGCCGGAGAGCTGGATGCCTTTGCTTTTTCTTATATGTTGCAGACTGAATTCGTTCAGCAGTTCTTCAAGTTTCTCTTTCTGTTGTTCTTTCGTCATGCCTTCCTTGAACTGCATCACCGAGGCGATGTTATCCTCAACGCTGAGCTGACGGAATACCGACGCTTCTTGTGCCAGGTAACCGATGCCGAGCTGAGCTCTTTTATACATAGGAAACTGAGTGATGTCTTCGTTGTTGAGATAGACATGACCAGAAAAAGGCTTTATAAGACCGACAGTCATATAAAAGGTAGTGGTCTTTCCAGCACCGTTAGGTCCTAGAAGTCCAACAATCTCTCCTTGTTTTACCTCCACGCTTACACCTTTTACAACAGTGCGGTTATTATATTTCTTTACTAAATTGTCAGTCCTTAATATCATTGTTTAAAGTTAATAGTTAATAGTTAATAGTGTATAGTAGTTTCAAAGTTCAAAGTTCAAAGTTCAAAGTTCAAAAGCCAAAAACCAAAAGCCAACGGCCTATATTATTCCTTCCTTAATTATATCGTGTATATGAATCATCCCGACGTAGTTGTCGTTTTCCATGACAGGCAGTTGCGTTATGGATTTTTTGCGCATCAGTTCTAGGGCATTCACGACAAGGTCGTTTTTCTCTATTGTCTTAGGATTTTGTGTCATGATGTCTTTGGCGGTCACCTCTTCTATATTAGGATGTTTCATGAGCATTCTTCTGAGGTCGCCGTCGGTGATGATGCCGATGAGTTTTTCGTCGCGCATCACTGCTGTAGCGCCGAGGAGTTTCTCTGTTATCTCCATTATCACGTCAGTCATGATGGTATCTTCTTTCACCATAGGTTTGGCGTTTTTGACACAGAGGTCGCCGACGCGGAGATAGAGGCGTTTTCCCAGTGCGCCGCCAGGATGGAACTTGGCGAAGTCCTGAGAGCTGAAGCCTCGGCATTTCAAGAGAGCCATGGCGAGAGCGTCGCCCATGACGAGCTGTGCGGTGGTGCTGGCGGTAGGGGCGAGGTTGTTAGGACAAGCCTCGTGCGGCACTGTGGTGTCGAGCACGTAGTCGGCTTCCGCAGCGAGGAAAGACGCAGTGTTTCCTACTATTGCGACGAGTTTGTTTTTCCTTATTTTTATTAATGGTGTGAGCACTTTTATCTCAGGAGTCTCGCCGCTTTTCGAGATAATTATAACCACGTCGTCGTCTCTGATTATGCCTAAATCGCCGTGGATTGCATCGGCAGCATGCATGAAAACAGCCGTCGTTCCTGTGGAATTTAAGGTCGCAACTATCTTTTGTGCGATATTTGCACTCTTACCAATGCCGGAAACAATCACATTGCCCTTAGAATTCAATATTAATTCTACGACTTTTGTGAAATTATCTGTTAAAAGTTCCTTGAGACCTAATATTGAAGCGGCTTCTGTATCAATGACTTGAATTGCTATATCCTTGATGCTTTCCATAATTTTAAAAAAATATTACTTTTTTCTTGCTTCTTTAAAATTAAAAACCCTAACTTTGTAAAAGAGACGAATTAATAAATTTTATTTTAGCAAGACTTTGCAAATATAAATAAATTTCATTGAAGAGGATATGGCAAAAATTGATGAAAAAAATTTGCACGATTTATTAAAGAATGTTTTTGGTTTCGAGCAATTCAAAGGTAATCAAAAAGCTATTATAAAAAGTATATTGGCAGGCAACAATACGTTTGTCCTTATGCCAACTGGCGGCGGTAAGTCGCTTTGTTATCAGTTGCCGGCATTGATCAGTGAAGGCACTACTATTGTCGTTTCACCTTTAATCGCTTTGATGAAGAATCAGGTCGACATGATTCGTAACTTCGGCGCAGACTCAGGCATCGCTCACGTTATGAACTCATCATTGTCGAAGACTGAGTTGAATCAGGTGAAAGAAGACCTTTCAAGCGGTAAGACAAAGTTGTTATATGTAGCTCCTGAGTCTCTCACTAAAGATGAAACCGTTGAGTTCTTGCGCGGCTTGAAGATTTCGTTCTTCGCCATCGACGAGGCTCACTGTATCTCTGAATGGGGCCACGACTTCCGTCCTGAATACAGACGCTTGAGACCTATTATTAATGCCATTGGACCAGAATTGCCAGTCATAGCTCTCACTGCAACAGCAACAGTGAAAGTTCAGAAAGATATTATGAAGAATCTTGAGATCCTCGACGCTAAAGTCTTTAAATCATCTTTCGACAGATCAAACCTCTATTATGAGGTGCGTCCTAAGACAAAAGACGTCGTTAAGGATATCATAAAATATATTAAGAGTAACCCAGGAAAATCAGGTATCGTTTATTGCTTGAGCCGTAAGAAAGTTGAAGAACTCGCTGAAGTGCTCGTGGCTAACGGCATCCGCGCTCTCCCTTATCACGCAGGCCTCGACACACAGACTCGTCGCGACAATCAAGACAGATTCCTTATGGAAGAGGTTGATATCATCGTCGCTACTATAGCCTTCGGTATGGGTATTGACAAACCGGATATCCGTTTCGTTATCCACCACGATATCCCTAAGAGCCTCGAAGGTTACTACCAAGAGACTGGTCGCGCTGGTCGTGACGGCGGTGAAGGTAAATGTATCGCTTTCTACGACTACGAAGACATTCATAAACTTGAGAAATTTAATAAAGGTAAGGACGTCGCTGAACAAGAAATCGCTCGTGAACTTCTTAACGAGACAGTGACATACGCAGAGTCATCTGTATGTCGTCACAAACTCTTGCTTCACTATTTCGGCGAGTCTTATGAAGTAGAAAACTGCGGCGCTTGCGACAACTGTAACAATCCTAAAGTCAAGTTCGATGGCAAGGAAGATATCAAACTCGCTATCGATGCTATCATCGCGACAAAGCAGCTTTTCAAGACAAAACATATAGCAGAACTACTCGCTGGTAAAGCAACAGGCGATATCAAGACTGCAAAACACGACACCAACGAATTCTTCGGCGCTGGTGACGATAATGATGAAAAACACTGGACTTCAATAATACGTCAGGCTATCGTTAACAAACTCCTTTCAAAAGACATCGAAGAATATGGCGTGCTTAAAGTCACTAAAGAAGGCAAGGATTTCGTGAAGAGTCCATATACTATCATGGTGGCTAAGGATCACGACTACGACAATCCTGAAGATGAGGATTTAGATGAAGAAAGAGTGGCATTCGGCAAGGACAGCGGAACTGACAAGACATTGTTCGCTATGCTGAAAGACCTTCGCAAGACAATGGCGAAGAAGATGAACTTGCCTCCTTTTGTAATCTTCCAGGATCCATCACTCGAGGATATGACAATCCAATATCCTATCACAATGGATGAACTCACTCAGATTGTCGGTGTAGGTCAAGGCAAGGCTCAGAAATTCGGTCAGCCATTCTTGGATCTTATCAAGGAATATGTTGAAGAGAATGAGATCACTCGTCCTAACGATATGGTGATCAAGTCATCAGTCAACAGATCTGCATTGAAGATAAGCATCATCCAGAATATCGACAGAAAGATTCCATTGGAAGATATAGCACACTCTAAGAATATGGGCTTCGATGAACTCCTCACTGAGATTGAAAGCATCGTTGCTAGCGGAACACGCCTCGATATCAACTATTATATAGAAGACAATATCGACGAATATCATCAAGAAGACATCTTGGAATATTTCCGCGAAGCTGACTCTGACACAGTGGAAGACGCTATGGAAGCTCTCGGCGTAAACGATTACGAGGAAGAAGAAGTACGTCTCATGAGAATTAAATTCTTCTCTGAAGTTGGTAACTAAAAATTTGAAAATATTAACACTCTCGGTGTTGTTGCTCTTGGTGTCTTGTGATAACAAACATACTAAGGTGACAACACCGAATGTTTTATTGTCTGAACCTCAGATGGTGGAGGTGATGACAGATGTCTATATCCTGGAAAACTCCATCAATTATAGAAGAGGCAAGAACATAAGCACAAATAACCTGAAAACTAAAGGATTCGATGCCATCTTCTCTCATTACGGCATCACCGATTCTATATTTTACGATAATATAGATTATTATAACGACAACCCAGTTTTGATGAAAAGGGTAATGGATTCTGTTGCCGTTAATTTTCAAAGAATGAAGTGATTAACAAAAAAAGCCAAGACATGTCTTGGCTTTTTCTATTATTAGATGAAGTTCATTACTACATTTACTTTGCATTCACTGCTTAATGTCTTCTTGACTGGACATGTCTCGGCAGCTCTCTGTAATAAGATCTTTTCTTTGTCAGTATATTGCTGTGTGAAGTTAACTGTGATGTTGATTTCTCCGATTCTACGTGGAGCGTCTGCCATTACTTTGTCAGCTTCGATGCTCATTCCTTCGAGGCTGATGCCTTTGCTTTCAGCTGTATAAGCCATCATTGCCATCATGCAAGCGCCTAATGAAGCTGCTGTTAAATCGACTGGTGAGAATCCTTTGCCGTGACCGTCAACATTAATTTTTACACCAGAAGGATTATGTGTTAATTCACTGCATAAATTACCTAAGTATTTTCCTGAAATTGTTGCCATTTTTTTAGTTTTTTTAGTTGATAATAGTTTTATTGAATTGCATTTATTTTATAACACAAAGATATGGATTTTTGTTGAGATGTCGCTTTGGAAAATATTGATAAGTCTATCGATAAAATAAATATCGTTTTCTCGATTAATTTCTTCCAGAATCTTTAATCATAGAGTGAAGCGTTTCGTTGAGGCTTTGTCTCTCGTTGAGTTCTTCAAGACTTTGGTGCATTTTATAGCACCAGTGATGATGTGAGTTCGCTGGCACGTTGATCTGTTCTCTTTGTGTCTGATCCCAGCGTAACTCGCCGTCCATCGCTATATAATCCTGGATTGGGATGATGACCCACATCGAGGATGATTTGAGGTGTTGCTCGATTATTTCCTTGCAGACGAAAGGCTCTGCGAAATAAGGAGCGCCTTCCTGATGACCTAGCATCTCTCTGTAGAAACGGTTCGTAAGCTCGCCGTTTTCTTCCCACCATCCTCTTATAGTAGAGGTGTCGTGTGTTGAAGTGGTGTCGACGCTGAGATATGGATTCTTGGAAGGATCGACGAAGGTGTCGTAAGGATTCTTCGGCATTCTCTGCACCTCGAGGCTTAATATGTTGAGCTGCTGCATGACATCCTTGACGCAGGCTGGAACCATGCCGAGGTCTTCGCCGCATACCAACATATCGCTTGCCTCAATGATTTTAGGCAGTTTCTTTAAAGCCTCTTTCTTCCATAGCTCTTCGTTTCTATGATAGAAATAGTCGTCGTATAATCTGTTTATTTCGTTCTTCTGATATTCTTCTAATTCGTTGTATGAATGAGTGAACTGAAGTGCTATCCTAGGATGGAAATAACCTTTGTCTTCCAAGAATAACACTTCCGAACATAATGAAAGAAGTCCGTTCTTAATCTTATCTTGTTTTTGGCTGTTAGCTGTTAGCCGTTGGCCGTTGGCAAAATAATCCGTTATTTTTCTTTGAGTGTTGAATTCTTCTTTCAATTCTAAATAACTGAATGAAGTCTCGTTAAGGTATTTCTCTCTTACCTCTTCTGTATATTCTCCGAAATAATCATATAGGAAATGACCTCTGATATAAGGTCTTGTAAGTCTTTCAATACTTGCCGACAACATGCCGCATATTTCCGACTGCTGATAGCCGATGGCAGGACTGAAGTGTCCCATGATACCTTGTGTATATTGTCTTGGTATCTCCCATATTCTGAAGAAGCCTAATATATGATCGATGCGATATGCGTCGAAATAGCGACTCATCTGTGTGAGTCGGTCGCGCCACCATTGATAGTTATCTTTTGCCATCGCATCCCAGTTATATGTCGGGAATTCCCAGTTCTGTCCTTCTGTTGCGAAGGCATCTGGCGGTGCTCCTGCTTGGCAGTCGAGGTTGAAAAGCTCTGGGTTTGTCCAGGCTTCCACGCTATGACGGCCTATGCCGATAGGGATGTCGCCTTTTAAAGCAATGCCTCTTTCGTGAAGATAGTCGATGGCTTCTGTGAGTTGCTTGTCGAGATGGTATTGTAGGAAGTGGTAGAACTCTGAACTCTGAACTTTGAACTCTGAACTTTGAACTAGGTCTGTTGACTCTAAACAGAATTTAGCGTAAGGTACGAGCCATTCTTCGTTTTCTTTGAAGAAGGTTTTATAGTCTTCGCTGTCTTTGACTTCGTTCCAGGTTTGTGTGAATATCTTTCTGAAGTAAGCGTCTTTTACTTTCATCACCTCAGGATAATCGACATAGTCTTTTGATTTCAGAATCTCTTTCTGACTTTGGAAATATTCGATGTCGTTGCTATCGTTCAGTGCTCCTAGTTTGTCGAGGTTGAGGTAGATTGGGTGTAAAGCCTTTGTTGATATTGCCTTGTAAGGGTAGGAGTTATCCCAAGAGTCGTCGGTGCGTGTGTCGTTGATAGGAAGGATCTGTATCATTTTCATTCCTGTCTTGCAGCACCAGTCGGCTAACAGTTTGAGGTCGAGGAATTCTCCTATTCCGAAGTTGTCTTTAGTATTAAGAGAAAACACCGGCACTGCAACCCCTGTTAGTTTTGGATTGCTGCCGGTGTTTTTATTTTTAAACACCTTGAAGGCTTTGGTGTTTGAGAAATCTTGAGGATTCATAATTGATTATGCATTGTGCATTATGAATTATGAATTATGAATTGAGTCAACTGTTTTGCAGATGTTGTCAAAGATCTCCTCGATTGTTCCGACTCCGTTGATAGGGTGGAGGCAGTTTTTGTGTTGATAGTAGTCGAGGACAGGTTTTGTCTTGTTGTCGTATTCCACGAAGCGATAGTGGATAGACTCTATGTTGTCGTCTGCGCGTCCGCTTGTCTTGCCGCGTTCAAGCATACGTTCGATGAGTACGTCTTCTGGAACTTCGAGGCTGACTACGCCGTCGAGTTTAAGGTCGTATCTCTTGAATAATTCGTCTAATATTTCGGCTTGTTTTACTGTACGAGGGAATCCGTCGAAGAGGAAGCCATTAGAGTCTTTATGAGTCTTGATGAACTTCTCTATTATTTCAGCTACGATTTCATCAGAGGCGAGGCCGCCGTGGTCGATGATGTCTTTTACCTTGAGACCTATCTCTGTGCCTGCTGCCATTTCAGCGCGGAGCACTTGACCTGTTGAGATATATGTAAGGTCATAGCGTTCTTTGATATGTTCTGATTGAGTTCCTTTGCCAGCACCTGGAGGGCCGAAAATTATTATATTTAACATAGTAACAGTTTTTTACTTTTTTATAATTATTCAACGACTTTATAGATTGATGCGTAGTTTCTTCCGTGTTCGTTATAATCGAGACCATAACCGACGATGAATTCATTGCCGATGTTCAATCCGATATAATCTATTTTGTAGTTGAATTTAAATGCGTCAGGCTTGAAGAGCATTGTGGCAATCTTTGCGCTTTCCACTCCCATCGCATCAAGTTTTTGCAAGAGACAGTTCATTGTGAAGCCAGAATCGATGATGTCTTCGATGATGACGACATTACGTCCTTTTAATGAAGAGTTCAAACCGATGAGTTCTTTTACTTCACATGTGCTTTGAGTACCTGAATATGTGGAATATTTCACGAATGAAGTCTCGCAGTCGATAGTGAGTTCTTTAAATAACTGAGAAGCAAACATAAAGGCGCCGTTGAGCATGACGAGGAAGAGAGGATTCTTGTCTTTGTATTCTTCGTTGATTTGATGTGCGATGTCTTTGATGACAGCTTCTATCTCTTCTTGTTTTATATAAAGCTTGAATTCTTTGTCAAGCACCTTTATTGTACTCATATTCAGTTTTATTGATGATGATAAAATTTTCTCGTTTGCAAATATACGAAATTACCCATTACTTTCCAATATTTAGGAATATATTTATTAAAAATTAGGAGTTAGGAATTAAGGAATTGAGGGAATTTTAGTTCAAAGTTCAAAGTTCAAAGCTCAGAGTTCAAAGTCATAGTTCAATATTTCATGAACATTTTAATATCACTATTGTTTCTGTGATAAAATTTAACGCTTATGGATTCAAATAAAACAAAAACTATCGCGAAGCTTAGTGTCTTCACTATAGCTATTATGAATGTTACGGCGGTTGTTTCTTTGCGTGGACTTCCTGCCGAAGCCGAATATGGTTTGAGTTCGGCATTCTATTATTTGTTTGCGGCTCTTGTCTTCCTGATCCCGACATCTCTGGTGGCGGCGGAGCTTGCGTCTATGTTCGCTAACAAAGAAGGCGGTGTGTTCCGTTGGGTCGGTGAGGCTTTCGGCAAACGACTCGGTTTCCTCGCCATCTGGTTGCAATGGTTCCAAAACACTATCTGGTATCCAACGGTCTTGACTTTCGGTGCCGTCTCTCTTGCTTTTATCGGCATGAACCCTACAAGTGACATGGTGCTCGCCGATAACAAAATCTACACTCTTGTCGTTGTTCTCGCTATCTACTGGATTGCCACACTCATCGCTTTTAAAGGTCTGGATTGGGTCGGTAAAGTCTCTAAGATCGGTGGTCTCATCGGTACCATTATCCCATCAATCATATTGATAATATTGGGTATCTATTATGTGGCTACAGGCGGTCCAATACAGATGGATCTCAGTGGTAGCTTCTGGCCTGACTTGGCTCGTCTCGACAACCTCGTCCTCGCTTCAAGTATCTTCTTGTTCTATGCTGGTATGGAGATGACCGGTGTCCACGTCACCGATATGGATAATCCTACCAAGAGTTATCCTCGCGCTGTGTTCATCGGTGCTCTTATGACTGTATTGATCTTCGTTTTAGGTACATACGCTCTCGGTTTCATCATCCCTAAAGACAACATCAACTTGACACAAAGTTTGTTGATAGGTTTTGACAATTACTTCAAATACATCCATGCTTCATGGTTGTTCCCTGTAATTGCAGTCGCTCTTGCATTCGGTGTTCTCGCTGGCGTATTGGCTTGGGTTTCTGGTCCTTCAAAAGGTTTGCTCGTCGTTGGCAAGGCTGGTTATCTTCCTCCATTCTTCCAAAAGACTAACAAACTTGGAGTTCAAAGTAATATCTTGATTATACAAGGTATCATCGTTACAATCTTAAGTCTTCTCTTCGTTGTAATGCCTTCTGTACAAAGCTTCTATCAGATATTGTCACAGATGACAGTATTGCTTTATTTGATAATGTACCTCTTGATGTTTGCTGCTGCAATCTATCTCCGTTACATCATGAAAGATACACCTCGTACATTTAGAATCGGTAAGAAAGGCAACTTCTTGATGTGGTTCATCAGCGGTGTTGGTTTCTTAGGTTCATTGCTCGCTTTCATCTTGAGTTTCATCCCTCCAAGCCAGATCGCTATAGGCAGCAATGCAGTATGGTACGCTGTGATGTTCGGTGGATGTATAGTTTTCGTGGCGGTGCCTTTTATAATATACGCTTTAAGGAAGCCATCATGGCAAGATAAGGACTCACAGATCCAGCCATTCCACTGGGAGGAGTAAGTCGATAAGTCGATAAGTCAATGAGTCAATGAGTCAATGAAGTGGTAGTTTTAACTTATAGACTCATAGACTTTAAAAAACGATCTGATACGTGCTTCGGCTTCTTTGTTCTACGTAGATTTCTCTGTCTTTGACGTAGTCTTTTTCAAGACCTTCTTGATAGTGTCGTATGGTGAAGAGCTGAAGTCCGTCGTTGTATTTCACTTTAAAAGCTTGAGAGAGCGCCTCTGTGAGTTGGAGGCGTTTCTTTTCATTTTCATCGAAGCATATAGAGAGAACGAGTGCCGACACTTGTGTCATGTTGGCGTGTATGTTGAGTTCGTCCATAATGTTGAAGATGAGAGCTCTGTTATGTTCGTTCATGAAAGAATAGTCGCGAGGAGTGATGCTCATCAGCGTCTGTTTCTCTTTGACGATGAAAGAAGGGACATATTCGATATATTCTTTTGTTCCGTCTATGACGGATGGTTTGAGTCTGGTATCTAGGAAAGAACGTACCTTAAGAGGTATGTTCTTGTTTTGTAAAGGTTTGAGAGTGTTTGGGTGTATGATAGAAGCTCCGTAGAAAGCGAGTTCTATCGCTTCGAAGTAGGAGAGGTGTTCTATTTTCTTTGTGTCAGGGAAGCGCTTAGGGTCGGCATTGCGGAGACCGTCGACGTCTTTCCATATTGTGAGTTCCTTTGCTTCTAGGCAGTTGGCGAAGATGGCTGCTGTGAAGTCAGAGCCTTCTCTGCCTAATGTTGTGGTGGTCTTTGGTGATGTTGAAGAAGCGATGAAACCTTGGGTTATATACATCGTTCCTTTATGTTCGTCGTTGAGTTTCTGTATTCTTAGTCGGCAGTCGTCCCATTCAGGGTTGGCGGCGCGGAAGTTATGATCGGTGATGATATATTCGCGGGCGTCGAGGAGTTCGTTCTTGATGCCGCATTCGTTGAGATAAGCAGATATCAAGGTGGTGGAGAGCATCTCGCCGAAGCTGACGGTGTTGTCATATTGATAGTCATAGTCGAAGCCTGTCTCTTTGAGGTTGAGATATAAATCCAAGAATAGATTTGTCATCGTCTCGAAGATAGGATGGTCGGTATTGCCTTCGAAGAGATCGTTCATGATGTTCTCATGATATTCTATTATCTCGCTGAGAGCGCTTATCTCGAGGTGTCCGTCGTTTGCACGGAAGTCGGCCAGTGCCTTCTCGATGGCGTTGGTTGTCTTTCCCATAGCAGAGATGACCAGCATCAGATCGCTTCTGTCTTCTTTCTCAAGGATGTTTTTTAAGTTTCTTACAGCATTAGCGTCCTTCACTGACGCACCACCGAATTTATATACTTTGTTGATCATTAGTTTAAAGTTTAAAGTTCAAAGTTCAGAGTTCAAAGTTCAGAGTTCAAAGTTCTTCAGTAGAGACGCGTCAATGATACCTTTGAAAATAAACTAACATTGACACGTCTGTACAAGACCTTAGTTTTTTACGAAGCAAATGTAAGAAAAAATAAATAACTATCTCTCGCAGAGACGCAGAGAAACGCAAAGTTTTTTTATTGTAAACCTCAAAAATCAAAAACCTCAGAACTTTTGAGGTCCTGAGGTTCTATCTTTAGCAATTGGCCGTTAGCCATTAGTGACTCTTCTTACCGGAGTGGTTGAAGCTTTGTTTAGGATGTACATTCCTGTTGACTTCAACTCTGGATTGTGTAGGATAGCTGAGTTTTTCCAAGTCAGCTACTGCCATCCTGATGTCGGTCAAGAGCATGTCGGCCATATCGCGGCTGAATCCTTGACGACAGACAATTCTCATGACAACGCATTGCTCTAAATCCTTCGGCAATGTATACGCTGGAACCATCCAGCCGTTTTGTTGTAACTTGTATTGTAAGTCGTACAAGGTCCAGTTGGCGACTTTATCGTATTTAGGGTTCAACGACCAGATGAACAATGGGTTGACCAACTCGCTGCTGTAGTTCTTGAACTGTGGCATCTTGCCGATCTCGGCGTGGAGATATTCTGCAATGTCCATCGAGTTCTGTTGGATTGCCTTATATCCTTGGAATCCTAATCTGATGAACTGATAGTATTGTCCCAATACCTGTGCTGCAGGTCGTGAGAAGTTAAGGCCTACTTGTGTGATGTCGGCACCGAGGTAGTTGACGCTGAACGCCATTTCTTCAGGAAGGTATTTCTTGTCTTTCCAGATGACCCAACCCAAACCAGGATATACGAGTCCGTACTTGTGACCTGATGTACTTATTGACAAAACGTTGTCTAGGCGGAAATCCCATTTGACGTGAGGTTTGAGGAAAGGCAAGATAAAACCTCCTGATGCGGCGTCGACGTGTATGCAGAGCTGGTTGCCGGTCTTCTTGTTGAACTCGGTTACAGCCTTGTCGATAGCTTCGAAGTCATCGTTCATGCCAGTCCAGGTGCAGCCTGCGATAGGGACGATACAGATGGTGTTCTCGTCGCACATCTCGATAGCTTTCTTAGGATCCAAGGTCGGGTTCTCTGTGGTGAGTGGCACTGTACGCATCTCGATTTGCCAGAGTTGTGCGAATTTTTCCCATACTACCTGGAAACCAGTTGAGATGACGAAGTTAGGTTTGTCGTAAGGCTTGCCTTGTTCCATTCTTCTTTTGCGCCAGCGCATCCATGCTGCCACGCCGCCGAGCATACAGGCTTCTGATGAGCCGATGCCGAGAGCGCCGGTCTTCCATTTGTTGGTCTCAGGACTGTTCCATAAGTTAGCGAGTATGTTGATGCACTTCTGTCCCATCACAGCTACACGAGGATATTCGGTTTCATCGATATAGTTGATACTGATGGCTTCGTTCATTAATTTTGTGGCATATTCGTCCATATATGTGGTGACGAAAGTAGCGAGGTTGAGTCGAGGCTGTGTCTGTGGGAATGTCTCGTCTTTAACCATTTGATATGCAACCTGTGGTGTTGTTGGTGCTTCTGGAATTCTATCTACTGGAGATGGGTTTACCATCGCGTCTGTTCCGAAGACATCGCTCTTAGCGTCGCCGTGTCTGAAATTCAAATCTTTCATAATGTTGTTTTTTTTAAGTTTAAATTAGTTTGACTTAAAAACATTATGAAGAGATGAAAGTTTGTTTACTATTTGTTAAAAATTCAAAAATTCAAATTCTCAGAAAATTTTTGAATTTTTGAACTTCTGAGATTTTGAGTTTCTAAATTTCTGAGTTTCTAAAAAGAGTACCAGTTCTTAAAGTCTGAAACTCGAGCTTTGCTGACGATGATCTTTTCTTCTGTAGGGATGGTGAGGTTGAGCGAGATCTTGTTTCCAAACCATATCGATACGTCTTTGATGGCTTCGTGTGATACGATATATTGACGGTTGGCTCTGAAGAACATCTTAGGATTCAGCTGGTTCATCATCTCATCGAGGTTCTGGTTGAGATAATAGACATTGCCTGAGAAACCTGAGCCTGAAGCGTTGTTGGAGAAGCTTTCTCCTAAAGAGGCGCTCACCGATGGAAGACGCTGTTCCTTCGACTGTTCATACGAGAGCTGCTGCGACTTGTTCGAGAGTTCCATCGACTGACGCTCGTAGCTGTTGCTGAATGCATATTCAAGACAGTCTTCAAGAGTAAACCTCAGAGTTTGCTTGTTGTCCTGCGCATATATCGCAAGAGGAAACATAAGTAAAAATAAGATAAAACGTATTCTCATAACTTTTAAATTCTTTTACAAATATAGAATTAAAACAAGAAAATAAAAGTTTGTTTGAAATGAAATGGAGAAAAAGTTGAATGAACTAAGAACTTTGAACTCTGAACCTTGAACTTGGTGACTTCAAAAAAGCATACCCAAAGTCTGTTGACTGTTGTCTTATTTTGGGCGTTCCGGCTATCGCCGTCGGGCTTTCCGCTCTATCTTTGCTCGCTCCGTTATCACTTCGCTTGCAAAGGATGCCGCTTCAATCCCTAACGCAACCTGCTATTATAAAAATTCAGAACCTCAGAAATTAAAAATCTCAAAATTTCAAAATTCTGAGTTTCTGAAGTTTTGAATTTCTGAGATTCTAAAAAGTCCCGAAGGGACGACATAATATAGGCAGGCGGTGAAGTACGAAGCACGGAACCCCTGCAAAAAAAAGTTCAACAGCCAAAAGCCAAAAGCCAAAAGCCAAAAGCCAACAACCAACAGCCAAAAGCCAAAAGCCAACAACCAACAGCCAAAAGCCTTAGTTTCTAAAAGTCCCCTTTAATCCTGTCAATCTCTCTTCTATCTTTTTTCGTCGGGCGTCCTGCGCCTCTGTCGCGGTATTCAACCTTGAAGGCGTGGAGGAATTCTATTCTCTCATATTCTTCTTTTGATGTCCTGTCGATATAGACTTCCTCAACTTGTTTAGGAGAGACACGACTCTTAGGGATGCTTTTCACTTCAACGACTTTATGTAACTGTCCGAGCTGAACTTGTATCAGTTCGCCGATCTTGACATCGCGTGAAGGCTTAATAGAACAGTCGTCTATCTTCACCTTGCCGCCCTTACATGCGTCAGCGGCGAGAGTGCGAGTCTTGAAAAGACGCGCACACCAAAGCCATTTGTCTATTCTGAGTTCTTCCATATTGATGTCAACGGACAACAGACTACAGTCAACAGAAATTGCTCCTAACTGAATTACTTTTCCCTGAAGAATAATTGAATTGGCACTCCGTTGAAGTTCCAGTTCTGACGGATCTTGTTTTCCAAGAAGCGGCAATATGATTCTTTGACGTCTTTTGGCAAGTTGCAGAAGAAGATGAACTGTGGAGTTGGACTCTTCAACTGTGTGATATATTTGATCTTGAGATAACGATTTCTTGATGCCACTTGTGGTGGTTGAGCAGCGATGATTTCCAACATTGTGTCGTTGAGTTCGCGTACTGATATTCTGCGTTCACGGTTTTCATATACTTGGTGTAATGCTTCGAGTACGCGGAATGTTCTTTGGCGGTTTATCGCTGAAGTGAAGATGATTGGATAATCTGTGAAAGGAGCTGTCTTTTCTCTGATCATCCTTTCGTATTGAAGGTGTGTGTTAGAGTCTTTGTTGACCAAGTCCCATTTGTTGACGATGACGACGAGACCTTTCTTGTTTTTCTCGATGAGACGTAAGATGTTCATATCTTGAGCCTCGAAACCTTGTGTCGCGTCGATGATGAGAGCTGCTACGTCGCATTCTTCGATAGCGCGGATTGAACGCATTACTGAGTAGAACTCTATATTTTCTGAAACCTTGCTCTTCTTACGGAGACCAGCAGTGTCAACGAGGACGAAGTCCATGTTGAAAGCGTTGAAACGAGTATTGTTGCTGTCGCGTGTTGTTCCTGCGATGTCTGTCACGATATGTCTGTCGTGGCCGAGGAATGCGTTGATCATTGATGACTTACCTACGTTAGGGCGACCTACGAGCGCGAAGCGTGGAAGTCCTTCGTATGTGTCTGTTGTATCGTTTGGAAGATGTTTGACAACTTCGTCGAGAAGTTCGCCTGTTCCTGTTCCTGTCATAGCTGAGAAAGCGAAGATGTCACCGAGACCTAATGAGTAGAAGTCTGCGATGTTGCTTTCTTTGTTAGGGATGTCAGTCTTGTTGACAGCGAGGAACACTTTTTTCTTGCAACGACGTAATATTAAAGCAACCTCTTTGTCAAGGACGTGGAGTCCGTCTTTTCCGTCAACGACGAATATGATGACATCAGCCTCATCGATGGCAAGGTCAACCTGTTTTCTAATCTCTTCTTCAAAAATGTCGTCTGAACCAACGACATAACCCCCTGTATCTATCACGGTAAATGATTTGCCATTCCAGTCGCTGTGTCCGTAGTGACGGTCACGAGTCACACCACTAGTCTCTTCAACAATGGCTTGACGAGTTTGAACCAAACGATTGAAAAATGTCGATTTACCTACATTAGGTCTTCCTACTATTGCAACAATATTACTCATATCAATTAAATTTCTGTGATTTGCAAAGATAATAAAAAAAGTTGATGGTTTATAGTTAATAGTTTATAGACTGTAAAATAAACAATCAACTAACCATTAACTATCAACTATTAACTATTAACTATTAACTATTAACTAAAATTACGCTTCATAATTAAAGTTCTTCAACTCGGCTTCGTTGTCGCGCCAGTCTTTGCTGACTTTAACGTTGAGGTCGAGGAAAATCTTCTTGCCTGTGAATTCTTCGATATCGCCTCTCGACATGATGCCGAGTTTCTTGATGGCAGAACCTGCTTTACCTATTAATATAGCTTTTTGAGAGTCGCGTGATGCGTAGATGGTTGCTCTGATGTTGATCATCTTGCTGCTTTCTTCGTAAGCGTCGACGACTACTTCCACTGAATAAGGAATCTCTTGCTTGTAGATGAGCAATATCTTTTCTCTGATGATTTCAGAGATGAAGAAACGCATTGATCTGTCGGTGAGCTCGTCTTTTGGGAAATAAGGAGGACATTCTGGGAGCTTTTCCAAAATGCAGTCGAAGATGTGTTTTATATTAGCATGATGCAATGCTGAAATTGGGAATATGGTCGCTGTTGGAAGCGCGTTTTGCCAGAAGTTGACAGCATTCATCACACCTTCTTGATTTGATAAATCTATTTTATTCAACAAAACGAAGATTGGAATGTCATTGATTTTTTGAAGACGCTCCACTGTCTTTTCATCGATTTTTTTGTCTGTGATGTCGACGACATAAAGTATCAAATCGGCGTCGATGAAAGCGACATTTACGAACTGATTCATCACTTCGTGCATCTTATAAGCTGGATTTTTGATGATTCCAGGGGTGTCTGAGAACACAATTTGGAACTCATCACCGTTCACAATGCCCAAAATTCGGTGTCTTGTGGTCTGTGCTTTCGATGTTACGATAGAAATTTTTTCGCCTACAAATTCGTTCATAAGCGTTGATTTTCCGACATTTGGCTTTCCAATAATATTTACATAACCTGCTTTGTGACTCATGTTTATTTTTTTAAAAACTTAGATTGTTTCTTTTAGTATCTTTGAACGCAAAAATAATAAACATTTTGTGATGAAGAGATTTTTGTTGTTATCATTTTTAATCATTTCTATAACTTTACCTTCATTAGCACAAGTAAAAGCTCAAGATGATGCCAAAAATAAATTTTCCCAGTGGTATATAGAGCCGGCTGTGCGTTACGGAACATATATTCCTTTCGTTGGATATCACAACTATCTCGCCGAGAGCCATCAATATAATTTCGACTTGCATGTCGGTTATCAGACGACAGGAAAGAAAGAATGGGAACAGCGTTTCAATTTTCCATCATACGGTTTCTTTTTCCGCTACGAGCATAACACCATCGACAGTGCAAAATATGAGCATCGCGATGCCAATGGTCTTCCCGTCACAGAATATGTCAATACCATAGGCGATTGCTATTCAGCAGGCGGTTTTATCAACGGTAACTTTTACAGAGGTCGCAGTTGGTCGTTTGACTACGACATTCTCGTAGGTATTTCGTTATGGCCAAAATATGGCAACGAATTCATCGGTTCTCTAGTTAATGTTCATTTAGGATTGGATGTCGGACCTACTTTCAGAATAAGTCGCAACATGGACTTGGGATTGCGTTTCTGGTTTGCACATTCTTCTAACGGAGCTATAGTATTACCTAATAATGGTGTCAACGTGTATGGCTATCAGCTGAATTGTCGCTATAATATCAACGGAAGAGAAGATTTCACCTATAGCGAATGGGAACCATTTAAGAAGAAGACTTATATTTTCCTCAGCGAGGCGCCGGGATTCTTGCAGACTACCACCAGACGTAATGGAGAGATTCCTGGCGAAACTGGATATTATTTGAGTAACACTTTCAGAATAGGTGTATCACGTCATTTCCATCCAATGTTCAGATATGACGTAGGCTTTGACTTATGCTATACCGGTGAGACAAAAGTGAAATATCTACAAGCTAAAGACAATTACGAAGCAGGTTTCTTAAACGTTCCTTTATGCGAATACAGACCGATAAACTCAATGCATTTGGCAGCTTCAGCCATGTTTGAAGTTTTGTACAACAAAGTCGCTTTCTGCATCGGATTGTCATATTACTTATATCATGGCATTTACAAAGGAACCGACGAGAAAAAGTCATGGGGTCTCTCTGGCACAACACCTTTTGAATCCCAATATCTGCCAAGTGCATATACTAACTATTACGAAAGACTTGGTCTCAAATATTATTTTGGAACAAAAAACAATCAATTTGTAGGAGCTTTCATGAAGGTTCATATAGGTTCCATCGACTATATTGAATGGACTTACGGAATCAATTTAGACGTTTTTAGATAGTATAAAGTATAGGAAATAAAAGTCGTTATGTGGTGAATAAATTGCAAGTGTATTGATAATCTGTCATTTAGCTTTGGAATTTGTGTTGTACTTTTTTTATAAAAAAAACTTGACTGGTAAATAAAATTGATTTATCTTTGCACTCGCAAACAAAACAAAAAAAGTTGTTTTTTTGAAGTTCATGATGCGGGGTAGAGCAGTCTGGTAGCTCGTCGGGCTCATAACCCGGAGGTCGCAGGTTCAAATCCTGTCCCCGCTACTACGAAGAGGATACTAAAAAGTGTCCTCTTTTTTTGTCTCCACGTATCACGAGTATCTTCACGTATCTTTTTTTTATTTATCCACCAAATGATGCACACTCTTTGACTCCTAATTCCTAACTCCTAACTAAAAAGAAAGACGCTTCAATGTGTGCTTATTTCTAAGGTAACATTGAAACGTCTCTACTTTACTGTGGACAATGTCTGTTGTCTGTTGACCGTAGTCTTGTTATTGCTTGTCGTACTGCTGTACTTCTTCGTAGATATATTCTAATTTGATTCCTGCCATCTTGAACATCGCCTCTGATTCGGCGCCATCGTGGTATTTCCTTTGGCAGACGACTCTCTTGATGCCGCAGTTGATGATCAGCATAGCGCATGTTCTGCAAGGTGTCATCCTGCAATATAATGTGCTTCCTTCTAAAGCGATACCTCTTTTTGCTGCCTGTGCAATGGCGTTCTGTTCGGCGTGTACGGTCCTCACGCAATGTTGTGTGATGCGTCCGTCTTCGTGAATCATCTTCTTGAAAAGGTGTCCCACTTCATCGCAATGTGGCAATCCTGTAGGAGCGCCTACGTAACCTGTCACTAAGATCTGACGGTCTTTGACGATGACACAGCCGCTACGACCACGGTTACATGTGGCGCGTTCTGCCACGGTGTCGGCGAGGTTCATGAAATACTCGTCCCATGAAGGACGTTTGTATTCTTGTTCGCCAATCTTGGTCAATACCTCTTCAACCTTTTTATGCAAGTCGGTGATGGAACCATCGTTTACGAATAAGAAATTCGCTTCTTTGATGCAAGCAGCGAGGTTTTGCTTGTTAGGATCGTCGGAACACATCTCGCGTTCTTCGTTGGCGACGAATGTCTCGAAACTGACAGAGTCTGTCTCTGATTTTCTCTCGCGGATACGTTGGTAACGTACTTCCTGGTCAGCGTCGACGGCGAAGAGATAGAAGTTGCCTTTTGAACGAAGGGCGTTCACTTCGCCTATGGCACGGATGCTTTCAATAACGGCGTTCTTGCCTGTAGCGAAAGCTCTCTCATAAAGTTGTGTTGCAATATAACTTGGAGAATGTTTGGCTCTTAAGTCATTGCCGACTTCAGTGAGAGTGTCGCGGTTGACTTCAAGGCCTCTTTTCTTTACTTCTTCTGCAAGAAATTCACGTACTGAATAATGTACATATCCTTTTTCTTTTACGAGATAATCGACGATGGTGCCTTTGCCTGCGCCGATTGTTCCTGTGATTCCTATTATATTCATGATGTTTGAGTTGCTGAGTTACTAAGTTCAAGGTTCAAGGTTCAGAGTTCAAGGTTCAAGGTTCAGAGCTCAGAGTCTCCTCTTTGATATCTTGAATCCATTGTTCGATGCTGATGGATTTATGTTTGCTTAATTCATTGAATAAAACTTCAGGGTCGTCGCTGACGATTATATTGTCGCGATGTTCTTTGCGTATGAATCCTTGGCTTACGGCATGGTCGATGAATTGAAGCATGCTGCCGTAATAATTCAATGTGTTGTAAAGCGCTACTGGCTTGTCGGAGATGCGGAGTTGGTTCTGCACTGTGATCTCGAAGATTTCGTCTAATGTTCCGAAACCTCCAGGCATTGCGATGAAAGCGTCAGATTCGCTGATGAGCATGAGTTTGCGTTCGGCCATTGTTTCTGTCTCAATCATTTCTGTTACGCCTTCATGAGCTATCTCCATATCAGTGATAAGTTTAGGGATGATGCCCACTACTTTCTTGCCTTTTTCCAACATCTTGTCAGCGATGATTTTCATAAGACCAACGCTCGCACCTCCGTAATATAATGTGCAGTCGTGTTGAGCAAGGACTTCGCCTAATCTTTCAGCAGCTTCTTTATATCGAGGGTCGTTGCCCATGCTGCTTCCGCAAAAAACGCATACTTTCATTTAGGGTAATTTTATTTCGCAAATATAGTAAAAAGGCTAAAGGCCAAGGACTAAAGGCTAAAGTTTTTTTGAACATTGATTCTGACTCAACTCCTAACTCCTAATTAATTCAACTATTTTCTCAAAGACATCAATTCCGGTGTCGATGATTTCGTCTTCGAATTCGTAAGTAGGACTGTGAAGCGGTTCGTGTTCGAAGCCGCAGCCAATACCGAAGAGACAGCTAGGACAAAGACTTCCGAATCTGCCGAAGTCCTCGGACCAAGGAAATGGCTCTTTGATGTTGTTGACGGATAACTTTAACTCTTTAGCTGCTTGTTCTACGATATCAGCTTCTCTGCTGGAATTCATGGTTGCATTAAAGGCTTCTTGTATGCTGTGCGAGAATTTTAACTTGAATTCTTTGGCAACATATTCTGAAAGAGCTATTGTGCTGTCGGTCAGTTTTTTCAAACTATTGTCATCTTGACTTCTCAGCGTGAGCCATATCTCGGCATGACCTGGTGCTACGCCGAAAGTCTCTTCGCCGATAACGACGTGTGTGACTGTAAGTGTCGTACGATATTTATCTCTTTTAAGATTTTCATATTTCTTCTGAAAAGCGTCGAGCAGAGTCGTGATCATGCGCTGAGGGTTGTTGCCTTTCTCTGGTTGCGAGGCGTGCGAAGTCGCTCCGTCAAAGATGAGCTTCAATCCTAAAGAGGCAGATGCAAAACAGCCTTTCTTTAAGACTATCTGATGTTTCGCATAAGCAGGAAGATTATGTAATGCGAAAGCAGCATCGAATTTCAACTCTTTGAATAAAGGGTCGTTGATGACGGCCAGAGCGCCTTCTCCTGTTTCTTCTGCAGGTTGGAAGAGGAGTATCACATCACCTTTTTCAGGACGTTTCTTTCCATAACGCATCGCAAGTCCGCATAAAATTGTAGCATGTCCGTCATGACCGCAACGATGGGAATACAGGCAGTTGGCTATTGGCAGTTGGCTATTGGTTTTTGATCCTGACTGTTGTCTGTTGTCCGTTGTCTGTTGACCCGAAGGAATGTTAAGTCCGTCAATGTCGGCGCGTAGCAAAATGTTCATTCCTTCTTCGAGGCCTTTATATATTGCAACGATTCCGTAGCCGCCGACGTTTTTATAATGAATATCGGGTTTTGTCTTCTCTAAAAATTTGTTGATAATCTTATTCGTTTCCTTCTCCTGTCCCGAAAGTTCAGCGTTTTTATATAACTTATGTCTTAGTGTTTCAAGTATTTTCATTTTGCTTATAATTGGTAAAAGTCTGTTGACTGTTGACTGTTGTCCGTTGACTTCAAAAGTAAAAATATTTTTTTAATGATTTTAATATTTCTATAAAAAGGAAAAGTATTATCTTTGTACCTTAAATTGACGTCAATGAGTATTTTATATCCTTTAAAGTTTACTCCTGCATATTTTGAGAAAATATGGGGAGGACAACACATTAAGACAGTTCTAAACCAAGACTTTGGTGATTTGATGAACTGTGGCGAGGCTTGGCTCCTTTCAGGTCTCGAAGGTCAGAACAGCATAGTGTCTAATGGTGATTTCGCAGGTGATGAACTCAATGATCTTATTGAGACTTTCATGGGCGACTTGGTTGGCGATGAGGTCTTTAACAAATTTGGCGAGAGATTCCCATTGTTGATAAAGATTATAGACCCATTAGATAACCTCTCAATTCAGGTTCACCCAGACGATGAATTGGCTCAAGAGATTGGCTTGCAAAATGGCAAAACAGAGATGTGGTATGTGATGAACGCAGAAAAAGATGCGACTCTCGTATCTGGTTTCAACAGAGATGTCACTCCTGAAGAATTTGAAGAAGCTATCAAAGAAAAGACTATCAGCGATATGCTCAATCATGAGAAAGTTCAGAATGATGACACTTTCTTCATCCCTGCAAGAAAAATACACGCTCTCGGAGCTGGCTGTATGGTAGCAGAAATCCAACAGACTAGCGACACTTCTTATCGTGTTTACGATTGGGACAGAATAGACCGTTATGGAATGCAACGCGAATTGCATATCGATGAGTCTCTCGCAACAATCAACTTCAAGAAAGAAGACAGCGGTAAGGTCAAATACGACAAGAAAATCAAGAATGCTACAGTCAACTTGGTGAAATGTCCTTATTTCACAACAAACTTGATTAAGTTAGATGCTGAAGCAGCCCTTAAGAAAGATTATTCTGAATTAGACTCATTCGTGATCTTGATGAGCGTGTCAGGAAACTTCATCTTGTCATACGAAGGTGGATCAGAATTGGTGAAAGCTGGTGAATGTATCTTGGTTCCAAACGTAGTGAACAATGTGAATATCATTTCAACTAACGAAGAATGTAAATTATTAGAAGTATATATTGTATAACCTTAATTAAATTAAACTATGAAAAAGACATTAGTATTATTGTTTTTAAGCGTTCTTTTCTTAGGCGCTAAGGCACAATCAGATTTGCCAAACGTATCACTTAAGAATCTCGATGGCGAAACAATCAACATCACAGAATTACAAAACGATGGCAAACCATTCGTAATGACATTCTGGGCTACATGGTGCGCACCATGCGTTAAAGAACACAATGCTTTAAGCGAAATTTATCAAGATTGGCAAGACGAAACAGGCGTTAAGATCTTCGCTGTTTCTATCGACGACTCACGTTCAACTCCACGTATCAAACCTTTCGTAGAAGGTAAAGGTTGGGAATTTGACGTTTTATTAGACGTTAACAAAGACTTAGCAAGAGCTATGAACGTAAGCAATCCTCCTCACACATTCTTATTCGACGGTAACGGCAAAATGGTTTACCAACACACAGGTTACTTCGAAGGTGCTGAAGAAGAACTCTATGAAGAAATTTTAAAACTCGTTGAATAATAACAAAATTCTCTGAACAATGAGACGTATTTTATTATCGTTGGCATTTATATTTTGTGCCACAGCATTGTTCGCTCAAGTTGAAAACGCACAAGTAAACGGCAGTTTCCAAATTGACGGACAATACTATAAAGTTGACGAAGCTATCGGCATCACCTCAGAAACTATAAAAGGCCAAAAAGTTGGTCTCAATGGTTTCGGTAAAATCAACTATTCATTAGGTAATTTTACAGCTGGTATTCGTTATGAAGCTTTCCAAACTCCATTGTCAGGTTTCGATACAAGATTACAAGGCTTCGGTATCGCTAACTACTACGCATCATACGATAATGGTACAGTAGCTGTTACTCTCGGTGATATCTATGACCAATTCGGCAATGGTTTTATCTTCAGAACATACGAAGAATGGGCTTTAGGTTTTGACAACGCACTCCGCGGTATGAGAGTTATCTATCGTCCAGCAGCTGGCGTTACTTTGAAGGCTTTATTCGGTAAACAAAGATTGTATTGGGTTGAATACGGCGATGCAGCAAAAAGAGGTGTCGTTCGTGGTATCGACGGCGAATGGGATCTTAACCAAAGCTTTGAAGCATTGAACAATACAAAGTTCAGAGCAACAGTAGGTGGTAGCTTCGTAAGCAAATACCAAAAGAATACAAACACAACTTACACAATTCCTGAAAACGTTGGCGCTTTCGATGGTCGTGTTAACTTAGGTTACGGTCGTTTCGCTTTCACAACAGAATATGCATACAAGATCAATGACCCTTCAGCATTCAACAACTACACATTCAACGAAGGTCAAGCTATCCTTTCATCATTGTCATATTCTCAAAAAGGATTTGGTGTTATTGCTCAGGTTAAACGTGTTGACAATATGAGCTTCAAGTCAGATTATAAAGGCGTGAAGAACGATTTGGATATCAACTTCATCCCTCCAATCAACTACACTCATACACACAGCCTTCCTGCAATTTATTCATACGCTACACAACCTCTCGGTGAAATGGCAATGCAGTTGCAAGTCAACTACACAATACCAAAGAACACTGTCATAGGTGGTAAATATGGTACAAAAATCACTCTCGATTTCAGCCAAGTAAACGACATCAAGAGAAATTACATCCTCGCTGAAGGTCAAGAAGCTCCTACACATATCGCAGGCAACAGCGGAACATTAGGTTACACATCTCCATTCTTTGCTGTTGGCGACCGTAAGTTCTTCCACGACTTCAACATCGAACTCGAAAGACGTTTGAACAAGAAATGGAAACTTATCGCTCAATACATTAACTTGTATTACGATATGGATATCATCGAAAACCACCCAGGCGCTCCTGTTGTTAAAGCTAACATCGCTTTCGTTGACTTGTCATACAGAATCACAAGCAAACAAAGCATCCGTTTTGAATTACAACACTTGTGGGATAATATCAACAAAGGTAACACAACAGAAGAATCAACATTCGGTCACGAAGACGTCTATAAGAAAAGAGGTAACTGGGGCGCTGCTTTAGTTGAATATACTATCGCTCCTAAATGGTTCGTTTCTGTAGCTGACAAATATAACTACGGTAACCCTATAGCTGATAACCGCGATCATTACTATACCGCATCTGTTGGTTACATCAAAGAATCAACAAGAATCGTTCTCACAGGCGGTCGTCAAAGCGAAGGTATGGTCTGCGTAGGCGGTGTATGTCGCGTTGTTCCTGCTTCAAGCGGTTTCTCATTATCAATTACAACATCATTCTAAATATTTAAAAAATGAAGAAAATATTAAGCATATTAGCAGTTTCATTCTTAATGATGGGAATGGTTGCATGCGATGTTATTGACGAACAAGATTACATCAAAGGTGGTAATGGCGGCACTACACCTCCAGAACAACCAGTTGATCCAAATCCAGGTGAAACAGGTGACTTCACAACATCTAAATGTGTTCTTTTGGAAGACTATACAGGTGTTAGATGCAACAACTGTCCAGCTGCTGGTGAAATAGCATTGAACATACAAAAACAATATGGTCATAGTGTTGTAGTTCTCGGCGTTCACTCTGGCTTCTTGTCAGCTCCTATCGGTGGTTATCCTAACTTCAAAACAACAGAAGGCGACGCATGGTATAGCTTCTTTGGATTCGATAGCAACCCTATTGGTACTATAAACCGTAAATCAGATGGCGGTGTTTATGCATTCCCTTCAACAGACTGGGCTGATGCAGTTGCTTCAGCACTTCAAGAAGAGTCTGCAGTTGGCATGGCTTCTAATGTTGAATACGATGAAGCAACACGTAACTTGAAAGTTGACGTTACATCTAAAGCATTGGTTGAATTGCCAGATACATATAGCCTTACAGTTTGTGTTATGGAAGATAGCATCGTTGGAAAACAACTTTTACCAACAGGTGATGACGAAAATTTCGTACATCGTCATGTCTTCCGTAAGACTTTAAACGGCACATGGGGAGAAGAACTCAATACAACAGCACTCGCTCCAGAAGACCAAATCAAGAAGTCTTATTCAGTTACTTTGGACGAAGCTTATAACGCAGATCAATGTTATATCATCGCTTACGTTGCTAACACTGATACTAAAGAAGTTCTTCAAGTAATCGAGAAGAAAATCAAATAAAGTCAACAGACTACAGACAACGGACAACAGTCCTTGTGTATGTTTTAGACAATATAAAGTCGTGGAGAAATTCTTCACGACTTTTTTAATTTATAGTTCAGCAGCCTTAGTTCAATACTTTAGTAAAAAATCTGTTGTCTGTTGTCTGTTGTCCGTTGACTTTTCCTATCTTTGCAAAAAAGCATAACAATATGAATCCAATAGTAAGTATCATCATGGGAAGCACTTCAGACCTTCCTGTTTTAGAAGCTGGCATCAAGTTTTTAGACGAGATGGGCATTCCATTTGAAATGAATGCCTTGAGCGCACACCGCACTCCAGAGTTAGTTGAAGAATTCGCACGCGGCGCACAAGCACGCGGCATTAAGGTTATCATCGCTGCTGCAGGTATGGCAGCTCATCTCCCAGGCGTTATCGCCGCTATGACACCAATACCAGTCATCGGTATCCCAGTGAAGACCGCTATGGAAATGGACGCTCTCTTCTCAATAGTACAAATGCCTCCAGGAATCCCTGTCGCTACAGTAGGTATCAACGCTTCTCTCAACGCAGCGATACTCGCAGCACAGATTCTCTCAACAGCCGACGCTGAGATTGCTAAGAAAGTAGTCGACTATAAAGAAGGTCTCAAGAAAAAAATCGCTAAGGCAAACGAAGACCTTAAAGAGATTAAGTATAAGTTTAAAACTAATTAAGACAACGGACTACGGACAACAGTCAACAGTCCTTGAGTATGCATAATTATGTTATGGATAAAGTCTGTTGTCCGTTGACTGTAGTCTGTTGACCTAATAACATGGAAAATCAAGACGAGAAACGGCTTCTGTTTGCCAGCGCAATCATCCCGACGATATTAGTCGCGATAATGTGGCTGGTGAAAATCATAGAAGTGCTTTTTCATCTTGATTTTTCTTTTCTCGGTGTCAAGCCTGTCAGCCCTGAAGGTATACCGGGAATTTTCCTTTTTCATTTCATTCACGGCGATTGGCAACATCTCTTCGCCAACACAATCCCGATTTTGGTTTTAGGTTCGGCTTTATATTATTTCTATAGACCTATCGCGAACAGGATACTCCTTATATTAATATTCTCTGTCGGATTGCTGACCTGGTGCGGAGCGCGTGGCGGCGTTCATATCGGAGCCAGCGGTTTGGTGTACGGACTTACGTTTTTCCTCATGCTGAGCGGATTCATAAGAAGAGACAAAAAACTCATCATAATATCATTGGTCGTGGTCTTTTTATATGGAAGTCTCGTCTGGGGCTTGTATCCAAAATACGCCATAGAAAACAACATCTCCTGGGAAGGACATCTCAGCGGCTTCGTGATGGGAATAGTGCTTGCGATATTTTATAAGAATGAAGGACCGCAAAGAGACTCTGACTTTGACTCTGACACTGACTTTGACGATGATGATGACAATGACTCTGATGATATTGATCCTGAGACGCAGAAGCCTTATTGGGATGTGCCCGAACCTGATAAAGATGAACTGACGGTGAGGTATAGATTTAGAAGATAATTTTTCCCAACTGCTAAAAAACATATAATAATTATTGTATCTTTGCAACGGAAATTAAGTCGATGTTTTGTGCTATTTCCGCGGTGCGAAGTCCTCGCCGGAGTAGCCTACAATGGAAACACAAACGTCGCATTCTGAGGCAAATAAAAAATCCTATTGGAAAAATCCAATGGGATTTTTTATGTTTTAATTACTGTTATACAATATTGAACTTTTTCTTTATTAGTTCTTTTAATTCCTACGACTAAAGATACCTTGCCGATACCAACAAGTTCGTATTCCATTTTTATCATTTTTTCAAATTGATTTTGGTTTTTGTCTCCTTGCTTAGTGTTAACAATCTTAACTTGTTTCGCTAATCTTAAAATGCAATCTAGTTGCAATACTGCTAATGTGGAAAGATAGTTCTTTGAGCTATGTTCAACCGTCTCGACAATAGAGATATAACGAATATTTATGTAATCTTTTAGGTCTAAATTATATAATCGCTGAGACGGGTTGTTTCTTTTCCATTCGTGGTAAAAATTGATAATTATTTTCTCTCTTGCCTTAATATCTTCTTTGCTATTACTTGTTGGAATTTGTTTCTGGTTCATATTTTTTAATTTTTGGTTAAACTATAGCTACAAAACCTCAAAATCTCAAAACTTCAGAATTTTCTGAGATTTTGAATTTCTGAATTTCTGAGATTTTAAAAAAAAGTATTATCTTTGCAGTCTGAAAAGACTCATAGAATTGGCACCACAGGGTTCTAAAGTATCTTCCTGCTACCGGCTGTTTTATGAGTCTTTTTCTGTTTCCTGTCCGAATAGAAACTTTTTAAAATATTGGTTCCTGTTTGACTTTTTTTTAAAGCGACTATCAGTTTAAAAGTTTGTCCGTTTTGTTTTAATGTATAAACCATTGTGTTTTCATTTACACTTATTTCACCATTTCTGATTACCTCGCAAAAGTTTAATATTTCAAATGCACTAACAGAACCAACTTTTCCTTGATAGTGTTTTAATAGGATGTGCAGCACTCCGTCATCGAGTTTATTTGTACATAGAACAAATCTTATAGTATTACTATATTTGTCTATTATTTCAAATTTGTAAGGCTTAGCTCTTTTGTAAACAAAATCGTTATAAATACGTTTATTTTCTTCTGTTAATTTTATATGTTTAATTTCTTCACAAAAATCTTTCGTCTTACGTTCAATAATGTTTTTTTGTTTCTGGTTCATATTTTTAATTTTTGGTTAAACTATAACTTCAAATCCTCATACCCTCAAATCCTCAGTTCCTCAATTCCAAATACAACTCCAGCCTCTCATCAACATCGTTTCTTCCAACGACCTTTAAATAAGTCTCCCAGTCTTTTATCATTCCTTTGCTTTCTCTATAATTGATGATCTTTTTCACGTCTTCGTATTCTATATAAGGATGTCGTAAAATGGTTTTGAAATCATCAGTGTTGACTTTGACTTTCCTTAATTCTATAGAGTCAATGACGATGAGGTTTTCTATGTTTGCCATTCTCGTGCTATCGAAAGCATAAACTTCGAGCAGTTGTTTCTTGTCGATGAAACCTCCTAATTTATTTCTGTATTCTACTATGTTTCTTGCAAAGAAAGATCCAATGCCAGGAAGCGACTGCAACTCTGTGGTGTCGGCGGAGTTTAGGTTAAGCTTTTGGTCGTTAGTTGTTGAACTAAGGCTTTTGGCTTTTGGCTGTTGAACTTTTTTATTAATATTATTTATAGTTTCTTTATAAGACTTGGAGACTTGGCGTCTTGCTGTTTCGGTGACTTTGTCTTTCGTGGATGAAGTCTGTTGTCTGTTGTCCGTTGTCTGTTGTCTATTATAATACTCTTCAACTGCCGCCTCATGAAGCACCATTATCGAATCCAGATTTTGTAAATTATTTTTAACATTTGAAGGGTGATTTGAGATAAAAAAATTAGCAGCGATGAGGAGAAATATCACCGCTGCTAAAACTATAATCGCTACTCGTTCACCCTTAGTGAACGTCAGGAAACTTTTCATACTTTTTAAAATTCTAGAATTCTAAAACTCTAAAATTCTAGAGTTCTATATTAACTGGTTAATAAATATTGCCAAAATAACGATAGGTGCTATGAATTTTATTATGAAGTAAATGAATTTCTTCACACTCATCTTCAATGTGTTCTGGTTTGTGATTTCGTCGTAGAAACTGTCTTTTCCCATCTTCCAAGCGACGAAGATAACGATGAACAATGCGCCTATTGGTAATAAGAAGTTGGCTGAGAACTTATCCATGAAATCGAAGAATGTCATGTCGCCGAAGACGAAGATAGAGTCTTGGCGTAAGCTTAATGTGCAGAATACACCGAAGAATAATGCTACCAATGTTCCTATCCATGTGGCTGTGTTACGTTTGATTCCATGTTCTTCGGAAAGGAATGCGACGATGACTTCCAATAATGATATTGTTGATGTCAATGCAGCGATTGCCAATAATACGAAGAAGATGATGCAGAAGAAATAACCGCCGGTCATCTTGTCAAAGATCATTGGTAATGTGTTGAATGCCAATCCTGCGCCTGCTTCTGGTTGGATGCCGAAGGTGAATGCTGCAGGGAAGATGATGATACCAGCCAAGATTGCTACTAAGGTGTCAGCTGCTACAACTGACAATGATGTTGTGGCGAGATTATCTTTCTTGCTGATGTAAGAACCGTAAGTGATGAGTGCGCCCATACCGACGCTGAGTGAGAAGAATGCCTGTCCTAATGCGGCGAGCAATACTGATCCGTTTACTTTAGAGAAGTCAGGTTTGAATAAGAATTTCAATCCTTCGCTAGCTCCGTCTAATGTCAATGACTTGACACATAAGATGATAAGGATTATGAATAATGCTGGCATGAGGATTTTTGTGTATTTCTCAACACCTTCTTTAATACCTTTGAAGATGATGAATGCGGTCAATCCCATAAAGAGGAATTGCCATAAGAAAGGACGGAAAGGGTTGTTGTTGAAATCTGTGAATCCTTGTTCTATGGTTGCGATGTCTTTGTTGGCGAAGAAGTTTGTCGCTGCTTTGTAGATGTATTCTAATGTCCAGCCAGATACTGTGCTATAGAATGCCAAAACTACGAAAGCTGCTAGAATTCCGATGTAACCTATTAAGTTCCAATGTGTCTTTGGAGCGAGTTCTTTGATAGAACCTACAGGGTTCTTTCCTCCGCGACGTCCGATGTAGAACTCAGCCATCATGATAGGAATGCCGAGGCATAAGACGATAGCTACATAAATAAGCAAGAATGCTCCACCGCCGTTTTCACCTGCGAGGCATGGGAAGCGATAGATGTTACCTAATCCGATTGCAGAACCTGCTGCTGCGGCAATGGCTCCTAACTTAGAACCAAAACCATCTCTATTTTCATTCATAGTCAATATGTTTTATTATTTTTCTTTTTTTCCGTATGCTAAGTCGCCGGCATCGCCCAATCCAGGGACTATATATGCTTTGGCGGTTAATTCTTCATCGATGGCACCGACCCAAATGGTTACGTTGACATTGTTAAGGCTTCTGTTAAGATATTCAATACCGTCTTTACTTGCCAAGATATTTGCAACATGTATTTCCTTTGGTGTCATATCTTCGCTTAACAAATCATTGATGCATCTTACCAAAGACTCTCCTGTTGAAAGCATTGGGTCTATGACAATCAGGACTTTGTCGTTGATGTCGGCAGTAGAATAATATTCTATGCTGATATCGTAATTTTCGTTTTTATCGTATTTGCGATGGGCAGCGATGAAAGCGTTGTCTGCCTTGTCGAAGATGTTTAGAAATCCTTGGTGCATAGGCAGGCCAGCACGTAGCACTGTCGCTAGAACTGGCTGTTCTTTCAAGACATTCATCTCGAGACTTCCTAAAGGTGTTACAACGGTCTCGCTTTTATATTCCAAAGTCTTGCTGATTTCGTATGCGAAAATCTCACCAAGACGTTCCAGGTTTTTTCTGAAACGGAATCTGTCGTTTTGGATATCAACATTTCTTAGTTCAGAAATGAAGTTGTTTATAACACTATTATATTCTCCTAATTTTTTAATTCTGATCATATACTTCTTATTTTCTCATTAGTTTGTAAATGAATTTCAATATTCCTTTTAGGTTGTTGTATTTTACTTCAGGGTAGAAGACTTCCGCACCGCCGAATCCTTTGTAGAATCTTGCAAGTCCGTCGTTGTCAGAACCTTCAAAATCGAGGGTGTATTGTGTCTCGCTGAATTCTCTTATCACATTGTCGAGCAACATAGTCAAGGCGTGTTTGTCTTTATGTGCCTCGTCGCTGCCAGAGAAAAGGAAGATGATCCTGTCGTGGCTGTGCATAAATACTGCTCCAGCAATGGTGTTGTTGTCTAAATCGTTGATGCCGATGGTGAAACAGCATTCTTGTGATATCGCAATGTTAATCAGTTCGAGAAGCCTGTTGTATTCCTTGTCTTTCCAGTGTTTGACGTCTTTGCCTCTGTTGTTTCTGAAAAGATTGATTATGATTTCTGGATTTATATTATTGTTGATTGAAAGTCCAGCGGCTTCTGCTTTTGCGAGATTACGTTTAGTATTGTTGTTGTAATTATTGTAAAGATATTGATAGTCATATATTAAGTCTAATTCCACATTACGATGTTTGGCGATGATGTCAGAATCGTAATCGACCTTATTATATGAGTTGAGTCTGTATTGTGTCAGGAGATATTGTTGTGGGATGGCTTTGATGAAGTTTGCCACGTCTTCCTGAGAAAGTTGCGATGTGGAGAACACGCCGAGTTGTTGTACGAAGAAAGGCTGAAACATATATGACAATCCGAACTTCTTGCTGTTTGTCAAAGGCATTACTCTTTCATAGTCGTTCTCTATCAATGCGTTCCAGTTTGGATGTACGATGTCGAGATACCATGACAATGCATATACGTTGCCATTGAACGACTTGTTGATGCAGTCGTCCCAACGTCTTTTGTTGATCTCATTATGTTTCAAAAGTCTTATCATAACATGCTTACGGCGTAATCGAGGATTTTTCTGTATAATGTAATCCAACCTTCCCAACGTTTTTCTCCCGATAATGTTTCATTGTGCCATAAAAGAATGAATGTTCCGTTGACATTTTTTACTTCATCGATAAGTTTCTTCGCTTTATCGAAGGATTCGTGAACGTCGAGGTCGAGGTAGTCGCGCATTGTTCCGTCCATCAAAGCAAAAGGATGTATGTTGAGTTTTGTCTTGGTGTCGTTTTCAAGGTCGAAGAATGCGAAAGTGTCAGCATAACCAGCTCTGAATCCAGCCTGCGATGCATATCCCATTGTGTAGTCGTCGGTTATGTCTAATTCGTTGAGTATCTGGTAACTCAATGGTAAACATAATCGTAGGTAATGCTGTCTGCTCATGGTGACTTCTCTGTTCAAGACGCTAGATAGACGTTTGACTTCATCTTTGACAACATCTTTTTGAAGATATGAAGAGAAGGATGGATGGATGCCGACCAAGGCGTAGTCACCTATATGTTTTATCAGTTCCTGGAACTCCTTATTTCTTATTGAGATATTCTTGTCGTTGGTGTTGTAATCACCGCAGAGTATGAAATATAAAGGTTTGAGTTTTAACTCTTTCTGTAATTCTATCTGATAATCGAAGGTGTCGAATGGGTCTATTCTCTTTTTTGTAAGGACCTCGTATCTTCTTTTTATCTCGTTAGTGTTGAATACCAAGGCGTCTCTTAGAAAAGCTGCTGTCGTTCTGAAAAATCCTTTGTTACGATAAGCCCAAGCGGCGTCTATGTCGTAAGTAGGGATGAATTTGAATGACTTCTTTTTTAATTGAACGTCAGGATATTTTTCTGTTATGATATTGCCGAGTTCTTTTGCCCATATATTGATGATAGGTTTCTCGATGACATCCATTTTGCAGAGTATGGAGTCTTGTGGTTGAAATCTATTGTAATGGTCGCATACGTGAGGAAGATATTCTTCGTAACGTGTTATGATATAGAACGATGCGGCGAAGATGTCGAAATGTAATATAGACTTGTCGTTAAATACAGGAAATATTGCTTTTGTATCGTTATGTTTACAGATTTTAACATCTTGGTCAGCGATGTCTCTTTCGAAAAGCAGATTCACAGATTGTTGGAATAATCCGTTTTCATTTTCAAGAGGAGTTTTGCCATAATGCAATTTAGGACCTTCATAAGATAAATACTTCTCTTTATCGGTAGTGAATTTGAAGTTTATGCCAAGTTCCTCTTTGAGTATCAATTCGATGATGTAGAACAATCTGTTGGTTATCTTTGATACATATATTAACATTTCCATAATATTTCCTGTTTTGAATAATAAAGTCTACACTGCAAATTTAACATTAAAAATCATAGAAAAAAGTTAAAAAAAGTTAAAAATGAAGGCTGCATGAACAATAGCGATAAGCCGTTGTTTTTCGGATAAAATTTATATCATGAAAACATACGATTTATACGAACGTGCTATGGAGCCTGTTAAACATTGGTGGATGTACTTAATAATAGGTGTATTGGCTTTTATTTTAGGAGTGTTTATGCTGACAAATCCAGCTATCACTTATGAGATGATGACATTGCTATTGGGTTTGGCATTGTTGGTCTTTGGTGTTATTGAGATGATTGTCGGTATTTTCAGCAGGAATTTGTTTGTGTCGCGAGCCGCTGTGATAATAGGAGCGGTGCTTAACATTGTGTTGGGTATCTTGCTTGCTGCAAATCCAGGAATCGCTGCTATCACATTACCGCTGATCCTTGGAATGTGGATGCTCTATCAAAGCTTCATGACAATCAGCTATGCCGGCGATCTTAAGAATTTCAAAGTGAAAGGCTATGGATTGACATTGTTCTGCGGTATCGTCTTGCTCGTGTTGGCGATACTTATCTTATTGCGTCCTATGACATTAGGAGTGATGACCGTAGCGGTTTACATCGCCTTGTCGTTCATAATCTATGGCTTGTCTGAAATAGTATCTGCTTTCAGATTAAGAACTATACACCATGTTTTTGAAAAATAGGAATCGCTGTGAAGGCGTAACTTCTATGATGAATTAAGACGTGTCAATGCTCTTTTATTTTTAAGGTAACATTGACGCGTCTCTACAAAATTCTTAATTAATTACGTTTTCTCTCAAAGAATCCTTTCAATACTTTAAGGCATTCGTCTTGAAGTATTCCGCTTTGTATTTTGGCTTTTGGGTGTAAAAGGTTTCCGTGTTTGCTGAAACCGTTTTTCTTGTCATCGCAGGCCCATACGACTCTGCTGACATGAGCGTGAGCCAAGGCTCCGGCACACATTACGCATGGTTCTAGTGTGACATATAAGGTGCAGTCGTCTAGATACTTGGCGCCCATTGCGTTGAAAGCTGATGTCAATGCCAGCATCTCGGCGTGTGCCGTGACATCGTTAAGTCGCTCTACCTGATTGTGGGCGCGAGCGATGATTTTGTCGTTGCAGACTATGACGGCTCCAACAGGCACTTCGTCGTTTTCTTCTGCTATAAGAGCTTCGTTAAGTGCCTGTTGCATGTAATATTCGTCAGAAAATACGGATAATTTCATTTTAAATCTCTGTTGACTTCGTTGTATAAATTACCGTCTTCGTCGTAGAATTTCCAAATACCGCATTCTTTGCCGTTTTGGTAAAATCCTTCGTATTTGATCTTGCCGTTTTCGTGATATACTATAGCTTTGCCTTCTCTTTTTCCATCAATAAAATTGCCTTCACTTAAGACGGTTCCTGATTTATAGTATGCCTTAAAATCGCCGTTACGTTTGCCATTGACGATAGGGCCTTCGAGATGTTTCATGCCTTCCTGATAAAACCAAGTCTCTCTGATCCATGTCATTTCACCATTTCCCTTTTCTTGATAATAATGAACGACTTTTCTGCTGCCATCATCATATTGTTCGACGATGTTTTCTACAATCATATTTCTTGAACATGAAAATATTGAAAGAAATATTGAAGCTACTAAAAATATTTTTTTAATCATGATTTTATCTGTTGAATGTCAATCTTTTACCTCTGTAATCTTCTTTGAAACTGCCGTTGTGATATACTAATTCGCCATTGACGAAAGTGTGTGTCACGCTGCAGCTGAGTTTCATGCCTTCGTATGCAGTCCATCCGCATTTGTAATATACATTCTCGTTGCTGATGGTCTGTTCTTTTTTAGGGTCTATCAATACCAAGTCGGCGTAATAGCCTTCTCTGATATAACCTCTCTTGTTGATTCTGAATAATGTAGCAGGATTATGAGACAAAAGTTCCACTACTTTTTCTATTGATAAATGCTGTTGTCCGTTGACTGTTGACTGTTGTCCTTTTAATGCGAGTTCTAATGCTCCTAACAAAAGATGCTGCACTGATGTTCCTCCAGAAGGTGCTGTGAAATATGGCTTGTTTTTCTCTTCTAAAGTATGAGGTGCGTGGTCTGTTGCCAAGATGTCAATGCGATTGTCAATACATCCTTGTATCAAAGCTAATTTGTCGCTTTCTGTCTTGACGGCAGGATTGCATTTAAGTAATGTCTTTTTATTTGCATAGTCTCTGTCGTCGAAGAGAAGGTAATGTAAACATGTCTCAGCTGTTATCTTCTTGTCTTTCAAAGGAATGTTGTTGCTGAATAATTCTATTTCCTTTGCTGTTGAAAGGTGGAGGATATGCAGTTGTGTTCCGAATTTTGAAGCGAGTTCAGCAGCGTATGATGATGTCTTGTAGCAGGCTTCTGCGCTGCGGACTAGTGGGTGTATCGATGCTGGAGCATCGTCGCCATATTTTGCCTTAAAGATTTCTATGTTGTTGCGGATGATGGCTTCGTCTTCGCAGTGTGTGGCCACGAGACATGGAGCTTCTTTGAAGAGTATCTCTAATGTTGACTCGTTGTTAACCAACATGTTTCCTGTACTTGAGCCCATGAAAGCCTTGATGCCGCAGATGTTCTTTGGATCTGTCTTCAAGACTTCTTCGATATTGTCGTTGGAAACACCCATATAGAAAGAATAGTTGGCCATTGACTTCTCAGCAGCGATATCGTATTTATCTTGCAACAACTGCTGTGTCAAAGTGTTAGGCACGGTGTTAGGCATATCCATGAATGATGTCACGCCGCCGGCAACAGCAGCGCGGCTTTCTGAAGCGATGTCGCCTTTATGTGTCAAGCCTGGATCTCTGAAATGTACCTGGTCGTCGATGGCTCCTGGAACTAATAATAGTCCTTCTGCATCAATGACTTCATAGCCTGGATAGTCAGAGTCAGTGTCAATGGTCTGAGTTATCTTTTCTATTGTATCGCCTGAAATGACAACACTTGCCATGAAGGATTTGCCTTCGTTGACAAGTGTTGCGTTTTTAATTATGTAGTTCATATTTTTTTAGGTTTAATTTTTCCAATCATTCCTCTCCATCTTAAATTGATTACGCCGAAGATAGCTTCTTTGAAAATGCCGCCAGACATCTTTGATGTTCCTTCTGCTCTGTCAGTGAAGATGATAGGCACTTCTTTGACGTTGAATCCGAGTTTCCATGCTGTGTATTTCATCTCGATCTGGAAGGCGTAACCGATGAATTTTATCTTGTCTAAATCGATGGTTTGTAGTACTTTTCTTGTATAGCAAACGAAACCAGCGGTTGTATCTCTTGTCTTCATTCTTGTAATGAAACGTACGTATGCTGATGCGTAATAAGACATCAATACGCGGCCCATTGGCCAGTTGACGACATTGACGCCAGTGATATATCGTGAACCGATAGACAAGTCTGCGCCTTGGTTGGCACATGCGTCATGTAATTTGATAAGGTCGTCAGGGTTGTGGGAGAAGTCGGCATCCATTTCATAGATGTATTGGTAGTCACGAGCCAAAGCCCATTTGAATCCATGGATGTATGCTGTGCCGAGACCTAACTTGCCTTTTCTTTCTTCAATGAAAAGACGTTCAGGAAATTCTTGCATCAATCTTTTGACGATGTCTGCTGTGCCGTCAGGACTGTTGTCTTCAATGATAAGGATGTCGAAAGACATCGGCATTTGAAAAACATATCGGATGATTTTTTCAATGTTTTCCTTCTCGTTATATGTCGGTATTATTACAAGATTTTCTGACATAAAAATCTGATTTTTTTCTGTTTATGTTTTAATTATTAAAAACACAAATTTAATAAATATTGCTTATCAAAATTACACTTTTGATAAAATAAAAATGTAAATGCTTATTCTTGATAATAAATGCGTTTCACGCGTTGTGAAATACTTGTCAATATTTCATAAGGTATTGTGTTGCATGCCTCTGCGATTCTTTCAACAGGATAATCTTCGTTGAACAGGATGGCGGTGTCGTCTTCCTTGCATTCGATTCCTGTCAGGTCGATCATACACATGTCCATGCAGATGTTGCCTATGATAGGAGCTGCTTTTCCATTGACGTAGAAACAGGCGTTGCCGTTGCCGAGTTCTCTCTTGAGACCGTCAGCGTAACCTATAGGAACGACGCCGATGCGTGATTTCTTCTCGATCTTGCCTTTTCTGCTGTAACCTATTGTCTCTCCGACTTCGTATTCCTTGATCTGTACGATGGTGGTTTTCAAAGAGACGACGGTGTGGAGTTTGCCTCTGTCTTCTTCGCAAGGCGCGATGCCGTAGATGCCGATTCCTAATCTTACCATATCGTATTGGTAGTCGGTGAAACGGCTTATGCCTGCGCTGTTAAGTATATGTCTTATTATTTTATAAGGCAATGCTTCTGCGATCTTAGAACTCATCTCTTCGAAATTGTTTATCTGTTTCATTGTGAAGTCGTAGAATTCCGGACTGTCGCTGCCGGCAAGATGTGAGAATACGCTTTTGACAACGATTTTGTCGTTTGACTTGATTCTTTTCAAAAGCTCGTCGATGTCTTCTGGCAAGAATCCAAGTCGGTGCATTCCTGTGTCAAGCTTGATGTGAATTCCGATAGGGGAGGTTAGAGCAATGTCTAGATTATCTATCGCTTCTTCCAGTAGGCTCAGACTTCTGAAACTGTAGATGTCTGGTTCTAAGTTGTTTTTGATGATACTTTCAAAAGTATTTATTTCTGGTGTCATTACGACGATAGGAAGGTCGATGCCTTTACGTCTTAACTCGATGCCTTCGTCGGCGTATGCTACGGTGAGATAGTCGGCGTGATGGAACTTGACGGCGTTTGATACTTCAAAGTTGCCGCTTCCGTAGGCGAAGGCTTTTACCATGACCATCAACTTGGTGTCGCTCTTTAACTTGGAACGATAGTAGTTCATGTTCTTGACCAAGTTGTTGAGGTTTATCTCAAGAATGGTCTCATGAGCTTTTTCCTGCAAAACCTTGCTGATCTTTTCGAAGCCGAATTCACGAGCTCCTTTGATGAGTATCATCTGGTTGTAGAATGTCTCTATCTGATGTCTGGCTAAGAATTCTTTTACGTCGTGGTAGAAGACTTTTTCTATGTCGAATTTCTCGCTTTGACGCATTATCGCATCACCGATTCCTATGATGAAATTAACGCCTTTGTTTTTAAGTAGTTGCGCTATATTTTCGTATAATTCTTCTTCCTTTAATTCACTCTGTAAAATGTCGGATAAGATGACGACGCGCTTTTTCCCATGATGATGCTGGTTCATGAAGTTAAGCGCTATTGTGAGTGCATTGATGTCGGAGTTGTAACTGTCGTTGATTATTTCGCAGTTGTTGATGCCCGATTTCAGTTCCATGCGCATCGCAATAGGGGATAGATGTGCCATCTTCTTCTCGATGATGTCTTCTGGAATGTTGAATTTCAATGCTGTGAGCCAGCAGTGTATTGCATTCTCGATAGAAGCGTCATCTGTGAAAGGAATGCTTATTTTGAGATGCTGAGATGCCGAGATTTCGGTATGATCGTCTTTTTTCTCAATGGAATGAATGAAAACGTCAGCAGTATTGTCGTTTCTGCTCCATGTGAAAGTCTTGATGTTTAACTTGCTGACGGCTTCTCTTATTTCCTTATGGTCGAGGCAATATATTAATGTGTCTACATTATGAAATAGCTTTAGCTTTTCCTCGACTTTGCTGTTGATATTGTCGAATGCTTTTCCGTGAGCTTCGCCTATATTGGTGAAGATGCCGATAGTAGGTTTGATTATCTCCTTCAGGTTTTGCATTTCGTCAGGGCGTGATATTCCTGCTTCAAAGAATCCGATTTGATGAGTTTCATTTAGTTGCCATACTGATACAGGCACGCCTATTTGTGAGTTGTAGCTTTTAGGGCTTCTGATGGTGGATGCTTCAGGGCTGAAGATCTGATAAAGCCATTCCTTGACTATAGTCTTGCCGTTGCTTCCTGTTATGCCTACTATTGGAATGTTGAAGCTGTCGCGATGTGTCGCAGCTATTTTCTGAAGTGATTTTAAAGTGTTTGAAACCAAGATGAAAACGGCATCATTGTATATGCTGCTGTTGTTTGGCAATTCTTCTACGACGAAGGCTCTTACTCCTTTGCCGTATAATTCATGTATGTATTTGTTGCCATTGTTGCGTTGGCTCTTGAGAGCGAAAAACAATGTGTTTTCAGGCATGACAAGCATTCTGCTATCAAACAATAAATCCTTGATAACAAGATTCTTGTTATTGCTGCCGATAAGTCTGCCTTCTGTTATTGATGCTATTTTCTCAATGGTATAATTCATACGGCAAACATACATAAAATTTTAAGAATACAGAACTTTAAAAACTCAAAACCTCAAAACTTTTCATAGGTTCTGAGGTTCTGAGGTTCTGAATTTTTGAGATTCTGAAAAAACTAACAGTTTCTATTTTTCAGTATGTCGATTGCGAGGTATATAGCGTGACGGAATGAGTCTGGATCGGCGATGTTTTTATTTGCGATGTCGTAGCCTGTTCCGTGGTCTGGCGCAGTTCTTACTACAGGAAGACCTGCTGTGAAGTTGACGCCGCCGTCAACAGCCAATATCTTGAATGAGATCATGGCTTGGTCGTGGAACATACATAATACTCCGTCATATTTTGTCCATGCTGCCGAGCCGAAGAATCCGTCTGCTGAGAATGGTCCGAAAACCAGCTGGTCTTTTTCCTTGGCTTCTTTGATTGCAGGTATGATGATCTCGAGTTCTTCTTTGCCGTAGAGTCCGCCGTCGCCGATGTGAGGGTTGAGTCCCATGACGGCGATGCGTGGATATTTGATTCCGAAGTCTTGCTGTAATGTCTTGACGAATACATCAAGTTTGTCTGTTATAAGCTGTTTGGTGATGGCGTCTGGTGTTTCTCTTAATGAAATGTGGTTGGTTACGCTTCCGATGATCAGCTTGCTGGAAACCATTAACATAAGAGGTGTGCAGTCCTGATACAAAGTGCTTATGTATTTTTTCTGGCTTGAGAAATGGAACTGCTCGGATTGTATGCTTTTCTTATTTACAGGAGCTGTCACCAATGCGTCGATGTTGCCTTTGTGCAAGTCGTCGACAGCTAGCTTAAGTGCGTCGAAGGCTGCTTTTCCAGCAGTGTCTGTCGCGATGCCTGGTTCTATCTTAAGTTCTTCATCGGTGTGGTTGATGAAGTTGATTCTTCCAGCCTGCGCCTGATGTGCGTCTCGAATCAAAGAATACGAAAGCTCTTCCATATTGAAGTTTTTCTTGTAATAAGAGAAAACTTTCGACTGCCCATATACGATTGGAATGAATGAATCAAAAATTCTACTGTCGCAAAGAGTTTTCAGGATAATCTCATAACCAATGCCATTGATGTCACCTTGAGTGATTCCTATAATGGGCAATTTTTTGGAGTCTTTCTGTATTTGCATAGTACAATACTTTTTGAGAGACACCAAAGTTAGAGTAAAAAAAATAAAAAATCAAGAATTATTTTATTTTTAATATTGTTTTTATAAACCTTTGTAAATCATAAGGTTGATATTCTTGTTGTCGAATATCTCGTTTGCAACGCTAAGAATATCATCGGCTTTCAGATTCCTTATTTTTCTAACTGTTTCCGATAAAGGTTCTATTGTTTCTTGAGAGAAACCGGCGCGTGTCATAGACAAGAGTTCTCCTAAACCTGATTCGCAGCTGAGTGCCAATTGACCGACCAGCTGATTCTTGGCATTGGATAACTGAATTGTTCCGAGTTTGTTGTCTTTCAACTTATTCAATTCTTTAAAGACCAAATCGACGGCTTTGTCAAGAGAATGAGGGTCAACGCCCATATATATCGAGAAGTTTCCTGTGTCGGAATAAGCGTTGTATTGTGATTCGATGGTATATGCGAATCCGTATTTTTCTCTGATATTAAGGTTTAGTCGTGAGTTCATGCCAGGACCGCCTAATATGTTGTTCAGCAATACCATCGGCATTTTAAGAGGACTGTCGATATTATATGCAATGCCGCCTATGATGCAGTGAGACAGATGGTTGTTTCTTTCTTCAATCTTGGTGAAACTTGGCAGTCCTTCAAATTTGTTTCTATGGTATTCGGTGACTGTTTGTCTGTAATCTCCGAAATAGGATATGATCTTGTTTTTGAACTTTGTAAAAGGAATGTCGCCTATTGTCGCGACGACCATTTTACTTGTTGAATAATTGTTCTTGAGGAAATGACATAGGTCGTTGCGGGTATAGTTGCTGACTAAATCAGTTGTTCCCAATATGTTACGGCCCATTTCATGACCTTTGTAGAGGTTGTTCTCGAATTCGTCGTAGATCTCTTCTGCCGGAGTGTCGCGGTAAGAATTGATTTCGTCTATTATGACTTCTTTTTCTTTCTCGACTTCGTTGGCAGGATAGGTGCTGTTGAAAGCGACGTCGGCGATAAGTTCGATGGCTTTGTTATAATGTTCTTTCAGGAAAGAAGCATGGATGCAGGTCTCTTCTTTGGTTGTATAAGCGTTAAGCTCACCACCTACGTTCTCAAGACAGCTCAGTACGTGGTAAGCTTTACGCTTTTTAGTTCCTTTGAATACCATATGCTCGATGAAGTGCGCCAAACCGTTTTCGTTGTCGAGTTCATCGCGCATGCCTGTGTTTACCATCAGCGCGATGTGCGCTATGGCTCCAGGTCTATGTTTATGAAGTATTTTTATACCATTAGGTAATATATATTCGGAAATGATACCTTCTTCTGACATATTGGTTTATAGGTTTTAGGTTCAGATGTTTTATTTCATCCAAATGTCGAAAGGATTGCTGGATTTTGTAGTTGGAGCTTCGCTTCTGCCTGACAACCAGTTGTATTTTTCAGCGAGTCCGTCATAGTCTTTCAGCACTCTGAATGAATGTTTTGCATACATATTTGGATTGCCGCTAGTCTCAAGCAATACGACTGCTGTGTGGAAGTCTTCTAATCCTGAATCTGTTTTCTTTCCGCTGAAGATGAATGATTGTTGTGAATAGAAACCTTGTACGTAACCGTCAACTACGTAATAACATGTGAAGTAGTCGTTGTCACCTGTTATCTTGACGCCGTATTGGATTTCTTCTACATATTTATTTGTCAATGAGTCGAATTGTTTTCCGTAGAAAGTCATTTCTTTATTGATATATGAGAAACCGAGGTAACGGTCTGAATAGAATTGCAATGAATCAGGTTTCTCTGCGTATGATTCATATATGAGGGCGTGAGGCGCTGAGACATATTCGCCTTTCATGTCAGGAGGATTTGAACCTGAGTATACAGGAAGAAGTTCGGTTACATCTTCGTAGATTTCTGTAGGTAGTACGTAATCTGGGAGTTTATGTACTAAGTTGTTTTCGTCTTTTTTTGACAACTCGCCTTTGTAATAACCTTCAATGTCATTGCCGTATTGGTCTGTACCCTTGATGTCTATTGAGTAACCGTCTGAAGATCTGCTTATCACCAATTTTCCTGATTGTATGTAACCGTTGTCGAAGTTGCCGTTTTCGTTATATCCCAAAACCCATGCGCCTTCAATATTGTTGAATGTTGTGCTAGGAAGGCTTTCTGCTTGTGGAGATACGAGAGAGAAACTTAGGAAGTTTTCGCCTTTTTCATCGTAAAGACGTAAGTCTAAATTGAAACCGTTTTCTGTTTCTCCATTGTTGATGATGACGCCAGATTTGATTTCGTAAGTATTATCTCCAATGGTGAAGTAGTTTTTAGGTTTGTTGTTTCTACCCCAGCATGATGCTAAGAGTACTATGACTAAGATTAATGAACTGATTTTGACTAAGTTTGAAGTGAGTGATTTCATATTCTAATTATTTTTTGCAAAGTTAAGAAAATATTTTTTTTGAGCACTTGTTTTTGACATAAATAAATTGCTGTGTAATAACATAAATTGCAAAACGTTTATTATATTTGCAATTCTTAAATTTTTAAAGATGAAAAAAAGATTATTTTATTTTTTGTTGTTGGTAATATTTCCTTTTATTGCTGATGCACAGAAAGATATAAAGAAGGAGTGCGTGTCGACAACAATGTTCAGCGCGACATATTCATATCAGTTTCCTGGAGCTGATACAAAAGTTTTGTATGGCAACAATTCAACCATAGGACCAAGCATCGTTTATAAAACCGATAAAAACTGGATGTGGACTGCCAATGCTAACTTTATTTTCGGAGAGAAGATAAGAGCATCCCGCGAAGATATATTAGGTATAATCTTGGATAATAGCGGCGAGCTGATTACTGGCGACGGTATCTGGGGCAGCTATGCGATGTTCCAACGCGGATATCATATCCAGGCTAAAGTGGGCAAGATCTTTAATGTTTGCGCTCCTAATCCAAACTGCGGCTTCTTCATCAATGGCGGCTTGGGCTATCTCTTGAATAGAATAAGAATAGAATTCTCATCATACGCATCAACACCTCCAAACCTTGACGGCGATTATCGTTATGGTTATGACAGAATGCGTGGCGGTTTCGCTTATTCAGGGGAAATCGGATATATGTATATGAGCAGCTCTAGAGTGTTGAACTTCTCAGTCTCTCTCGAATTCACTCAGGCTCATACCAAATCATTGCGTCAATGGAATTTCAACCTCATGGGTCCAGATATTAAGAATTATCTCGACAGATATATGGGAATACGCTTTTCCCTTTATATCCCTACATATAAAAGAATGCCTGCTGAATATTATTACTATTGATCATGAATATCTTATACTCTCTCGCCATAAGATTGTACAGTGGACTGGTGTCCATTGCGGCTTTGTTTGGAAACAAGAAGGCTCAGCTTTGGTGGAAGGGTAGAAAAAATCAATGGGATAATCTTAAGTCTCCGAACAACGATGACGAATGGATCTGGATTCATGTGTCTTCTTTAGGAGAGTTCGAACAGGGACTTCCTGTCATAGAGAACCTTAAAGCTGATTATCCGAAATATAAGTTGTTGCTGACATTCTTCTCACCTTCAGGTTATGAACCTAGGAAGAATTTCCAGCTCGCTGATAAGGTGGCATATATGCCTTCTGATACCAGAAGCAATGCCAAAAAACTCATAAAGAACTTTAATATCAAAGCCGCTTTCTTCGTCAAGTATGACTTTTGGTTTAATTATATGAAAGTCTTGAAGGAAAATGATATACCTTTATATTATATATCGGCTTTACTTCATCCTGATCATTATTTCTTTAAATTCTATTCTTTATGGTTCAGAAAGCAACTGTTTAATGTGACTCATTATTTCGTGCAGAATGATGAGACTGCTAAATTGTTGAAGGCTATAGGAATAGAAAATGCAACTGTTACAGGCGACACTCGTTTCGACAGGGTTTTTGAGATAGCGAAACAGTCGAAGTCGTTCCCTGAAATAGAGAAGTTTATAGATGGAAGACAATGTATCATCGCAGGTAGTTCTTGGCCTTCAGATGAGAAGTTTATTATTCCATTCTCTAAAAAAATGCCTGAGAATTATTGTCTGATCATCGCACCGCACGACGTGTCTGATTCTCATATAAAGCAGATCACATCTCAACTAGATGACTATGCTCTATATACCAAATTGCCAACGGCCAACGGCCAACAGCCAAAAACCTTAGTCATTGATACTATAGGTATTTTGAAGCAGATATACAAATACGCTCGTTTTGTTTATGTCGGCGGCGGTTTCATGAGCAGCATCCATAATACACAGGAGGCTCTTGTCTTTGGCTGTCCTGTCGTGATTGGTCCTAAGTATCATAAATTCGTCGAGGCCGTCGATCTCGTGAGAGATGGCGGTATGTTCTCTGTGAACAACCAGCAGGAGTTTGATGAAATGTTCAAACGACTGATGAATGACGAGGAATTCTATAACAAAGCCTCAGGCATCTGCCAGGATTATATCCAACTTAGCATCGGTGCTACTGGTAAGATTATGAGAACTTTAAAACTCTAGAACTCTAAAATTCTAGAATTCTAAAGTTCTAAAGTTCTAAAATTCTATTAATAACCTTAAGAGCTTCTCCTACGTCAGTGACGGCGTCAACATAAAATATGTTCTTTCCGTTGAGTTCCTTTACCTTGCAACGTCTTTGGTGCGAGGCGGCGTATCGTATGATTTTCATGAAGGTATCTGTCTGATAGTATTCTGACTCTTGGTTTGAGACAAGATAAGCCGTCATGATTTTATGTTTCAAAGTTATTTTTTCAAAGCCAAGGTCTCTCGCTAGCCAGCGTAGTCGCATGGTGTTGAGCAGGTCCTCTGTCTGATGAGGTATCTGTCCGAATCTGTCGGTCAGGTTGCTTGTGAATCTTAGCAGACCTTCTTCATTTTGTATATGGTCGAGTTCGGTGTAGAGGCTGATACGTTCGGCTGATGACTCTACATATTCGTTAGGTATCAGTATTTCCAAATCTGATTCGAATATGCATTCGCTGACGAATTTCTTGTCTTTGAGTTCGTTTTCGAAAATGTCTTTGAATTCAGTCTCTTTCAGTTCGAGTATCGCCTCGTCGAGGATTTTGTGATATGTCTCGAAACCGATGTCGTTGATGAATCCGCTTTGTTCTGCACCTAATAAGTTGCCGGCTCCGCGTATGTCGAGGTCGCGGAGTGCGATGTTGAATCCGCTGCCAAGATCGGAGAAGTCCTCGATGGCACGTAGTCTCTTCTGTGACTCATCAGATAATGTCGACAATGGAGGTGCCAATAAGTAACAGAAAGCCTTTTTGTTAGAACGTCCTACACGACCTCTCAGCTGATGTAGGTCGCTGAGACCGAAGTTCTGCGCCTCATTGATGATAATGGTGTTGGCGTTAGGGATGTCGAGTCCAGCCTCGATGATTGTCGTCGATAAAAGCACGTCATATTTCTCGTCTATGAAGTCGAGCATGATCTGTTCCAGCTTGCCGCCTTCCATCTGTCCGTGTGCCACGCCGACCCTCACGCCAGGGACGTAACTTGTGATCATGTCGCAGACATTCTGTATGTTTTGCACTCTGTTATGAACGAAGAACACCTGTCCGTCGCGGGCCAATTCATATTGTATGGCGTCGCGGATGATTTCTGGGTTGAAGGTATGAAGTTCTGTCTCTACAGGCTGTCTGTTTGGTGGCGGCGTCTTGATGATACTCATGTCACGTGCGCCCATCATGGAAAACTGAAGCGTTCTTGGAATTGGTGTAGCTGTCAATGTCAGCGTATCGACATTGGTCTGGAATTGTTTGAGCTTCTCTTTTGCAGACACTCCGAACTTCTGTTCCTCGTCGATGATGAGCAGACCTAAATCTTTGAACGACACGTTTTTGCCTATGATGCTATGTGTGCCTATGATGATGTCTATATGACCGTTTTTCAGGTCTTCGATAGTCTTTTTCTGTTCTTTGGCTGTCTTGAAACGATTGATATAGTCGATGTTGACAGGGAATCCTTTCAGACGTTTGCAGAAAGTCTGGTAATGCTGAAGCGCGAGCACTGTCGTCGGTACTAGCACTGCTACCTGTTTGGAGTCGCACACTGCCTTGAAGGCGGCGCGTATCGCTATCTCTGTCTTGCCGAAGCCTACGTCGCCGCAGATGAGACGATCCATAGGTGTCTCTGACTCCATGTCGCGTTTCACGTCGACGGTGGCTTTGAGCTGATCTGCAGTGTCTTCATACATAAAAGACGCCTCTAGCTCGGTCTGCAGATAGGTGTCAGGCATATATTGAAAGCCTTTGCTGTTTTTGCGGGCGGCGTATAACTTGATGAGCTCGCGGGCGATGTCCTTGACGCGGCTCTTGGTCTTTTCCTTAAGCTTGTTCCATGAATTTGAACCGAGCTTGCTCAGCGTAGGCTGTGATCCGTCTTTGCTGGAATATTTCGAGATGCGATGCAGAGAGTGGATGCTGACATACAAGATGTCGCCGTTCTGGTAGATGAGACGGATGGCTTCTTGTTGCTTGCCGTTGTTGTCTATGATTTCCAGTCCGTCGAAACGTCCGATACCGTAGTTGATATGTGTGACGAAGTCGCCTGGCTTTAAGTCGTAGAGTTCTTTTATTGTGAGCGCCTGACTGCTGGCGAAGCCTTCGCGCAGTCTGAATCTGTGGTAGCGTTCAAAGATTTGATGGTCGGTGTAACAGCATATCTTCAAATCTCTGTCGATGAAACCCGACTGGATGGAGTGGTTGATAGGAGTGAAGTTGCTGTTCTCCTCATCAAGATGTTGTATGTCGTTCAAGATGCTTTGGATTCGCTCCAGCTGTTTCTTGCTTTCGGAGAAGCAGAATATTTTGTAGCCTTCAGATTTTAAGTTGTTAATATCTTTTAACAGAATGTCGAAGTTCTTGTTGAAAGTAGGTTGAGGCGAAGTGTTGAACGATATAGTGTTACGTTCTTTTTTATCTATGAAGTTGCCGAATACGATGGTCTTAAGTTGACTGAGCTGTGATATTATCTCATCGCCTTTGGAAAAGATTGTGTCAGGTTCTTCCTGAAGGTCTTCTTTTTCGTTAAAGATGTTAACGGCTTTTTCGTATTCGTTATCGATTTTCTCTTCGAGAGAATTCTCTTCTTCAATCCATACGATGGTGTTGTTTTTAAGATATTGGAATATCGATTCTCTGTCCTGTTTGATGTTGTGGTCTTGAAGGTTAGGAATTAATATGATGTCTTTCAGTTTTTCTATCGAGAGTTGGTCGATAGGGTTGAAGCTTCTTATTGAATCGATTTCGTCGCCGAAGAATTCTATTCTGTAAGGATAGTCGTTGGAGAATGAGAACACGTCGACGATGCCTCCTCTTATCGCGAACTGTCCTGGTTCGACTACGAAGTCGGCATGTTCGAAATTAAGGTTTACCAGAGAGTCGGTGAGCTTGTCCATAGAGATGTTTTCTCCAACCGAAATCTTGAAGGTGTTTTTGTTCATCACCTTACGAGTGATGACTTTCTCGCTGAGCGCTTCCGGGTAGGTGACGATGATTGTCTTTCTGTCGCTTGTCGATATGCGCTGAAGCACCTCTGTACGTGAAAGGATATATGTGTTGTCGGGCTTTTCCGGTTCGTAAGGCTTTTTATAGGAGGTCGGGTAGAAGAGGACGCGTTTCTTGCTGTAGTCGACGTCTTTCTCTCCGAAGATGTTTTCTATGTCGTTATAGAAATAAGCCGCGCGTTCCTTGTCGCTGCAGATGATGAAGCTGGTGCCTCCTATTATGTCGGCGCTTGCGGCCACTACATAAGATCTGGCAGAGCCTATAAGTCCTAAACAGGAAATATGGTCTTCTGTGTCAAGGATATTAGTGAGATCCTTGACATTGGAGCTGTTGAGATAAAGCTGTTTTATCTGTTCTTTCACGTTCAAAAATTAATTCTGCGAAGTTACAGATTTTTTCTGTCAAAACATAGTCAAAATTTTTATTAACAAAAAAGACTGCGCACATAAAAAATGTTTTTATTAATGATTATATTTGCAACATCAAAAAATATAGCAATGAGAAAATTAGTAATATTCGACTTAGACGGAACTCTTCTTTACACTTTAGAAGATTTGATGCAAAGTGTTAATTTTACTTTAGATCTGTTTGGATATAAAAAACGAACATTAGAAGAGATTACTTCATTTGTTGGTAATGGCATTCAGCATCTGTTGAAGCAGGCTTTGCCGGAAGATATAAACGAAGAGAAGTTTGAAATGTGTTTTACTTGTTTCAAAGACCATTACTCAGAACATTGCTGTGACAAGACACGTCCTTACGATGATATAATTGATGTTCTTAAGGTGTTGAAAAATAGAGGAATTAAGGTGGGCATCGTTTCAAATAAGTTTCAATCTGCAGCCGAAGAGGTCTGTGAATATTACTTCAAGGATCTTTATGATGCAGTCCTTGGCGAAAGCGAGACATGCAGACGTAAGCCTGCTCCAGACGGCATCAACATGATGTGTGAGAAATTCGGCGTTGAAAAAGACGATGCTATATTCTTTGGTGACTCTGAAGTTGACATCCAGACAGGAGATAATGCGGGCGTATACTGCGTGTCTGTTTTGTGGGGATTCAGAGATAGAGAGTTTTTGACACAGCATGGTGCGAAATTGTTTGTCACCCATCCGCTTGATATAGTCGAAATGATCGGCTGATATTGATAGATGTTTTAAGATTTTCTGGTTATAATGAAGTCGTCTGACAAGTTCGGGCGACTTCTTTTTTTATTCATTCTTAGTCATATAAAACAAGGCTTTTGGCCATTCAGAAAGTGTGAATTTTTTCTTTTTTTTACACTTGTTAACGACTTGAAAAAATCAGTATATTTGTACCAAATTTTTAATGAAAAAACTATGGAAACATTTCTTCCAATCGTAATCGTTTTTATTTTCGTATTGGCAATTTTAGGTATTGTTGCAGGTGTCAGCAACGACGCGACTAACTTCATGTCGGCTGCTGTCGGAACTAAGTCAGCGTCATACAGAGCAGTTACCATCATCGCTTCTTTCGGTATCATATTCGGCTCGCTCATGAGCAACGGCATGATGGAAATAGCCAGAAACGGAGTCTTCTCACCTCAATACTTTTTCGCTAACGAAATTATTTACATCTATCTGGCGGTTATGATCGCCAATCTTATTTTGTTGGATGTGTTTAATACATTGGGTCTTCCAACGTCAACATCAGTTTCTCTTGTGTTTGAATTGCTTGGAGCTACAGTCGCCATCGCGATGATCAAGATGCGTAGCGGCGCTCTAGATGTTGGACTCTCAGAACTCATCAATACAGACAAAGCCTTGACGATGATAGTCGGTATCTTCTTGTCGGTCGCCATCGCTTTTATCTTCGGTATGATAGTTCAGTACATCACACGTATGATCTTCTCTTTTAACTTTGAAAAGAACCTTAAATGGAAGATAGGCATCTTCAGCGGAATAGCAACGACAGCATTGATTTACTTCATGCTTATCAAAGGTATGAAAGGTGCTGCGTTCATGACTGCAGAGATAAAAGACTGGATTGACACTCACACATTACAGCTTCTCGGAATGAGTTTCGTCTTCTTTACAGTGTTGATGCAGATTTTGTTCTTCCTTAAAGTCAATGTGCTTAAGCTTGTCGTCTTGATAGGAACATTCGCACTCGCCATGGCATTCGCCGGCAACGACCTCGTCAACTTCATCGGTGTGCCTCTCGCAGGTCTCGATACATATATCGACGTCAAGAACAGCGGCGTTGGAATGGATGCTCTTTCTATGAATTCGCTCAATACAATGTCAGCGGCAAATACGATATATATCATTATCGCAGGTTTGGTTATGGTTGTCACATTGCTGACATCTAAAAAGGCAAAAATCGTTCTTCAGACATCATTGGATCTTTCTAAACAAAACGGTGGCAACGAGTCATTCGGTTCTTCAGCTATCGCTCGTGGCTTGGTTAGATTCACAAACAATATGGTCAGTGCAATCGACAGCATCTTGCCAGCAAAGGTTAAAGTATGGATCGAGAAACGCTTCGATAACAGAGAGATGATACTTGAAGAAAATGCAGCCTTCGACCTTATCAGAGGCTCTGTAAGTATCGTACTTGCTTCTATGCTCATCGCTCTTGGAACATCATTGAAACTTCCTTTGTCAACAACTTACGTAACATTCATGGTTACAATGGGCGCATCATTGTCAGACCGCGCCTGGTCAAGAGAGAGTGCCGTTTACCGTGTTACAGGTATGTTCTCAGTCATCGGTGGCTGGTTTATCACAGCGATAGTGGCTTTCTTGATTTGCTTCGTAATTGCCTTGTTGTTCTACTTTGGCGGTGTTGTCGCAATGATTGCAATGATTGCACTCGCAGTATATATCATTATCAAGAACAGAGCTAAGGCAAATAAAACAGAAGAGAATGATGAGTTGTTTGAAAAAGCTTTGTCGGTTAATGGACAAGAAACTATATACGAACTCTTCCTCCAGCATAACAGAGAAAGTATGAATACTTTGCTCAATATGTCGAAAGATGTTTATGCCAACATCGTCGATGCTTTCGTGAATGAAGATATCAAGACATTGAGAAAGGCATCTAACGATTGTAGAGATGCAAAACAGATAATGAAGCAGCTTAAGAGAAAGGAAATCATGATTATGCGTCGCTTGAACGACAAGATGATGAATAAGAACACATGGTTCCACTTGTCATATAACAGTGTAGAACAGATATTCTATTCTTTGCGAAGAATCTGTGATCCTTGTAAAGAGTATGTCGACAATAGTTTCACTCCGTTGGATGAGAAATATCTTCCAGAAGTAGAAAGCCTTAAAGAAAAGGTATTCTGGTCAATCGATGCGACAGACATAACAATTTATTCTTCTGAATATAAAGATACAGATGCTATTCTGGAACGTATCAAGATAAGAGAAGATGAAGTTGTTGGTATGAGCCACGAGCAGATGAACAGAATTCAAAACAATAAGGAAAATATCGACTTGGCTTTATTGTACCTTAATATAATGCAAGAGTCATCGGCTATTATCACAGAGATGCGTCATATTTTGCGTAGCGAAGCTAAAATGAATGAAAAGTAATTTAAATAAAGATATGAAAAAAGTATTAAGAGTTTTTGTTATCGCTGTCATCGCGACAATGTTTGCAAACGTTGCAACAGCACAAGAGAAAAATTTCACTATCGACAAATTGTCTGTAGAAGGCCGTGTTGATTATGATTATGTCAACAGAAATAACTCAGGTTTAGATGGAAGATTCTTTAACTTTGAAATGAAAGGTTCGTTCCTCAACGATTTCTCATATCGTATTCGTCAAAGAATTGATATGACTGCAGGTGGTTCAAAGACAGATTTTATGATTCTTTCTTATCATGCTAATAAAAACTGGTCATTGACAGCTGGTAGAATGCCTCTCGCAGTTGGTGGCTGGGAATATGATCTTCCTCCTATCGATGTTTATTTCGCATCATATTTTTGGAATGAGTTCAGCTGCTATGATATCGGTAGTCAGCTTGAATACCATACCAACGATGGCAACCACGACATCATTTTCCAAATCACCAATTCTACATTTAATAGATATGACGCTAACGGCTTCATCAGACGTCCAGGTAGATATACTTACAACTTGATATGGTATGGTAGAATGGGCGCTTTCAGCACATCTTACTCTATCAATATGATGGAACAAAATAAAGGCGAATATATCAATTACATTGCTTTGGGCAATATGTTCGACTTTGGCGACTTGGATTTCTACGTCGACTTCATGAACAGAGGTTTCTTCAACCAAAGTAATTTCTTCTTGGGCGACTTCACAATCATCGGTGAAGTTAAATACGCTTTCACAGAGAAGTTCACAGCTATGGTAAAAGGTGGTTACGACAGAAACAAACACAGTTACCTCGATAATAGCGGTTACATCCCAACTCCTCAGCCTTACGATATGGCAGTCACACCAGGCATTGAATATACATTTGCAGGTTTAGGCTTTGAGGCTTATCCTTATAAAGGAAATCAAAACGTACGTCTTCACGGCTTCTTTGCTGTCAATGACTTGACACAACCTACAGATGATATGATGAATCCAAACTCAAGCAATTTGTCATTTCAAGCTAATGTCGGCGTTACATGGAGAATCAACTTCGCAAAATAATTAATAAACAATAGAGAAAATGAAAGGTATGAAATTTTTAACAAAACGTCGTATAGAAGCCGTTGTCTTCTTACTTGTTTTCTTCGGATTCTTCGGATTTTTAGGAAGTAAAATGGGATTGCCTAACATGATGAACACCATTATGCAGACAGCCTACAGCTTATTGTTGGAAACTGTATTCTACATCATGGCTATCACTGTAGTGTCAGGTGCTTTAGGTAACTTATTGGTTGAATTTGGCGTAGTACGTTTGATTGAAGTAGTGCTTCGTCCTCTTATGAAGCCATTATATAACCTTCCTGGCGTTGCTGCTCTCGGCGGCGTTATGACATTCTTGTCAGACAACCCAGCTATCATCAGTCTTTCAAAAGACGCTCATTTCGCACGTTATTTCAAGAAATACCAGCTTATTTCATTGACAAACTTCGGTACAGCTTTCGGTATGGGCCTTGTCGTGATTATGTTTATGATGGGTAAAGGTTATTTGCCAGCAGCATTAGTCGGTTTGCTCGGCGCTGTTATCGGAAGTATCGTTTCAACACGTTTGATGCAACGTTTCATTTTGAAATCTAATCCAGAACTTGATGTTGAAATCAGCGACAAAGCAGGTGATGAAGAAAAGATTTCTTTCAAATCAGAAGGCAGTGTTTTCTTACGTTTCTTGAATGCTATCCTCGATGGCGGTAAGTCAGGCGTTGATATCGGTCTTGCTATCATCCCAGGTGTTCTTATTATTTCAACAGTTGTTATGATGCTTACATTCGGTGCTCCAGAAGGCGGTTATGCAGGTGGCGCATACGAAGGCATCGCATTGTTGCCATATCTCGCAGGTAAGATTGACTTCGTGTTTAACTGGTTGTTCGGTTTTGAAAGCCCACAATTAGTAGCGTTCCCAATCACAGCCCTCGGTGCTGTTGGAGCAGCTCTCGGTCTCATCCCTCGCTTCATTCAAGAAGGTATCATCAACGGTAATGCTATCGCTGTTTTCACTGCAATGGGTATGTGCTGGAGCGGTTACCTCAGCACACATACAGCTATGCTCGACTCACTCGGATTCCGTAGCCTCACATCAAAAGCTATCTTGGCTCACACTGTAGGTGGTCTCGTTGCAGGTGTCGCAGCTCACTGGTTGTACGTATTATTCTCATTGGTATTCTAATTATGCATTATGCATTATGAATTATGAAAAAGGTTACATTAGGTAAGACAGGTTTTGTTGTAAACAAGAACGGCTTTGGTGCTTTGCCGATACAGCGTATCTCTAAAGAAGATGCTGCTTATCTCTTGCGTAAGGCTTTTGATAATGGCATCACTTATTTTGATACAGCGAGATTCTATACTGACAGTGAAGAGAAGATGGGTTATGCGCTCAGCGACATTCGCGATAAGGTCATCATTGCAACAAAGACTGCGGCCACCAATGTGACTGCTTTCTGGAAAGATCTTGAGACAAGCCTCGGATTGCTCAAGACAGATTATATAGATTTGTATCAATTCCATAATCCGAGTTTCTGCCCAAAACCTGGTGATGAGAGCGGTGTCTATGATGCAATGCTTGAAGCTAAAGAAAAAGGCATCATCAGACATATAGGATTGACAAATCACCGTCATCATGTGGCAAAAGAAGCCATTGAATCTGGACTTTATGAAACAATACAATTCCCGTTCTCATATATCAGTTCTGAGAAAGAATTGGAATTGGTGCAGATGTGTAAGGAGAGAGAGATTGGCTTCATCTGTATGAAGGCAATGTCGGGTGGTCTTATCAATGACTCGGCTTGCGCTTATGCTTTCTTGGATCAGTATGATCACGTTCTTCCAATATGGGGAATTCAAAGAGAATCGGAACTCGATGAGTTTATCTCGTATCAGGAAAATCCTCCAGTTATGACAGAGGAACGTTGGGCAAAAGTGAAGAAAGACAGAGAAGAACTGGCAGGTGAATTCTGTAGAGGCTGCGGTTATTGCATGCCATGTCCTGCAGGAATCCAAATCAACGATTGCGCAAGAATGAGCCTTTTCTTACGTCGTGCGCCGCATAGCGTCTATCTCTCCGAAGAGTGGAAGATGAAGATGAAAAGAATTGAAAACTGCTTGCATTGCAATTTGTGTAAAAGCAGATGCCCTTATGGATTAGATACGCCTAACTTATTGAAAAGGAATTATGAAGATTTCAAGACTTTCATATAACGGAGTCTTGTTAAGGTAAAATAATAAAGAATCGATGGCAATAATTTGAGATTGTCATCGTTTTTTTTATTCCGTTAACTTTTAAAATCACCCGTTAACTTTCTGAAAATTAACTTTTTTTAACTTTTTCTTTCGGAAAAATCATTATATTTTTGTGCCGATAAATAAATTATTAACCAAACTTAAATTTATGAAGAAAAAAATCACAACATTAGTTTTGTTTGTTGTTATGTCATCTTCTTTAATGGCACAACAAAAGTCAGATTCATTCTTTAACTATAACACCTATGGTGAGACAAGGATAGATATGCGAGACTTGCCGGTAGAGACATTGGGTACAAGTTTTTCTGATATGAAGATCTATGTTGATGCTCCTATTGGAAATGGACTGTCTATATTAATGTGTATAGGTATTGTTTATGCTATGTTAAAAAAGAAGGAGGTAGTGAAATGAAAAGGTTATCGGTATTTGTTGCGTTTGTACTGTTCTTATTCAGTTGTAATAAAGAAAAGATGAATGAGACGTCAGATGAGGAGAGATTGGTTCCAGTACGTTTTGAGTTATCGTTGAATTCAAATACTAGGAGCTATTTTGGTGATCTATTGCCCAATGGCAATATTCAATGGGGTAATGATAAAAATATAGAGTACATATATCTGTCAATACCTTATAAATGTAGTTATTATGTCAGTGGTGTTGGTGTGATAACATTAGGTGAGCTTTTTGAGATGAAGACTGAAATAGATGAACCATCTGATAAAGTTATATTTACAGGAATAGTTCCAAGTTATAATCTGCAAAATACCCGACAATATCATTTGTATTATTTTGGTAATGAAGGATATGGTGGAGAAGGTACCAATGTCACGAATTATTATTCTGAATTTGAAAACATATTGATGGGTAAGACTATCTCTTTTGCCAAGCAGACTGGTGATATAAATGAATTAGGTAATTATCATATAGCGAAGATAAAGGTTAAAGCCAATCCTATCAGAGATGCAGATGGCGTTGTTCAAAGTTTTGAATTAGTTGCGGAAGACTTGCAGAATATAAATTCTATAGCGAAATTAGATTTGACAGATGTGTCAACGTTGGCCGGTACAGCTACGGAGCTTCAGAGCTTTACCTTGTTATGGAACACCAAGACTAAAGAATTTGATGAGATAATGGAACATATGCCTAAGGCTACTATTGATGTGAGTAATAATGCAGGACGTAATTCTTATATATCGTTATTGCCTAACGAGAATCCTCCTGTTAGCTTGGAATGTTCAAAAGGACGTTATGAATTTATTAAAGGGATAAGAAGCAACCAATTGTATATAGGAAGCTATGCTGATGATATTGAAGATGCTCGTCCGTTGCGTTGGGAATAACTAGGACTATAAAAGTGGAGGATACCGGACTCGAACCGGCCGCCTTCAGATTGCGAACCTGACGCTCTACCTGATGAGCTAAACCCCCATTGTTATTGTGCGCAAAACTACAAAAAAAATATTGCAAAAGGATATAATTATTTTACATATTTTTTTATTTTTGCGCGCAATTATCAAACTATTATATAATTAAATCACTAAACAATGGAAATAGAAGCTTATATCGTTAAAAGAGTGAATCTCTTAATGAACGCTACAGATGCTAAAATACTAAAACGTCTCGAAGGTGGTATGAGTAATTATACTTACGTAGTAGAATGTCAAGGTGACAAATATACTTATCGCGTCCCTGGTAAATTCGCAGAACGTTTCGTCGATAGAATCGAAGAATGGGATAACATTCAAAAAGTAGATAAACTCGGCGTCAACAACAAAACAGAATACGTTGAACTGAGAACTGGTGAAAAACTCGCTCTCTATGTTGAAGGAACAATTATGTCAAATACCGACATTGTTTCTTATAACGAAATGTCAGCAAAGGCTTTGAAAGAATTACATAATAGCGACTTGCAATTTAATGAATATAACGCATTCGATCGTCTCGATAATTATGAGAAATATTGCATAGAGTTAGGTTTTACTCACCCTCAAGAATATCTCGACTTGCGTAATCGCTTGAATGCAATGCGTGACACATATAAAGATATCAAACACGTTCCTTGTCACTGCGACTACCAGCCAACAAACTTGGTTATCGATGGCGAGAAACTTTATATCCTCGACTGGGAATTTGCTGGTATGAACGACCCTTATTATGATATCGCTTGCTACGGTAACGCTGGTTTCGATAAGGCTCTTAGCTTGTTAGAAGCTTACCTCGGACATAAACCAACAAGTGAAGAGTTGAAACGCCTCCACTTCCACAGAGCATTCCAATGCTTGCAATGGTACAACGTCGCAATGTTCAAAGAAATGATCGGATTAAGCAAAGACCTCAATATGGACTTCACAGCAGTAGCTCAAATGTTCTACGGTTTTGCAAAAGACTTGATTGAAGCTTACGACACTTTATAAGAATTAGAAATTCAAAAAATCAAAAATTCAGAAACTCAAAATCTCGGAATGTGAGGTTTATGATAAATGAAAAAGTCCCGATCGGGACTTTTTTTATTTCGTGTTTATTCGTGGAAATAAAAAAAAGGACGTGGAATATCACGTCCTTTTGATTATTTGGTTGGTGTTGATTCGTGGATCAATACATTAAATCACCTAAACCGAATCCGTCGTCGAATCCTAACTCGGCGCGAGCTTCTTCTGTCATCATCGCTGGTGACCATGCTGGCTCAAATGTCAATTCTACCTTGCATTTCTTGACGCCCATCATTGTGCCGACCTTTTCCTTTACATGCATTGGAAGCTGATCTGCAACAGGACAGTTAGGTGCTGTCACTGTCATCAAAATATTGACATTAGCTTCATCGTCGATGTTGATCTCGTAAATCAATCCTAATTTATATATGTCAACAGGAATCTCAGGATCGTAAATGGTGCCTAAAACGGCTATTATTCTTTCTTTTAATAATTCTTTTTCTTCTGTTGTCATAACCTTCTTCTTAAAAATATCCCACATGTTTTTTAGTTTATAGTTGAGAGTTTATAGTTGAGAGTTTATGGTTTATAGTAGTTATAAGTTTAAAGTGGGAAGATTTGTAGTGTACTTGTTAATGTTTGTTTATAAACTTTCTACTTATAACTTTCCACTTGCAACTACTCTAAACTATTAACTCTACACTTTAAACTTTATTATTAAATACTTCAGCGTATAACATCATCTGTTTTACCATGCTCAATAATCCGTTGGAACGAGTAGGTGAGAGGTGTTCTTTTAATCCAATCTCATCTAAGAAACCCATATCTGCTTCAACGATGTCTTTAGGTGTTTGTCCTGATAAAACCTTGATTAGCAAATTTATGATGCCTTTGGTGATAACAGCATCACTGTCGGCGCTGAAATATACCTTGCCGTCTTCCATCTTGGCGTGCAACCAAACTCTTGACTGGCATCCGTTGATGAGATAGTTGTCGTTACGATATTGTGCGTCAATCATAGGACAGTCTTTGCCCATTTCAATCAACATGGAATATCTGTCCATCCAATCATCGAACATTGAAAATTCTTCTACTATAGAATCTTGTATCTCTTTAATAGTCATTTCTTACAATTTTAATTTATCTTAACATATTAGCTGCTCTTTCTACAGCCTTAATGAAAATGTCAATTTCTTCTGTTGTGTTGTATACTGCAAATGAAGCTCTTACGGTACCAGGAATCTCGAAGAATGTCATTACAGGCTCAGCGCAATGGTGTCCTGTTCTCACAGCGACGCCCATTTTGTCGATGATGGTTCCTAAGTCGTAAGGGTGAATTCCGTCAATTACGAAAGAAACTAAACCGCTTCTTTTTGGAGCTTGTCCTATAAATCTTATGCCTTCGATCTTTGAAAGTTGTTCTACGGCATAATTCAAAAGATGTTCTTCGTATTCTTCAACGGCTTTTCTGTCAAGACTTTGGATGAACTTAATAGCTGCCTCGAGTCCAAGCGCTGCCCCGACATTAGGAGTGCCGGCTTCAAACTTAAACGGCACTTTGTTGAATGTGGTCTTTTCAAAGCTTACAGTGTCAACCATCTCGCCTCCGTATTGATAAGGTGGCATCTTTTCCAGCCATTCCATCTTGCCATAAAGTCCGCCAATACCCATAGGAGCGTACATCTTATGTCCTGAAAATACGAAGAAGTCGCAGTCGAGATCTTGAACGTCAATGATATGATGTGCTATTGACTGTGCTCCGTCGATGATGACTGGAATGTCGTATTTATGTGCCATGGCAATCATCTCCTTGATAGGATTGATGGTCGCTAATGTGTTGGAAATGTGTGCTATGCTGACAATCTTTGGCGATTGCTTCAGTAATTCTTCATAAGCGTTTAAATCTAAAACGCCGTTTTTGTCCATAGGAATGACTAAAAGCTCACCGTGTTTTTCTTGTGCCATCTGTTGCCATGGAACCATATTTGAATGGTGTTCCATCGCTGATACCAAAACCTTATCGCCTTCATTGACAAGAAGTTTTCCGAGACTTGTTGCAAGAAGATTCAACGACTCTGTCGTTCCTCTTGTGAAGATGATCTCGTTTGAATCTTTTGCGTTCAAGAAAGACGCTACAGTCTTACGAGCGTTCTCGTATGCCTCTGTAGCTTCCTGACTTAAATAATGAACGCCGCGGTGTATGTTGCAGTTTTCATTGAGGTAATAGTCACGTTCTCTTTCGATTACGCAAAGCGGCTTCTGTGTGGTGGCAGCATTGTCGAAATATACCAATGGCTTTCCGTAGACAGTTCTGTCTAAGATAGGAAATTGTCGGCGTATCTCGTTTATGTCAAAATTGTTTATCATATCTTGCTTAAGTCAATCTTGAAATCGTATTCTTTAGGCGTATTGCATTGGAATACACAGTTTTCGCATGATGATAACTCGCCTTTCAAACGACGTTTGATCATATCGTCGATGCGTTCGCGAAGTGCTTCAATGCCAATATTATTGCTTATTTCAGCGGCGAAAGCGTACATCAAAAGCATACGTGCATTTTCCTTGCTGATGCCTCTTTGTTGCATATAGAACATAGCCTCTTGGTCTAATTGTCCGATTGATGAACCGTGTGAACATTTCACGTCGTCGGCATAGATTTCAAGGAATGGCAATGTGTTAATCTTAGCTTTATCTGTTAAGATGATATTGCTGTTGTTTTGATATGCAATGGTTTTCTGTGCATTAGGCGCAACATAAACGTGACCGTTGAAAACAGCGGTAGCATTGTTGTCGAGGATGCCTTTGAATTTCTCGTTGCTGTTGCAATTAGCTACGTTATGATTTACCTTCAATTGATTGTCGACATGCTGTGTCTTGTCAACGAGATATAATCCGTAAATGTTACATTCTGCACCTTCTCCGTCAATGTCAACATGTATGTTGTTGTGGATCTTTCCGCCGTTGAAACTGATGGTATGGGCTTGTAATCTGCTGTTCGCTAATTGCTTGGCAGTGTTCGTATTTAACAATGAAGAATTGTCGTTCAAATTTTGAAGCTTGTAGTTTTCAAGTTGAGCGTTTTCTCCAATGAATATTTCTGTATATGAATTTACAAAACTTGATTGCTCTTTTATAGAATCGTCGCAATCAATGATTTGTAATTGCGCATTGGCTTCAACGATGATGAGATTACGTGTCTGGATGAATGGATTATTTTCCTCATCAATGATTTTTATTATCTGGATAGGTTTTTCTCCTACAGTGTTTTTAGGAGCGTAGATGAAGAAACCGTCTTGCCAGAGTGCAGTGTTGATGTCGTAAAAACCGTTGTTGTCGTTGATGTTGCAAGTTCCGAAATATTTCTCGAATAATTCTGGATATTCTTGCATAGCTCTGCGTGTGCTGCCAATGACAATGCCGTTTTCTAAGACTCTAAGTTGTTCATCTTCAGAGAATCTACCGTTTGTCAATGATACTGATTCTGTATCGAGTTCACGTATCACGCAGCAGAAGTCATGTTTTTTGTTCTCAATCTTGTCGATGTTGAAATCTTCATTGACACATTCTACCATGCGTGAGTTGCGCCATTTCTCCATTTTCTTTGTTGGGAAGCCGCTGTCGATGAATCGGTTGAGCGCTTCTTGACGTAACAGCTTCACTCTTGGAGTGTCGTTGGCAGAAATCATTTCCATCGAATTGTTAGCGTATTCGATGAATTTGTCCTGCATGTTTTTAATATTTTGATTTTCCATGAGTTACAAATTTAAATATTAAAGAATGGTGTCTTTAATCCATTCGTAACCTTTTTCTTCAAGTTCCAATGCGAGTGACTTGTCGCCTGACTTAACGATACGGCCGTCGTACATGACATGAACGAAATCAGGAACGATATAATCGAGAAGTCGTTGATAGTGAGTGATGACTATGAATGCGTTATCTTCTCTATGAAGCTGGTTTACACCATTAGCGACAATTCTTAAAGCGTCGATGTCGAGTCCTGAGTCGGTCTCATCGAGGATGGCGAGTTGTGGTTCAAGCATAGCCATTTGGAAGATTTCGTTTTTCTTTTTCTCACCGCCAGAGAAACCGACGTTGACGTAACGGTTTTGTAACTTAGCTGTGATTTCAACCATTGCTTGTTTTTCTTTCATCATCTTGATGAATTCTGGCATTGGCATATTTGGAAGTCCTTGATATTCACGCTTTGCGTTTACGGCTGTACGCATGAAGTTTTGGATGCTTACGCCAGGAATTTCAACTGGATATTGGAAGCTGAGGAAGATACCTTCATTGGCGCGGTCAGCTGGACTCATCTCCATGATATTCTTGCCTTTGAACCATATTTCACCTTCTGTGATTTCGTAGCCTTCTCTTCCAGTGATAGCAGCTGCCAAAGTACTTTTTCCGGTTCCGTTAGGTCCCATGATGGCGTGAATCTCACCTTCATTGACGCTTAAGTTAAAACCTTTTAATATTTCTTTGCCTCCAACTGAGACGTGTAAGTTTTTTATTTCGAATAACATAACTATTAATTTTCTTAAGTTTTAAAACATCAACCGACACTGCCTTCCAATGTGATTGATAATAATTTCTGTGCTTCAACGGCAAACTCCATCGGAAGTTTGTTTAAGACGTCTTTTGCGTAACCATTGACGATCAAGCCGATTGCTTTCTCGGTGTCGATGCCTCTTTGGTTGCAGTAGAACAATTGGTCTTCAGAAATCTTCGATGTTGTGGCCTCGTGTTCGAGGATAGCAGTGTCGTTGTCACATTCTATATATGGCCATGTGTGTGCGCCGCATTTGTCGCCGAGGAGCAAGGAGTCGCATTGTGAGAAGTTGCGGCAGTTGCTTGCATTAGGAGCGATGCGGACTAAACCACGATAGCTGTTTTGGCTGTAACCAGCTGATATACCTTTTGATATGATTGTGCTTCGGCTGTTTTTGCCTAAGTGGATCATCTTGGTTCCGGTGTCGGCTTGTTGGTAGTTGTTTGTTACGGCAACTGAATAGAATTCTGCTGTGGAGTAGTCGCCTTTCAAGATGCAGCTTGGATATTTCCAAGTGATTGCGGAACCTGTTTCGACCTGTGTCCATGATATTTTTGAACGGTCGCCGCGGCAGATGCCTCGTTTGGTAACGAAGTTATAGATACCGCCTTTGCCGTCTTTATCGCCTGGATACCAGTTCTGTACTGTTGAGTATTTTACTTCTGCGTCTGTCTCAGCAATGATCTCAACTATAGCAGCATGAAGCTGGTTTTCATCGCGTTGTGGAGCGGTGCAGCCTTCCATATAACTTACGTATGCGCCTTCTTCTGCAACGATGAGTGTACGTTCAAACTGTCCGGTGTTAGCCGCATTGATACGGAAGTATGTCGATAATTCAAGTGGACAACGTACGCCTTTAGGGATGTAACAGAACGATCCGTCGCTAAATACTGCAGAGTTCAATGCTGCGAAGAAGTTGTCGGTATAAGGAACTACAGTTCCTAAATATTTTTTAACTAAGTCAGGATATTGTTTCACAGCCTCGCTGAACGACATGAAGATGATTCCATGTTTTGACAAGGTGTCTTGGAAAGTAGTCTTGACAGAAGTACTGTCCATAACAGCGTCGACGGCAACGCCAGAGAGACGTTTCTGCTCGTCTAAAGAGATACCCAATTTGTTGAAAGTGTCTAACAATTCAGGGTCTACTTCGTCCAGACTTTGTAGCTCTTTTCTTTTCTTTGGAGCTGCGTAATAAATAATATCTTGATAGTCAATAGGAGGTATGTTGAGATGCGCCCAAGTTGGCTGTTTCATCGTCAACCAATGTCTATATGCTTTTAATCGAAATTCGAGTAACCATTCAGGTTCGTCTTTTTTTGCAGAAATGAGTCTGATGATATCCTCGTTAAGTCCTTTCGGCGCGAAATCTGTCTCAATATCAGTTACAAAGCCAAACTCATATTCTTTGTTGGTTACTTTTTCAATTATATTTTCATTAGGATTTGAATCCATATTGTTGTTTTTAGTGTTTAATAGTAATGTGTTTTTATTTATAAATTTTTACAAAAATACAAAAAAATATGATACGAAAAAGTCCATTTTTAGCATATATTTGCAGTCTTGTACGTTCATTTTAAAATCACTTTTTAATGAAGATAAAACAACAGAATATAAATAAATGTTTGATTTTATTGTTAAGCATAAGTGCTTTATTAAGAGGCTTTTTGGCATTTTTTCTTGAATTGGGAAATGATGAGGTCTACTATTGGACTTATGCGCTTTATCCTGATTGGAGTCATTTCGATCATCCTCCTATGGTAGGTTGGTTCATTCAGTTGTTCAGTTTTAATCTTTTGTTTACGAACGAGTTCTTTTTGAGGCTTTCGTCTGTCGTTTTTATGACGCTAAATACGTATCTGATTTATCTGATTGGTAAACATGTTAAAAATGAGCAGACCGGTTTTTATGCAGCCTTGCTTTATACGGCTTCGGTCTACGTTTTTGTGATAACGGGAATTTTCATCTTGCCGGATACTCCTTTGGTGTTGTTTACGCTTCTTGCTGTATTGCAGTTTGTTAGATATTTTCAAAATGAAAAAAACAAACATTTGCTATTAGCGGGTCTCTTCGCTGGATTAGCAATGTTATCGAAATATTCTGGTGTTTTTATCTGGTTAGGCGTCGGCTTGTATGTCATCATTTACTCAAGAAAAGAATTCAAGAATCCGTTTTTATATCTGTCGGCTTTGATTTCGGCTGTTTGCATGTTGCCTGTTTTGATGTGGAATATAAATAATGAGTTCATTAGTTTTACATTCCATGGCGATAGGGTAGGATTCTTCGGTGACTTCCATATTGAATACTTTTTGACGGAAATGGCAGGCGAGTTCCTGTATAATAATCCTGTTAACTATGTGCTGACAATCATTGCTTTGATAGTTCTTGTAAAAGGAAATAAATATATTTCCGACATGCCAAAACGATTGCTTTTGTGTATGTCTCTTCCGATGATTATTCTATTTTGGTTTTTCTCTTTGACACGACAAATTCTGCCACATTGGACGGCTCCTTCTTTTGTTTTATTGCTCATATTTGTGGCGGCTTATCTGTCTGATAAAAATGAAATCAAAGATAATTCTTTTGTCGTTCCTAAATCGATAATTGCTGCCTTGTCGGTGTTGACTTTTGTGTTGGTTTTTGGAGTTTTTGAGATAAAAACAGGCTTTATTCCATTGAATTCTTCTGAAAAGTCTAAGACTATCCAGCATTATGGAAAGGGAGATTTTACTCTTGATATGTATGGATGGCGTAAGATAAGACCTGAATTTCAAGAAATTAGAGAAGAAGCGATACGCAATGGAAAGATGCAGGAAAGCGATGGGATGATTGCTTTAAAATGGTATCCTTTGGCAAATCTGGATTATTATGTTGCATACCCATTGGGAATCAATATGTATGGATTAAGGGAGCCTTTGGAGATTCATAAATATGCCTGGATCAATAAGGAAAGAGGCGGGTTGGAATTGGGTGAGGACTATTGGTTCCTGACAGAGAGTTTTGATTATTACGAACCTAATAAATATTTGAAACCATATTTTAAGGAAATAATTCCGACGGATACTATAACTATTGATCGTGCGGGAAAACCTGCGAAATATGTGTTCGTCTATATGTTAAAAGATTTAAAGAAAATGCCTCAGACTTGGTTTGAAACTGAGTGAAAATGTGTTGATTCTTAATGGTTTTTAACATAAAAACTTAATTTTTCTCTCTTTTGGGTTAAAAGTTGTTAAAACGTATAAAATTCTTTTAAAAATCCTTGACAAATCATATTTCGGTTTTGTAATTTTGAAGAACCAAAGTTTATAGACCGAAATTATGAAAGAGGAATTCATATACTATTTATGGGAAAATCGTCTGCTTAATCTTGAATTGAAGACAACGGATGGTGAGGAGATATCTGTGCTTTCTGTTGGAAATAGAAACTTCAATTCGGGAGCGGATTATGTCAATGCACGTATTAAAATAGGAGCGACTTTATGGGCCGGTCAGGTCGAGATTCATGTGCGTGCGTCGGATTGGTTCAGACATAAACACCAATATGACGATAACTATAATAATGTGATTCTTCACGTTGTATATGAATGTGATACGGATTTACTCAAGATTCCTACACTTGAGATTAAGGATAAGTTTGACATATCATTACTGCTCAATTATAATTCATTTGTCAATTCAAGGAATTGGATTCCTTGTGGTGAATTTATTGGTGGCGTTCAGGAGTTTACGATCGTTTCATGGCTCGACAGAATGCTTGTCGAACATCTGGAACATGAATGCAAGACTCTTGACTCTGAGTTGAAGAGAAACAATGTCGATTGGGAACAGACCTTTTATCAGCGACTTATGCGTTATTTTGGAATGAAGGTGAATAATGATTCTTTTGAGTATCTCTCGAAGATATTGCCTTTAAAAGTTCTTTTGAAGCATCTTGATAATGTGCTTTATGTCGAGTCAATGATGTTCGGTTGTGCAGGTTTTTTAGTTTTTAGTTCGTGTGATGAATACCCATCGCTTTTAAAGCGTGAGTTTCAGATGCTTAAGTCGAAGTTTGGATTGAAGGTTATGCCTGTTTCTAATTGGAAGTTTCTGCGACTCAGACCACCAAATTTTCCCACGATAAGGTTGGCGCAGATATCTAGGATAATTGTGAAAAATGGGAATATGTTTTCCAAGGTAAAAGATGCGGATGGTATGCATGAGATAATGGATCTTTTTGATGTGGATATAAATGACTACTGGGATAATCATTTCATCTTTGATAAGGTTTCGAGGCGTAATGTGAAGAAAACCTTGGGAAAGACTGCCGTGGATTCTCTTATTATAAATGCGGTAGTGCCGATGTTGTTTTATTATGGATATTATCATTCTTTGGAAAGTTATAAAGAAAAGGCGATGTCTTATCTGGAACAGCTTGATGCTGAGGATAATGTGATAATAAGAAATTTTAAGGAATCGGGAGTGACGTTTAGAGATGCGTTTCAGACACAGGCGGCTCTCTTTATGTATAAATACTATTGCAGAAGACGACGTTGTTTAGAATGCAGAATATATTTGACACTTTCAGTTTATAAAGGAAAATTATCTAATAAAAATAGTTAAATGATTGATAAAATGAGAGATATAACGTATGATATAATAAATTGTGCTATAGAGGTGCATCGTAGTCTTGGACCAGGGTTGTTAGAATCTGTTTACCAGAAAGCCTTGGTTCATGAGTTGAAGTTAAGAAATTTCGAGGTGGAATCCGAACTTTCTATTAAGAAACAATTGTTGACATATCTGAAATTATTAGATGTACAAGTTGGTCTGTTGATAAATTTTAATGTTTGTTAATTGAGAGAGGGTATAACGAGAATTGTCAATAATTATGATGAGTGAACATCTCGCCAAGAACGTCTTTGAGCGAGTGAATGGGTGGTTTATTTGGGCTTTTGAGTTTCGAAAAATAGTTCTATCTTTGTAAATTCTTAAAATATAGTAGAATAATGTTGTGAATCTTTTTACTATATTGATAATTAAAAGTTTGATAGGTCTATAATATAAATTGTAAAATAATAATTATGAAAAAGTTTTTCGTTACATTGGCCTTGGTGGCTGTTTCTATGATGGCAAATGCTCAGTTTTTCGTAGCAGGTTCTATTAGTGCAAATCATTCTAGTAGTAAGACTGTTTATGTTAATTACGAAACAGATTATGATCCTAGATATAATGGATTTTCAGTTACTCCTGCTGTTGGTTATATGATTCCTGGTAAGACTTATGGTTTTGGTCTTGGTTTAGGTTATGCATATTCTTCAGTTAAAGAAGGCTTGTACAAAGATTTTACTAACACTTTTGATTTCGGACCATTCTTCCGTTATGCATACGCAAGATTTGACAAGATAACATTGTATGTTGATGCTAAGATGCCTATTAGCATTTCTCAAGCAAATACAAAAATTGGAGATGTTGTAAATGAAGGCAATAATACATTTTCAATCGGTGGCCGTTTAATCCCTGGTTTGACATATAAGTTTAGCAATCATATTCTCTTTACAACAGAAATAGGTTTGTTAAGTATCAATTATAATCATACAAAGACAACTCCTCCTATTGGTGGAGTGACAAAATCAGATGATTTTAAACTCGGAGCTAACACTCGTCAAATTGCTTCATTCGGATTTGTTTACTTATTCTAAATAAAAAAATCGACTCAAAATTTTGAGTCGATTTTTTTGTTGATTGGAAATATTTATTATTCTTCTCCGCAACCACCGCCGCAGCTGTCGCAGCAACTTTGATTGTGACATTTGCCACCGCCGCAACCGCCACCGAAGTCTGATTCATTAACTTCGCGAACGTCTAAGATTTCACCTGTGAAATATAATGGAACGCCAGCTAATTCTGGGTTGAAGTCAACTTTAACTGTTGTTTCGCCGATTTCCATGATTTTGCCTGGGAATGGTTGTCCGTGGTTGTCTGTGAACCATACTGTTGCACCAACTTGGCAAATTGTTTCGTTGAAAACGCCGTCTTGTACGAAGATTTCTTTGTTAACGTCAAGGACGTTTTCTGCTTTGTGTTCGCCGTAACCTTCTTGTGGAGTCAAAGCAAAGCCGAATGTTGCACCTGGTTCTAAACCGTCTAAGTTTTCTTCGAATTTTGGTAATAACATGCCAGCGCCGAAAATAGCTTGGAATGGTTGTTCTTTTGTTGTTTCTTGGATGATTTCACCGTCAGCTGTTTCACGGTGTAAAACGTATGTCATTGTGACAACTGTGTTTTTTGCAACTTTCATTTCTTAATATTTTATAATTTATTGTTAATAATAATTTTCAATTTTCAGTTTTCAATTTTCAATTCGTCTAGTACGTCCCGAACATTTTTCTCAAAAACCACTCGATTGAAACGAGCGATAAAATTACAAAAAATATCGACTTCATATTGATTAAATCTCTATAATTTGTCTCTTCTCTCAAAATCGATGTGATTCTGTCATCATTTTCAATTGATTCGACAACTTGGTCAAATTCATTAACAGTGAAATTCTTTCCGTTTGTGAGTGATGCTAACAACTGCATTCTTTGAGAATTGGCAACTAAATCCTGAACTTCTGCCCCGATGCTGACTACAGAAAAACTTCCAGTTTCGGAATATGTGGTGTTGCCATATTTCGCTTCTGCTGTGAAATTGTAAATGCCTTCAGGTAACGAATTGATATCTAAACGATATGATTTATTGTGCTTTGAAAAATCATAGTCATAGACTTTCTTCGAATGTTTGTCGATGATACGCATCCTTAAGTCTGGGTCGTTTGTCAGCTCTTGACTAGGATTCTTCAAGTCTGCTGTGAAAATAATGGACTCGTTATTGAGATATTCGTCTTTATAGCTGATGGTTAGCTCTTTGTCCTTTTCTGTTAAAAGATATTTGACTGATTTTGAAAACAGTTCTTCAAAGTTGATGTATTCGTTATTGTTGTGGAAATCATATAATTTCCATCTCCATATTCCTGTTCCGAAAAGGAATGCGTTTTTTCTTCCGCTTCCGTCAGTGCTGAAACTCATCAAAGGCGATTGTGTTAAGACGTCCTTGATGTTCATGTTGAGAATGACATCGTGGTTTGTCTTGTAAGTGAATTCCCAATGTGGCAAAGAGAGCGGAGGGAATTTGTTAACAGCGTTGACTAATTCATTGTCGATGTTGAAAAGTCCGAATGTGTTGTTGTAATATGGTCTTATGTCGAGAGCGCTGTTGACCGCGCCTTTCGTTATTTCTAAAGAGGATTGTATCTTGTTAAATGCTTCAATGTCTGAGCGTTCTCCTAGGATATGAAAGACTGCTACGTCTTTATTATTATTGAGAATATCTTCAAGATTGGCATAGTTGCCCATACCTAAGTATGGGGTCTGATGCAAGAAAATGATGTCGTATTTGTTGAAATTGTCTGGGAGTTCCTCGCCGGAGAAGATCATTTCAACTTCGAAATTATCTCCTAAGATATTTCTCAGACTTCCCAAGTCAGGGTGTGGTGACTTGGCATAAAACAGTGCCTTATATTGTCTATCGATGATGTCGATGAAAAGTCGTTTGCTGTTGTTGCTTGTCGTGATTTCGTTTTTTAAGTTATCTATCTGTATGTCAATTTGCTTTACGCCTTCATCTCCTGAGTTTATGTTGAAGTCTATTGTGTTTGAGAAGCGGTTTGTGTTGACTGGAATTTCTAATTCTTCAATGACTTCGTTGTCGACTAAAAGTTTGATATTCATGATTTCGTCGCGGCAGTTGTTCGCATTGGCAAACAATCGTATAGGAATGATGCTATTCGATGGCGAGGTCTTGTTGTAATGAATGTCTTTTATGTAAAAGTCAGGGTGATTTGTCGTATCACCGAGTGTCACTGTATAAATAGGGAAAGGATACGACTCGATGTCTTGTTCTGGAGAATATGACTTGTTGCAAATGCCGTCGGAGAGGAGTATGACGGCGCCTACATTTTTCTTATAATAGTTTTTCTTAATATTTTTTAAGATATCGCTGATATCGGTGTAATAATCTTGATAATCAATGTTATCAAATTCTTTTGTAGCATTGCCGAAAAGATACTTGTCGACAATGTGGTTCTTGCTGAGATTTTGTATTAATGAGTCAAGTAAAAGTGGATATTGGTTTTTGTAAAAGCTTGAGTCTTTGGTGAGAATCAGTGATGTGGAGTTGTCTTGAGCGATGATTATCGTTGAAGGCTCTGTTGTCTTTTCCTTTGTCTTTATATAAGGATTGAAAAAAACTATGACGAGCAGACTTACGACTATGAATCTTAGTGTGAATAGCAATATTGTCAAAGGTTTGCTGTAATGCTGGTTTTTATTAAATATGTATAAAAGCCCGGCATAGAATAGTCCTATTAATATTGCAATTGTAAATATCCACATATCAGGATTCGTTTTTTAGTAAGTTGCAAATTTAGTAAAAAACTCAGAAACTTTGCCCTTTTGTCATTTGCCATTTGTCAAAAAAAAATTATTTTTGTTGAAAATAAAAAATGTAGTTTTATGAATAATTTTGATGCAGAAGTAAATAAATGTTGTGAATTATTAAAGGAAGGCAAAGTCATTATATATCCGACAGATACGATTTGGGGAATAGGTTGCGACGCTACAAATTATGATGCTGTCGAGAAGATTTACAATGTCAAGGAACGCTCTAAAGGAAAGGGATTGATAGTGCTGGTCGACAGCGTGGAGATGTTGCAAGATTATGTTAAGAATTTTCCTCCTATCGCTCCAGACATTATCAAGTCTGCCAAAAATCCTCTTAGCATAGTTTATTCAGAATCTAAGGGATTGGCGGAAAATGTGTCGGCCGACAGTACTATCTGTATTCGCGTTGTTGATAATGATTTCTGTAAAGCCTTGATTCATAAGCTCGGCCGTCCTATAACATCAACATCGGCAAACCTCGCCGGCGACAAGGCTCCTTCTATATATGTCGAAATTACAGATCAGATAAAATCGTCAGTGGATTATGTAGTTCAATTGTATCACGATGTGCTGACCAAACCTAAGGCTTCGACAATCATCAGATTGTATGAGGATAATCACTTTGATATCATTCGTCAGTGAGAAATTAGGGTAGAGACGTCACTCCTTGGGCGTCTGTTGAGTTAGGAATTAGGAATTAGGAGTGAACAATTGAGTTTGCTTGTTGTTAAAAATAGAAAAAGTATGAAATCTCTTAGATTATTATTATCGTTAGTTTTTATCAGTGCGCAGTTTTTGTTGTGTGCCCAGAATCAGACTAAAGATGCGAAATTAGATTCGAAGGCTGCTGTTCAAAAGTTGTCGTCTATTTATTATTTGATTGACAATTTTTATGTCGATACTGCTAATTTTGAAAGTTTGACAGAGGAGGCTATCACTACTATACTCAAGGAGTTGGATCCTCATTCTGCTTATATTTCCAGAAAAGATGTTCAAAAAGCGAATGAGCCTTTGGAGGGAAGTTTTGAAGGTATAGGCGTGACATTCCAGATATTTCAAGATACTATTTTAGTCGTGTCTCCGGTGTCGGGCGGTCCTTCTGATAAGGTCGGCATTATGGCGGGTGACAAAATCGTCAAGATTGATGGAGAAGATGCTTTCGGCAAGAAGGTGAATAACGAATATGTCGCAAAACATCTCAGAGGTAAAAAAGGTACAAAAGTTACTCTTGGAATTAAAAGAGGTAACAGTGACGAGTTGATTGACTTTGAAGTCGTTAGAGACAAGATTCCGTTGAATAGCATTGACGCTTCTTTTATGCTCGACAATAAAATCGGTTATATCAAATTGGATCGTTTTGCAAAGACATCGATGGAAGAATTCAATGCGGCTTTGGCAGAACTCAAGGCTCAGAAGATGAAGTCGTTGATACTCGATTTGCGTGGAAATAACGGAGGTTATCTCAACATCGCAACGGAGTTGAGCAATCAGTTCCTTAAAGATGACATGACGATAGTCTTTACCGAAGGCGACAAGAATCCTAAGCAGATCTTTAAAACCGACAAAAAAGGTGAGTTCACCGATGGAAAACTCGTGATTTTGATTGACGAAGGCTCTGCTTCTGCAAGTGAAATCGTTTCGGGCGCTATACAAGATTGGGACAGAGGCGTCATTATCGGAAGACGTTCCTTTGGCAAGGGCTTGGTGCAGAGACCTTTTAATCTTGCAGATGGTTCTGTAGTGCGTCTCACGACTGCTCGCTATTATACTCCGACAGGTAGATGTATCCAGCGTTCTTATGATAAGGGCTCCGAAGATTATTTCAAGGAAATGACGAAACGTATGGATCATGGCGAATTCTATCATGCCGACAGCATTCAATTCCCTGATTCTCTTAAATATTCTACTCTAATAAGCGGCAGGACTGTGTATGGCGGCGGTGGTATTATGCCCGATATCTTCATGCCAGTCGACACTTCTTATTCTACAAAATTGTATACGGATTTGATTAGAAAAGGAATCTTGAATCGCTTTACGTTGGATTATGTCATGGCGAATAGAAGTGAAATATTGAACCAATATGTTGATTTTGAAAAGTTCGACGATGAGTTCAATGTTACAGATTCCATGATTGACGACTTCAGAGCGCTTGCTGAAAAAGAAGGCGTGACCTGGAATGAGGAACAGTTCGAACGTTCAGCGCCGCTCATTAAATTGCAGATCAAAGCTTTAATAGCTCGTAATGAATGGGATATGAAGAATTATTATCAGGTAGTTCTGAAAGAAGATAAGGTGGTTAACAAAGCGATGGAAATACTTAATGATAGTAACCAATATAGGAAAATCCTAAAGAGATAATAAGATATTGAATCTTAATGATATTGCAGATAAAGAAGGCTTTAATAGTCTTCTTTATTTTTTTATTATTAATTTAAAAATATATAGAATATATAGCGAAAAAAATCATAAATTTGTAAGCTTGTTTTTTCTTGTGAAATTGGTCTTTGGGCTATGGAAAAAAGAAGTCTTAAAGTGGAATAAAATTGAAAATATAATTAAAATTATCCAAAATGAAAAAAATGCAAATTTCTATTTTTCAGAAAGTTGTGGTTTTGTGCTTGGCTATGTTCTTGAATGTAAGCCTTTTTGCACAAGATCGTATTGAATTAAAATCTAATTTCAGAGGTTCAACTCAGCTTTTAGAATCATCATTGAATGGTTTTGAAACAACATTCTCTTATAATGCGATTGAAACAGAGCTGGTTGAAACTGAACTTGGAAATTTTTCAAGACTTGTTCTTTCTGATGCTGTTTCATGCGGTGAAATTGGTGCCCCTTCATTACCTGTTACAAAGAAGCTTATAGCTGTTCCAATGGGCGCTACTCCAACTGTTAAGATCGCATCTTATACAACATCTGATTATAAACTTAGCGATTATGGTATCGAAAGAGTTTATCCACAACAGCCATCATATAGCAAGGATACAAATTTGAAAAATGTTGTATTCCAATATAACGATGCAGCATATAAAACTAGATCTTTGTCAAATTCTCCAGAAGTCGTTGTGGAAATATTAGGAACAATGCGCGGCGTGCAAATCGCTTCATTGCAAGTTGAACCTGTCAGCTACAACCCTTCAAATAACACACTCCGTGTCTATAACGATATCAATGTTGAAGTCGGCTTTGAAAATGCGGACTTTGATTTGACAGAAGAAATGTTGGTTGATTCATATAGCCCATATTACAGCGTTGTCTATAATCAGTTGTTCAACTCAAGAACACTCGCTGACGTGTTTGATGAACATCCTGACTTATATAAAACTCCGGTTTACATGACAGTCGTTGCTAACAGCATGTTCGAAGAAACTCTCCAACCATGGCTTGAATGGAAAACACAAAAAGGTTTCCATATAGATGTCAAATATGTTGAGTCATCAACAACATCATCAGTCATCAAGTCATATGTCAAAGAACAATATGAAGCCGTGAAACCTTCATTCCTCGTTATCGTAGGTGATAAAAACCTTGTGGCTCCAAGTTTGGCTGTCGGTCAGAAGACATCTAAAGTCACAGACTTGTATTATTCAACAATGGATAATAACGACTATTTTCCAGATATCTACTACAGCAGAATGAGCTGTGAGACTGTTGCTGAGTTAGAGTCTTTGATTGAAAAAGTTCTTCAATATGAACAATACACAATGCCAGATCCATCTTATTTGAGCGACGCTTTGTTTATTGCTGGCGTTGATGACTGGTGGAATTCTAAAGTCGGTGTTCCTGCTGTCAACTATGCAACAAACTTCTTCTTCAACCAGGCAAATGGTATGAATACAGTACATAAGTATACAACTACATACAATGGCTGTTATGATAATTTGAATAATGGCGTCGGCTTTATTAACTACACTGCACACGGCGTTGAGTTGGGCTGGTCTGATCCTGCATTCACTACTGATGATGTCGCAAATCTTACAAATACAGACAAATACTTCTGGGCAATGGGTAACTGCTGTTTGACAGGTGACTGGGGAACAGACAAGGGCGCTTGCTTGGGTGAAGCTATGATCAGAGCAAACAAGAAAGGTGCATGGGGATATATCGGCTCATGTCCTGTAAGTTATTGGAATGAAGATTACTATTTCGCTGTTGGCGCAACAACAGTTTTCAGCAAGATGCCAAATCCAACACAGACAGAAGAAGGCGTCTATGAAATGTTCTGGAAAGATAATGTCTATAATACTTTGTCATCAGTTCCTTTTGTAGGAAACCTTTCTGTAGCAAATGCACATGCTGGCGAATATGAGACAACAACAGGAATCGACTTGTTGTATTACTGGGAAGCATATCATACAATCGGCGACGGTACAGTTATGCCATATCGTACAAAACCAATAGAAAATACAGTTTCACATTCTGAAACAATCAATATGGGATTTAATTTCTATACTGTTGAAGCAGATCCTTCATCATACGTGGCTTTGTCAAAAGACGGCGTTTTGCTCGGAACAGCAGTAGTTGGAAAATCTGGTTCTGTTGACGTTGATATCACTCCAGTTTTGACAGACGGCGAAGTGACAATCGTTGTGACACATCCACAACGTGTTCCTTACATCAAGAATGTCCTCGCATTGCCAACAGAAGGTCCTTACTTGTCAGTTTATTCTTACACTCCAGAAAACTATCCTGTAAATAAAGAGAACAAGATGAGCTTGACAATAAGAAACGTCGGTAACGACGCAGTCGCTGGCGAGGCAAAAGTTACATTGACAAGCGAATCAGAATTTATAACATTTACAGATTCAGAAGCAACATTCACATCATTGGAATCAGGTTCAACACTTGATTTGGTTGACGAGTTCTCATTCATCCTCGACAAGAGCCTTGAAAACAAAGAGACTATAGTTATCAGCGCTAAGTTGGAATATGACGGTTTGGTATGGAATAACAAATACGCAATCAACGTTCAGGCTGCAGTGATGGAATATGAAGGCGTTGAATGGGATGGCGCTTACGAACCAGGCGGAACATACACTCTCCATGTTAACTTCAAGAACATCGGTGATTACAAAGCAGAAAACGCTGTTGTAAATGTTAAATCATCAAACGAATATATCACATTCAAGAACACAAAAGCTGAAATCGCTACAATAGCAGTTGATGAAGTCGCATCATTTGATTTTGAAGTCACAGTTGATGAAAATTGCTCATTGGAAGAAAGAATCTCAATGGAATTCACATTCGCAGCTGATAATGATGTTGCATCAGAAGGTTCATTCGTATTGCAAAATTCATGCGTCGTAGTGTTTAAGTTGAAGGACAGCTACGGTGACGGTTGGGGCAAGTCGGCACTTGAAATAAAATATAGCGATGACACTCCAACAGATACAATTTCAATATTCGATGGAACAGAGTTCGTTAAAGAAAAGGATATAGTAATTGGAACAACAGTTACATTATCTTTCATCAAAGAAAAATACAATAGCTACGAATGTTCTTATGTTGTTGAATATAAGAATGGCAGATTGATATATGATTCTGGAAAGAATATCAAGGAAGGCGTAAACTGCGAGTTCGTGGTAAATTGCTTGGAACCAGTTCAAAACCTCAAGGCAGAAACCGATAACAATAATGTTATACTCACATGGGACGCTCCTCGTACAATGACAGGATATCAGGTTTTAAGAAACGGCGAAGTTATAGGCGAGACAGATGCGTTGACTTACACAGATGTTAATGTTCCAAATGGCGAATATGAATATGGCGTAAGAGTTGAATATAACGGCGGCGAATCAGAAACAGTGCTTGTGACAGTTAAAGTTAATGGCGACGGCATCAATGAGTTCGGCAAAGTTGAATTCTCAATATATCCAAATCCAGCGAAAGATGTCATCAACATCAATTCAACAGCTCAAAAATATGAGTATCAGTTGATGAATAACTTAGGACAAGTGGTTCTTAAGGGTGTAGTGTCAGGAGAAAATGCTATCTCTGTAGAAGATGTTGAAAATGGCGTTTACTTCTTGAAACTCATCGCTGATGGCGAAGTGTCAATCAATAAAGTTGTAATTCAATAAGATTAAGAAAAAGGGCGAAACTATATTTGTGGTTTTACCCTTTTTTGATTAAATATTAACAAAATATGAAGAAAACTTTTTTTGTAATAATTTCTTTTTTGTTGGCATTGACAGTCAATGCTCAAGAGTGGGTTGGAGTGAGCAAAAGCTCTCCGACTAAGATACAGGAAACCTTGGTTTCATCATCAGGCGATAAGGTCGTTGTTGATGTTAAGATCAGCGGTTTCTATAAAGAGTCTGTAAGGACACAGCAAGGCGAGCAGCTCGTCATCAGCGGTGAAGGCATGGCGTTCATGCCAATACAAGGCGCTCCTAATCTCCCAATGTATCCTATATCAATGATAGTAGGCGACAAGGCAGAGATGGAAGTGACTATTGTCAAATCAGAATATGTAGATTTTGAAAATATTGAAGTAGCTCCTTCAAAAGGTAACATCAGCCGTCAGGTCAATCCTGATGAGGTGCCTTACACATACGGCGAGATGTATCAGCAACTTCCGTTTTATCCAGCACAACAGGCTACACTCGGCGAACCGTATATCCTTCGTGACTTCCGCGGTCAGAATATGATGGTTTATCCTTATGCCTATAATCCTGTGACAAAGACATTGCGCGTCTATACTTACCTCAGAATCGAAGCTAATAAAGTAGGCGATAATGGCGTAAACCAAAAGCTTAACCGCAAGAGAAGCAATGTCGTCGATTCAGAAGTCAATGCTTTGTATGAACGTCGTTTCATCAACTATCCTTCAAACGAGAGATATACATTCTTGCAGGATGAAGGCTCAATGTTGATAGTATGTGCCGATAAATATGTTGAGGCAGTACAGCCTTTGGTAGAATGGAAAAACATCTCTGGCCGTCCAACAACAATCGTTGCATTGTCAGAGACAGGAAGCAATTTGAAGACTTATATCCAAAATTATTACAACGAAAATCCTGATTTCGTCTACTTGCTTTTAGTCGGCGAGTATAAAGACTTGCCAGCACATTCTATGAGCGGCGGCAGATCTGACAACTATTTCGGAATGTTGGAAGGCAATGACGACTATGAAGAAGTTTTCGTAGGCCGTTTGTCTGTCAACTCAATAAGCGATGCCTTGAACCAAGTCAATAAGATTATCTATTACGAACGCGACATCGACGCATCAGCAACATGGTTGTCAAAGACATCTGGCGTTGCAGCTAAGGAAGGTGAAGGTCACTATGGCGAAATCGACTATGAACACATGGATTTCATCCTAGACACATTGTTGAACTACACCTACACGAGCGCTTCTAAATATTATGCAGACGTCAATAATCCTGTCGCTGCTGATATGATTGCTGAATATAGCAAAGGCGTAGGCTTGATCAACTACTGTAACCACGGTACTCCAGACAGCTGGGCTGTGGCTAATTTCAGTACAGTAGAGGTTCATCAGATTACAAACGACAACAAGTGGCCTATCATCTGGTCTGTAGCATGTAACAATGGCCAGTTCGACTATGATGAGTGTTTCGGCGAAGCTTGGATGCGTGCTGTAAACCCAACAACAGGCGCTTTGACAGGTGCTATCGGCGGTATGTTCTCATGGATCTCACAGCCATGGCAGCCACCTATGTATGCTCAAGATGAGATGAATGCTATCTTGACAGAATGGCGTGAAGGCTACAAACACACTCTCGGCGGCGCATCATGCAACGGCAATATGTTTATGATGGATATGGATCCATTCGATGGACCAAGAACACACAACACATGGATTCTCTTAGGCGACCCATCATTGATGGTCAGAACTAAGGCTCCTAAAGCGATGAACGTCACAGTGTCTCAAAAAGAACTTTTCATTGGAATGACAGCCTTGGATGTTACTGCTGACACAGACCATGGCATCGCTACATTGTCATTGAACGGCGTTGCAATAGCATCAGCTCCAGTGAAAGACGGCGTCGCAAACTTGACTTTCGAACCGCTCGTAAAAGAGGAAACAGCTAAATTGGTCGTAGTTGGTTATAACAGAGTCACAGAAGTGATGGATCTTGAAGTCGTTCCTGCTGATAATCCTTATGTGGTTTATGGCGGACATGAATTGAAAGACGACAATGACAGACTCGATTATGGCGAGACAATGAATATCACCATGAGCGTTAAGAATATAGGTCTGAAACCAACAACAGACGTGACTGTAAAACTTAGCACAAATTCAAAATACGTTACAATATCAAAAGATAACGCAAACATTGTTGAGATTAAAGCAGGCGCTACTGCAAAACTAGAAGATGCATTCACAATCAATGTGAAACCTAATGTTCCTAATGAGACAAAAGTTGACTTTGTAGTGACATGCAGCGATGGCAAAGACACATGGACAACATCATTCTATACTTATGCTTACGCTCCTGTATTGTCGATAAATAGCGTTAAAGTTGCAGGAGATAAGGTGGTCGCACCAGGCGAGACAGGAACATTGGAAATGGAATTCTCTAATATAGGAGGTTCTGATGCTTACAATGTACTCGCAGAGATGTTTAGCAGCTCATCAGATGTAGCGTTTGAAAACACATCTGTACTTACAGAAGAATTAGGCGTAGGCGAGACAGTCACAGTGACTGCTGATTTCACTGCAGATTCTTCTATACCTGTAGGCTCTGTTTATGATGTTTTGTGCTCAGCTAATGCTGATTATGTTACAAGCAAGACAAATTATGAGTTGAAAGTGGGTCTCTTGGGCGAAGACTTCGAAACAGGTGACTTCACAGCTAACGCATGGAAGATAGAAGGTAAAGGCGTATGGGTTATAGATAGCGAAAAAGCATACAAAGGACAATATTGCGCAAAGAGCGACAGCGTCTCTAACAACCAATATGCAAAATTGAAAATCCAGATTGAAGTGATGGCAGACGGTCCGTTGACATTCTACGTCAAGACATCAACAGAAGCAGATTATGACGTGCTTGAATTTTATGTCAATTCATTGTTGACACAAAAATGGTCAGGCGAGAAAAACTGGACAGAATATACACTTGATATGCAAAAAGGCAACTACGCTTTGGAATGGAGATATAGAAAAGACTCTTCAGGAAGCGCAGGCGAAGACAGAGTTTATATCGACAATATCTTCTTCCCACCTGTAAGCGTGGTGAAAATGATAGAGTCTGTATCAGACTTGAGATACGAAGTTCAAGATGGACAGCTTACAATAACATGGGAGGCTGTTGAGACAGCAGAGGAATATGTTGTAAGACGCGATGGTGAAATAGTCGCTACACAGACTTCAACATCTTTCAATGAAAGTGTCGTTGATGGCATCGTGACATATACAGTCGTGGCTAAGAATGGCAACAGCTATTCAGCACCTGAATTCATAGTGGTTAACTCAAACCTTAAATCAGGTGAAAAAGTCGTCAATGTAGAAAGCAAGAAAATCTCATTATATCCAAATCCAACATCAGGAATGATTTATATTGAACTCGAAAACGCATTCGATGCTGTAGTTTATAACTATCAAGGTCAAGTGGTTATGAGAGAATATAATAATGAAGGACAAATTGACTTGTCTAACTTGAATACTGGTGTCTATTTCATTGAGATTAGAGAAGGTAACAACGTAAAGGTAGAGAAAGTTATAGTTAAATAATTGATTTGTCATGAAAAGACTAACTTTAATATTAGTAGTATTTTTATTTAATATAGCAGGTGTCAGCGCACAAGATTGGATTGGTATCGGTAATGATAATCCTGTGACGATACAGGAACGTCTTGTGTCGTCATCTGAAGAAGAGATCGTCATCGATGTGAAAGTCGGAGGCTTCTTTAAAGGAAAGGTCGCGACACCAAATGGCGAGCAGTTTGTAATCAGCGGCGAAGACATGGCACCAATGCAAGTGGCAGGCGCTCCTGATTTGCCACTCTATCCTATACCTATTATAATAGGTGACAAAGCAGAGATGCAGGCATCTGTGCTGAACTCTAAATATGTAGATTTTGAAAATGTTGAAGTTGTTCCATCAAAGGGCAACTTCAGCCGTAACATAAATCCTGATGATGTGCCATTCGTTTATGGCGAGATATATCAACAAGATGCCTTCTATCCAGCTCAGCAGATGAGCCTTGAGAAACCTTATGTCATCAGAGATTATCGCGGCCAGAATCTGGTGGTATATCCTTATGCCTATAATCCGGTGACAAAGACATTACGTGTTTATACCGACCTTACAATATCTGTTAAGAAAGTAAGTGACAATGGTATAAATCAAAAAGTCAGCTCTAGAAGAAATAATGCTGTCACTTCAGAATTCGATGCTTCTTACAAACGTCGTTTCATCAACTATAAAAACGATAGCAGAGCATCATTGCTTATTGATGAAGGCGAGATGCTTGTAGTATGCGCTGATAAATATATGAAAGACATGCAGGATTTCATAGATTGGAAAAATATCTCAGGCCGTCCTACTACAATGGTTGCTGTGTCAGAAACAGGATCAGACGAGAAACTCAGACAGTATCTCATTGAATATTACAAGGAAAATCCTAAACTTACATACGTGCTTTTGGTTGGAGAACATGCTGATATCCCTGCGCATGCAATGAATGAAGGTCGTTCTGACAACTATTTCGGTATGTTGGAAGGTGATGACTATTATGAAGAAATATTCGTTGGTCGTCTCTCTGTTAAGAATAGTGATGATGTAAAGAATCAAGTCAATAAGATTATTTATTACGAACGCGACATTGACGAGACAGCTGATTGGCTTTCTAATGGCGCTGGTATAGCAGCTAAAGAAGGCACAGGTCATTTTGGTGAATATGATTACCAACATATGGACTTTATCCGTGACACCTTATTAAATTATACATACACCAACGTGTCTCAATATTATGATAAGGTCAATGACCCAACAGTCGATGATTTGATCAACAGATTCAACGAAGGTGTCGGTATCATTAACTATTGCAATCACGGAACAGAGATAAGCTGGGTTGTTACTGGCTTTAACACTGAGAACATCCATCAGCTTACCAATGACTATAAGTTGCCATTCATCTGGTCAGTGGCATGTGACAATGGTTCTTTTAACCTCGATGAGTGTTTTGCAGAAGCTTGGATGCGTGCTGTAAATCCTGAGACTGGAGCGCCGACAGGCGGTATAGGCGGAATGTTCGCTACTATATTGCAGCCATGGAGACCACCAATGTACGGTCAGGATGAGATGGTGGCTATCTTGGCAGAATGGCGTGAGGGCTATAAGCACACACTATCTGGTGCTTCATGCAACGGCAATATGTATATCTTGGATATGTTTAAAGATGTATCAGGCGAAGAGACACACAACACATGGATTCTCTTCGGTGACCCATCGATGATGCTCAGAACAGAAGCTCCTAAGAGAATGGACGTCTCTGCTGTGCCATCAGCGCTGCTCACAGGAATGACATCATTGACAGTCAATGCTGACGCCGAATTCGGTATCGCGACATTATCTATGAATAACGAAATCATAGGCTCTGCATACGTTGAAAACGGAACAGCAAACATTACATTCCCAGAACTTAAAGAGTCAGGCAAGGCTCAGATCGTGGTGATGGGTTATAACAAGGTGACTGAGATAATGGATATAAACATAATGCCAGCAACAGGCGCTTATGTCGTTGTCGATACTTATAACCTTAACCAAGAAGATGGTCAGATGGACTGCAATGAATTCATCGACCTTGACTTGAACGTGAAGAACATAGGTGTTGAAAAAGCTGATAACATAACAGTGGAATTGTCAACATCATCAGAATATATCAAGTTGATAGATAGCACTGAGATAATAACAGCTATAGATGTTGAGGAAGTGCTGGAATTGAAGAAAGCATTCCGTTTCTATGTAAGTGCGTATGTTCCAAATAATGAGAAAATCAATTTCGTTTTGAAATGTACAGACAAGACTGGTGAATACGAAACAAGCTTCAGCATTGACGCTAATGCTCCTGTGTTCGCCTTGAACGAAATAAGCATACTTCCAAACAATATTGTGAAACCAGGCGAGACTGCAACATTGAAACTCGCTTTCGATAATATTGGAAATGCTGCAGCTTACGACGTCTTGACAGAATTGTTCTCAGGTTCTTCTGACATTACATTTGAAAATGCAACAATGCATACCGATGAGGTTGCAGCAGGCGAGACATTCTTCGTGACAACAGATTTCACAGTGTCATCAGCAGCTACGATGTCTTCAGTTTATGAAATCGTTTATTCCGTAGGTGCAAAACATAATGTCTTAAGAGAAACATATAATCTCGTGATAGGTTCGATAACAGAAAGTTTTGAAACAGGTGACTTCTCATCATACGCATGGGTTGAGACTGTTGAAAATCCTTGGGTTATAGATAACACAAGCGCTTACGAAGGAGTGTATAGCGCAAGATCAGCGAAGATAGGAAATAAGAAATATTCGGTATTAAAGATAGAATTGGATGTCAAGACCACAGGTGAATTGAAATTCTATAGAAAAGTGTCTTCTGAGACAGACTCTGATTATCTGTCATTTATCGTAGACAGCAGAGAAAGAGCGAAATGGTCTGGCGAAATAGATTGGGATGTATATTCTTATAAGCTGACAAAAGGAAAGCATACTGTCGAATGGAGATATGTTAAAGACGATGATACAGCAGAAGGCGATGACATGGCTGCTATCGACTATGTTTCATTCCCTCCAGATGCAGTGGTCAAACATCTTGCTGCTGTGACAGACCTTAAGGCTAGATTGCAAGAAGACAATACTTTGGCATTGACATGGACTGCAATTGAAAATGCTGATGAATACATCGTAAGACGCGATGGTGAAATAGTTTCAACACAAACCGAAACAGCGTTCAGCGAAGAAGTGGCAGAAGGCATCTACACCTACAGTGTAGTTGCGAGAAGCGGTGAATTATACTCAGCACCTGCATTCGTGATCTTCGACCCAAATAAGAAATCTACTGAAAACATCAATGAATCTGTATCAGAAAGATTGTCAGTATATCCAAACCCAACATCAGGAATGATATACGTAAACTGTGACGATTCATTCGACGCTACAGTATATAACTATCAAGGTCAAGTTGTTATGAGAAAGAATAACAATGACGGACAGATAGATATGTCAGATTTGACAACAGGTGTTTATTTCCTCGAGATAAGAGAAAATAACAAGGTGATGATTGAGAGAATTGTTTTAACTAAGTAAATATTTTAAAAAATTTTAGAAATGAGAAAATTATTTTTTGTAGTAGCAATGTTGTTGAGTACAACAATGTTACTTTCTGCACAGGAATGGGTAGGTGTTGCAAAGAACGCACCTGTCAGAATCCAAGAGAGTTTGGTTTCATCATCAGAAGAAGAAATCGTGATTGATGTCAAGGTCGCTGGCTTCTTCCAAAGTGCAGTCAAAACCCAAAAAGGAAAACAAGTTATTATTAGCGGTGAGGACATGGCATCAATGCTCGTTGCCGGTGCTCCAGATCTTCCAATGTATCCTATATCTATGATAATAGGCAACACTGCTGAGATGAAGGTTTCTGTTGTGGAATCATCATACGTCGATTTCGAGAATGTTGAAGTTGCTCCTTCAAAAGGCAATTTCAGCCGTGAGATAAATCCAAATGATGTTCCTTACACATACGGAAATATTTATCAACAAGATGAGTTCTATCCTGCACAACAAGCAGCATTGGACAAACCTTATATCTTGAGAGACTTCCGCGGACAAAACGTGATGGTTTATCCTTACGCTTATAATCCTGTGACAAAGACATTACGTGTTTATACCGACCTCCGTTTGTCAGTCAAGAAGGTAAGCGACAATGGCTTGAATCAGAAAGTAGCTACTAGACATAGCAGCGTCGTTTCTCCAGAAATGAAGGCTTCATACGAACGCCGTTTCATCAACTATCCAACTGACGAAAGATATAAATTCATTGAAGACGAAGGCGAAATGTTGGTGATCTGCGTCGATGAATATAAAGAAGCAGTTGAAAAATTAGTCGAATGGAAAAACATCTCTGGCCGTCCAACAACATTGGCTTTGACATCAGAGACTGGCAGCCTCGACGATATGAAGGCTTATATCTCAAACTATTACAACGCAAATCCAAATTTGACATACGTACTTTTGATAGGTGAATTCGACAATCTCCCTCCATACGAAATCATCGTCACAATCGATGGTATGCAATATTATACAAGATCAGACAACTACTACGGAAGATTGGATGGCGAAGACAACTACGAAGAAGTATTGGTAGGCCGTCTCTCAGTGAAAGATATTGAAGATGCTAAAAATCAAATCAACAAGATTATCTATTACGAACGCGATATAAAAGAAGATGCCACATGGCTATCTAGAGGTATCGGTATGGGTTCAACAGAAGGCTATGGTCACTTCGGCGAGAAAGACTATCAGCATATCGACTTCATCCGTGATACACTCATGAATTATACTTATACAGAAATATCAAAAAAATATAAAGGCGTTGAAGGTTATGAACCTACCGCTGATGACTATGCTGTCGACTTCAACAGAGGTTTAGGTATCGCCAACTATTGTAACCATGGTGAAGTGGAAAAATGGGTTATGGGCGATTTCGATACACAATGTGTTCATAACTTGACAAACGATTATATGTTGCCATTCATTTGGACTTCATCATGCAGAAACGGACAGTTCGACGTTGATGAATGTTTCGCAGAATCATGGATGCGTGCTGTTAACCCAACAACAAAAGCTCCTACCGGTGCTATAGGCGGTATGTTCTCATGGATTTCACAGCCATGGCAGCCACCAATGTACGGACAAGATGAGATGATAGCAATCTTGACAGAATGGCGCGGCAATTATCATCACACTCTCGGCGGTGCTTCATTAAATGGTAATATGTATATCCTCGATATGAGTCCAGAAGACCGTGGTAACACTCACAACACATGGCTTCTCTTCGGTGACCCTTCTATGATGCTCAGAACAAAGGCTCCAGAAAAGATGGATGTCTACTGCAGCTCTTCATATCTTATTGTTGGTATGACAAGCTATACCGTCAACGCTGACGTTGATTTCGGTATCGCTACATTGTCAAAAGACGGTGAAGTCGTGGCTTCTTCTTACATAAGAAAAGGTCAGGCAAATCTCACATTCCCTGAACTTACAGAAGAAGGCGTGATGAAACTCGTTGTCGTTTCTTACAACAAAGTCACAGAAGTGATGGATATTGAAGTTAAAAATCCAACAGAAGCATTCTTGATTTTCAATGACTACGACATTAATGAAACTGACGGTCAGTTGGATTACGGCGAGACAATCAACCTTGATTTGAATATCAAGAATATCGGTGTTAAAGAAACTTCTAATGTTGAAGTTGAACTTATATCTAAGACTGACTATGCTACAGTCATAAGCAACAAGGCAACAGTAGCATCGATGGCTATCAATGAAATAGCTGAGATTAAAGATGTGTTTAAGTTCGTTGTTACCGATAATGTTCCTGACCAAGAAGAATTGAAGTTCGACGTTAAATGCACTTCAGGTGAAGAGTCATGGGCAAGCTCATTCTCAATCATAGCTAACGCTCCAAACTTCACAATCGATACTATCTTCATTAAGAACAAGATGATAATGCCAGGTTCAAGCGATGTCTTGTACATTGCAGTGAAAAATACAGGTCATAGCGAAGCACGTAATGTCATCTCAGAAATGATAAGCAGCTCATCAGATATCGTTTTCCCTGAAGCAACAATTACAGAAGAGTCATTGCAACCAGGTGAGGTGATGGAAATCGTGGCATTCTTCGATGTTGATGAAAATGTTGTAGAAGGTACAAAATATGAAGTGGAATATTCTGTTTCAGCAGGTGCTTATGAAATATCATCTAATTATTTCATTACAATAGCTCAGGCTCTTGAAGACTTCGAGACAGGCGACTTCTCAAAAGTAAACTGGCAGTTTGATGGCGCATCAGATTGGTTTATCTGCGAAAATGCATATGAAGGTACTTACAGTGCAAGATCTGGTAAAATAGCCGACAATCTCGAAAAAGACAAAAAGAATTCTTCAATGTTCATCACCGTTGAATTGGTTGAAGATGAAGAAATCAGCTTCTATCATAAGAGATCATGCGATTATTACGCTAAGTTGGAATTCTACGTTGATGATGAAAAGGTTACAGAATGGAGAGGTAACAACTCAACACCAACAGAATGGGAACAATACACTTATTTGTTGCAAAAAGGAACTCACACCTTGAAATGGACTTACAACAAACGAGTTGCAGAACCAAAGGCTGACGACTGCGTATTCTTGGATAATATCGTATTGCCACCACTTAGCATCGTTACTTTTGTCTCTCCTGTGACAAATCTTAATGCTGCAGTTGATAAATCTACAATTACATTGACATGGGAAGGCAGTGAAGACGCAAGAGAATATATCATCATGCGTAATGACCAACAGATTGCAGTAGTGAAAGAAACAACATATACTGATAATGTAGGTGCAAAAGGTTCTTACACATATAGCGTCATCGCTAAGAAATATGATGGCGTGTCAGAACCAGTATCAGTTACAGTTGACGTTACAGAATTAGGCTTAAATGAAATCAATGCTAAGGATGTAAACGTATATCCAAACCCAACATCAGGTGTTGTTTACGTCGACCTTAACGAATCATTCGACGCTGTTATTTATAACTATCAAGGTCAAGTTGTTAATAGACTTTATGACAATAATAATCAAATTGATATGTCAGGACTTTCAAGCGGAATGTACTTCGTTGAGATAAAGACAAATGATAATGCCATAGTTAAAAAGGTATTGGTAAAATAAATTATTTAAAAAAGGTTTTGCAATTATGTAATAAATGTTACATTTGTAAAACCTTTTTGCTATTAATATAAGGTAATGAGAATGTTAATCAAAATAGTATAGTTATGAAAAAAATGTTTGAGTTTACAAGAGCTTTGTTGTTGACTCTAATTTTTGCCATGTTCTTTTCATGCGCCAACAACGATGTTGATAAAGTCAATGTCGACAATCAGTTTGCAGTGTCCTTGTTTTCAGGTACTGTAAAAGTCGGTGATTTGTTAGGTGGTATTGGTTCTGGCTTGTCTGAATACATTCAGGTATCAGAAAATGGTCGTATTTATGCGTACTATGCCGACTCTGTTGAAAATGCAGTTGTAGCAACTAATATCTTGACAGGAATTCAGGATGTCACTTTCCAGACAAGCGCTGAGTTTGAACTGCCTGAAATTCCAGGATTATCAGATATTCCTGGCGTTGATGTTCCAGACATTGACATTCCAGACATTGATATCCCAGGCATTCTTGATTCGCTAGATATTCCAGATACACCGGAAATTCCAGACATATCAATCGATTCCGTAGTCGTTTTTACATTTAATGACTTTGTCTCTATTCCATTCGAATATGATGGCTATGAAATTAATTTTGTTGAATTGAAAAACGGAAGATTATATCTGAATTTGTCAACAAGCCTCATACAACTGAAAAATGTTGTATTGTCAACAGATAACATCAGATTGGGTGATGGCTCAAGTTTGGAACTTAATCTTGATTTTACCCAAGGTCAAAAACAGTATATCGACTTCGATCTTACAAATTGCGTCATAGCTCCAGAAAATAAGAATATCACATTCTCAGCAATATTGTCACTTGATATTCCTCTCGATCAAGGCTTGGAAGGCGGTTTATATACCGTCGACCTAAATGGCGGAATTATGGATGTCGAGTTTAAGACAATAGATGGAAAAATAAATGATTTCGTCTTTGATTTCGTCGGAAGCCATGACTTTGACTTCTCAATACCAAATATGAGCGGAGCCTTGAAAATAGCTACACCGGATTTTAGCATTAAATATATCAATACTTTTGGCTTTAAAGCTAATGGTACAATTGATTCTTTATATTTAAGCGGCACAAATGGTAATATCTCGTCTTTAATAAAAGATGGCGAAAGAGTGGATTTGTTTTTACATCCAACAGGCGAGAGCTATGACTCAATATCAGAGTTGGATGAAAAACTTGTTGATGAGATAAATATCTTACAAGGATTTAATAAACTTACATTTAATGGAGATATTGTCCTTAGCTGTGACGAGGTGACAGAAAATATGATTACCGATGAATCTCATATTGATATCATTGCCGACTTAGCTATTCCATTGGAATTTGAAATGGAAAATCTCAGTTATGTCAATAAATTTGATTTTAATCTTGACCTCAATAGCGAAGAAAACAGCGAGTCAATGCAATTGGGCAATGTTTTCGATGAACTGGAATTTAAATTCGTATTCAATAATACTATCCCAGTTCAGATAAGACCACAAGTGTATGTACTTGAAAATGGAAACGTTATTGATTCATTATTTAATAATGAAGCATGTATACATGGTAAATTCGATAACTCTAACTCTATCCCAGAAGATATCTTGATAGTTAATGTGACAGGTAAAAAACTGGAAAATGTACAACTGGCAGATCAGTTGATGTTGGATATAACCTTGTCAACAGAAGGTGAAAGAGTAGTCTTGAATACAAATGACTATTTTGACATCAGAATCGGTTTGAAGACCAAGACTTCAGAAATTAATTTGAGTGAGTTAAACTTCTAAAAGATTGAGTTATGAAAAAAATATATAGATTCTTTGCGGTAATGGCATTGTTGTTAGTGACAATGACATCTAAGGCTCAAAATGATCTCGCTTTGACATTGTTGCCAAACTTCTCATATAATAATATGTATAACCCGGCGATACCAGTTAAATCAAGAACAGTTATAGGCCTCGGTATCTCCAATATCAATTTCTCTGTCTTGAACACAGGTGTCAATTATGACAATTTGTTCACATTCCATAATGATGGATCTGTTGCATTGGATGCTAACAAGTTCGTCAACAGTCTTGATGAGCACGATAACATCATAGGCACTAACTTCTCTATGGATGTCTTCAGAGTTGGTAAACGTATTGGAAGACTCTTCATTGATTTGAACTATCGCGTGAAGTTTGATGCAGGCTTGCATTATTCAAGAGATTTCTTGGGATTCTTTGTCAATGGTAATGGCAACTATCTCGGAAAAGACAATCCTGCTAACTTAAGTGTTGGCGCCGATTTCAGCTTATATTCAGAAATGGCATTGGGTTTACAATATAGAATCAATGATAAGTTGTCTATTGGTGTCAGACCAAAACTCTTGGTGGGATTTGCTAACTTGTCTGTCAATAACGATGGCACAAAGATTTATACCGATGAAAATACTTACTCAATGACAGCTGATGTCAATCTCAATATATCAGCTGCTACAGCCTTGGATATGGATGATATCAGCCGCCTCAGCGACTTCACTACATATATCGAAGATATGGATACTCTCATCATTGAGAATCTTTTCGATATAGAAGAGAATATAGGCTACGGCATTGACTTCGGTGTCTCTTATACTTTCAACAAACATTTCGGAGTGGCAGCCGGCGTATATGACCTCGGATATATCACATGGAAAGATACTAAGGTAAAGCAAAATTGTAAGGAGAATATGGTCATCAATGATGCATTGTTCAATAGCATGGATGATGTCTTGAATATGAATATCGATTTTACCGACGTGTACGAGACTTTGGTAGACGACGTTTGGGGTAATGACTCAATATACAATGGCGGTGACTATAAGACATCATTGAAGACAAGAATCATGCTTCAAGGTTATTATGAATTATGTCCTTTGGCAAGATTCACAGCCATCAGCCAGTTGTATTATGTCAAGGAAAAATTCCGTCCATCATTGACATTGGCTTATAGCGGTTCAATCTTGAGACTCTTGAACTTCACTGCAAGTTACACTATGTCTGAATATTCTGGCAATAGCGTAGGAGCAGGCTTGGGAATCAACCTAGGACCATTGAATGTTTATGTTGTTACCGATAATGTCATGATTGCAACAAAGTACAATGCTTCAACAATGGAACTGCTGACATCATATGATAATGCAAACATAAGACTCGGTATGGTGCTTACACTCGGCAATAGAGATAAAAAGAAAAAATAATTTATAAATAGATGAAGAGCGGCTTTTGAATTAGCCGCTCTTTTTTTATATTTGCAGAAACCTAACAATATGAGAACTTCGTTTATTACTATAATATGCTTGTTATTGCTTCCGCTTTTTTCAATGGCTAATGCCGTTGAAGAACTGACGGTTTTTGTTTACGCTAATCCTGGCTTTATAGTAAAAGGCGACAGTACGACACTCATCGCGACAGCCAGCATCGACTCTCCAGATATTAAGTATGAATGGTCGCCGACAGATAATCTTGTCGATCCTTATAATTCCATAACTTACGCTAATCCAAAGACAACGACGACATATACCTTGACAGTTACATACGGATCACAGGTTGTGTCGGAATCGGTTGAGGTCAAGGTGCTGGAAAATCCACGCGAGCTGGACATTGCATTAGAAGGCGATGACGTAAGCCTGAATTGGACTCATGTGGAATATGCGACATGTTACAGAGTGAGACGTAACGATGAGACTATCGTTAATTATACCACCGATACCGTTTTCGTTGATAAGGATGTTCCAAACGGAAACTATTGTTATAGGGTGATAGCTGTCAGAAATGCCTTCATATCACCGGAGTCGGAACATGCCTGCGTCGACATCGAATTTGAAGAAAATGAAGAAACATCTTTAGATATAAATGTCAAAGACAATGTGATGCTTTATCCAAATCCTGTCAGATACAAGATACACGTCAAGGCGGAATATATCGAAGAAATCACCATCGTGAATATGATGGGACAAGTCGTGATGAAAGCAGATGTGGATTCAGATGCGATGATGTTAGACATGAACCATCTGGATTCTGGATTATATCTGATGCATATCGATATGGGTAATGATGTCGTCACAAGAAAAATAAATCTGATTAAATAACATAAAAACATAATGATATGGAAATAAAATTCATCGGAGCAGCAAGAGAGGTGACAGGCAGCAAGCACCTCATCACCACACGTCATGGAAAGAAGATACTCCTCGATTGTGGTATGTTTCAAGGCAAGGGACTTGAGACTGATTCATTGAACAGAAACACTATGGTCGAGCCGTCCGAGATTGACCATATCATCTTGACGCACGCTCACGTCGACCACTCAGGCTTGATACCTTATTTTTATAGAAGAGGCTTCCGTGGTTCTGTGATATGTACTACTGCAACCCGCAACCTATGTTCTATCATGTTGCCAGATAGCGGTTTCATCCAGGAAAACGATACCCATTGGTTCAACAAGAAAAGAGCCCGCCAAGGCCTTGAACCTGTCGAGCCTATATATACAGAGAAAGACGCACATGCCTGTATGGAACTCTTCATCAGCGTACCGCTCAACCGTCAGTTCCATATCGACAATAATATAAAGGTGAAGTTCACCAACACAGGACATCTCCTCGGCAGTGCTGCCGCTACCATAGAGATTGACGAGTTCGGCGAGGTGACACGCATAGGCTACACCGGCGACATCGGTCGTAGCAACAACTATCTGCTTCGTGCTCCAGACGCCTTCCCACAATGCGATTATCTCATAGTGGAAAGTACCTACGGAGACAGACTGCATCAGAACAAGCAGCTCTCAGAAGACGAACTGCTGAGAATCATCAAGCACACCTGTGTAGATAAAAAAGGAAAACTCATCATCCCATCTTTCGCCATAGGAAGAACACAGGAGATCGTCTATATCTTGAATAACTTCTATAACGAGAAGAAACTGCCGTTCATACCGGTTTATGTGGATAGTCCTTTGGCCGTCAACGCGACGAATATCTTCCGTCTGCACCTAGACCTCTTCAACAAGAATGTGGCAGAAGTGCTGGAACACGATCCTGATCCATTCGGATTCGGTACCTTGAAATATATCACCAACGTGAACCATTCCAAGGCTTTGAACAAGAGAGAAGAACCATGTATCATCATCTCAGCCTCTGGTATGATGGAAGCCGGCAGGGTTAAGCATCATATTGCGAATAACATTGATAATCCTAAGAACTCTATTCTTGCCATCGGTTATTGCGCACCTACGACATTGGGCGCGCGTATCTTAAGAGGAGAGAAGGAAATCTCTATCTTCGGAATGCCACATAATGTCAAGGCAGAAGTCTTCAGCATTGACGCCTTCAGCGGCCATGCCGACTACAAGGAGATGGAAGAATATCTACGCTGCCAGAACCCAGAGAAGGTCAAGAAGGTGTTTGTTGTCCATGGCGATTATGAGGCACAGCTGCCATACAGCGAAGTGCTGAAGAAAGCAGGATTCAAAGATATAGTTATACCAGAAGCGGGAGAAGTGTTTAAAATTGAAAATTGAAAGGTGAAAATGGAAAATTGGCTGTCAGCAATCAGTAGAAAATTAACTTTCAGTTTTCAATTTTCAATTTTCAACTCAAAACAGCTCCGTCAGGAGCGGCAGTTCCCAGGCAGGTGATGAAGCAC
>JAZKYV010000034.1:0-18704 GCA_045612345.1 Bacteroidales bacterium
TCAAAGCTCCGTAGGAGCGACAGAGAATCAATCGTCAAATGCATATCTTTCATCGTATTGTATTCCGTATGCTTCTAAAAATGATTTGTATTCTTCACGGAATGTCATCGTTTTATGATGTTTTCCCTGATTACGGATATAATTTATCGTCTTGATAACAGAAGATGAACTAACGGAAAAAGCTCCGTATCCTTCTTGCCATGAGAATTTGTTGTAATATTTGTCAATCGTTTTTATCCAACGGCTGCTGTCTGACTTTACAATTCTGACAAAATCGGAAAGAGACATGTTTTTTGGTAATGATGCGAGTATATGTATGTGGTCCGTGATGCCGCCGATTTCTATAGGAATACCTCCGATTCCGTTTATTATTCCTCCAATATAAGCAAAGGTTTTTTCTAAATCTTTGCTTAATATTTTAATTCCCTTACTTTTGACATGGAATATAATGTGAACATTGATGCTTGTGAATGTGTTTGCCATAATTTTGGTTTTTTTTTCTGTCGCGCCTACAGCGCTTTGATTTTTACTGGGTTCTCTTTTACAGGGATTCCGTGCTACGCACTACATCGCCTGCCTATAATCTGTCGCACCTACGGTGCTTTTTAGTTCTCATTGCAAAGATATAAAAATTACAATGATGTCATGGTGAGAAATATTTTTTAGTTTTAACATTTTAGTCCCGTAGGGACGACAGACAATAGGCAGGTGCAAGTGCGAAGCACGCCACGCCTGTGAAATAATAGCAAACATAATATCAAAGCTCCGTAGGAGCGACAGAGAATCAACCACTATGGAAAGATATAAAAAAGATTTGCGACGATAAGTTGGCATTATACTTTTTACTATGTTTGCAAAATGAAAGTCTAATGGCTAAAGGCAAAAGACTAAAGATAATAACATAATAAAATCTGGACAAAGACAGTTGACCGTTGTCTGTTGTCCGTTGACATAAAATAAAGAATATGCAGAATTTCATAAATAAATTACAATCATCATTAAATGATGGTAGTTTCGTAAAACTTACTCTATCTAAGCCAAAAGCTAATAGCCAACAGCCAACAGCTGATTTACGTAACGTCTATGTCAAGCCTATCATCTTGAAAAACGAGAAGATGTATTCTTTCACATATCGTTACGAGAGAAGAGACGAAACCAAAAACTATGACGCTGAGCAGTCTCTCGAGATAATCACAGAATTGCTTTCTGGAATATTCCTCAATGCTTCATTGTTCACTCTTACAGAAGACGTCACTCTTCTTGTAAGTAAGAAAGGGAAGGCTACTGTCATGTGCAAGGCTGTCAAGGAACAGAGAGAGCAGAACGTACAGCATGACAAGGTCAAGAATCGTCTGATAAATACCGACAACCCTTGGTGGTTTAAATTAGGTCTGACAACACGCGAAGGCAAAGTCACTGCCGACATGCAGCATAAGTTTAAGCAGATATGCAAATATGTCGAGATCGTTGACGGCATTATGAAGAATGTGAAATTCGATGGCAAGATCCGCATCGCCGACATGGGTGCCGGTAAAGGTTATCTTACTTTCGCTTTATATGAATATCTGACACAAAGATGTAAATACGATATTATGATGGAAGGCGTCGAGATACGTCCTGACCTCGTCGTTAAAATCAATGAAATAATTAAAGAATCGAATCTGCAAGATTTCCGTTTCGTTGAAAGCAGTATTGAGGATTATATGACGCAAAGACGCAAAGACACAAAGACACAAAGTATAGATGACTCTGTGACTCTGCGACTCTGCGACTCTGCGACTTTAGACGTCTTAATCGCTCTCCATGCCTGCAACACTGCCACCGATGATGCTATCATAAAAGGTATAGAGTCGGGTGCTAAGTTGATCATCTGCGCTCCTTGCTGTCATAAGCAGATTCGTCAGGAGATGGAAAAATCGAAGATCATTGATCCTATCACACGTTATGGTATCTTTATGGAACGTCAGGCTGTCATGATCACTGATGCTATACGTGCCTTGATAATGGAATATTTTGGATACAAGACACAGGTGATGGAGTTCATCGAGATGGAACACACTCCTAAGAACGTACTTTTAGTAGGAAGAAAAAGCGATGCTCCAGTAGATAAAGAAGCCATCTTGAAACAGATAGAAGATTTGAAAAAACAATACGGAATAGAGAAACACTATTTAGAGAAGATTTTTGGAGAACTTTAGAACTTTAGAATTCTAGAGTTCTTCCAATGCGTTAGGGATTGGAGCGGCATCCTTTTGGAGCGAAGCGGAAAAAGATATAGCGGAAAGCCCGACGGCTTTGCCGGAACGCCCAAAAGAAAGACAAAAGTCAAATGACTAATGACTAAAGTTTTGTGGTTAAAGTTTAAAGCAAAAAATAAATTTAAAAAAACGCTTTCCATATAAATAAAAATGCGTAATTTCGTGGACTTGAAAAAATCAAAGTATTTAACGTTATAAAAAAAATAAATATCATGCAAAACATTGAATGGTCAACACTCCCATTTGGTTATTTACCAACAAATTACAATGTCCGTTGTTACTATAGAAACGGAAAATGGGGTGAAATTGAAGTCAGTTCAGAAACAACTATCAACATCCACATGGCTGCAACATGTTTGCACTATGGTCAAGAAGCTTTTGAAGGTTTGAAGGCTTTCCGTGGCGAAGACGGTAAAGTTCGTATCTTCCGTTTGGAAGAAAACGCTAAACGTTTGCAATCATCATGCGACGGTATCATGATGCCACAATTCCCAATCGAGAAGTTCGAAGAAGCTATGAAGAAATGCGTTCAACTCAATGCAGACTTCATCCCTCCATACGGTAGCGGCGCTTCTTTATACCTCCGTCCATTGATCATCGGTACAGGTATCCGCGTTGGTGTTAGCCCAGCTGACGAATATTTATTCTTAGTATTTGCAACACCAGTAGGTCCTTACTTCAAAGGTGGTTTCCAAGCTAACCCTTACGTTATCACACGTAAATATGACCGCGCTGCTCCTCTCGGAACAGGTACATACAAAGTCGGTGGTAACTACGCAGCAAGTATGCGTCCTCACATGGAAGCATGCCAAGGCGGTAAATACGCTTGCGAATTCTATCTCGACGCTAAAGAAAAATGTTATATCGACGAAGCTGGCGCAGCTAACTTCTTCGCTATTAAAGATAACACATACATCACTCCATTATCAACATCAATCCTCCCTTCAATCACAAACAAGAGCTTGATGTTCTTAGCAGAAAAAATGGGTATGAAAGTAGAACGTCGTCCAATCCACGTTGACGAACTCGCTACATTCGAAGAAGCAGGCGCTTGCGGTACAGCAGCTGTTATCAGCCCTATCTCACGCATCGATGACCTCGAAAACAATAAATCATACGTATTCGGTGATGGCAAACCAGGTCCACAAAGTGAAAAATTATACAATAAACTTCGTGGTATCCAATGCGGTACAGAACCAGATGAATACGGCTGGATCACAATGGTAGAAGGTTGCTAATAAAAAATCTTACCACTGATATAAACTGAGACGTCATAATTTTATGGCGTGTCTTTTTTTTTTGAAAAAAATCTTAAATGCTTTGTCGGGAATTGTTGATTTAAGTGTATATTTGTAAACTGAAAATAATGTTTTATTCAAGATAAAGAAAGCGTTAAAAACTATTCTATGAAAAAGCTAGTAATATCAATGTGTTTGGTGCTTTTCTGCTTGTTGCAGGTAAATGCACAGGAACCACAAATCGTTTCAACAGAACCATCTAACCGTAACGTCCTTATCGAAGAACTCACAGGAAGAGGTTGCGTGTATTGCCCATGGGGTCAATATTTTGTTAACCAGACAATAAAAGAAAATCCAGGAAGAGTCTTTACTGTCAATATTCATAAGCAAGGTAGTAGCTTGTCTCCAACAAGCTATCCTAATCTTAATACTTTGAAAGGCGGTGACATCGCAACTGCTTTCAATAAATCAGGAGCATTGCCAAGAGCATCTGTTAACCGTTCAGAAGATGAGGCCGTTGGCTTGAATACAATACAAAACGACTGGAACACCATGACATTGGAACAATTGAATCAAGCTGCAGAATGTAATATAGCTGGCACAGTGTCAATAAATCCAGACACACGTCTTGCAAGAATAACAGTTGAAGTTTATTACACAGGCGACAGTAAAGCCGAAAACAATTACCTCACAGTCTTGATGATGCAAGATAGCATTATGGGTGATCAATCAGGCGCTGATTATAACCCAGAACAAATTGTCAAAGGTCAATATTGCCACATGCATGTTTTCCGTAACATCATAACAGAGAAATGGGGTGATGAGATCGCTCCAACAACAGCAGGTACATTTATCAAGAAGACTTACAAATACACAATTCCAGAAAGTATAGGTTCTCCTAATGGCGTTGATGTTGACTTGAACAACGTTCATTTCCTCGCTTTCGTTACAGAACATCAGGCTGGCGGTGCCAAGACAATGCCAATCCTCAACGTTTGCAAATTGGAACATGTTGAAAAGGGCGAGGCAGTGGAAGAAGTGACAGAAACATCAAGCAGAGTTTATCCTAATCCTGTGAAAGATGTTCTTACAATAACAGCAGATGATGTTAAACAAGTTGTTATGTATAACTCATTAGGACAGATTGTAAAGAATATTAAGTCAAATGATAACAACATAAATATCAATGTCAGTGACTTGGAAAACGGAATGTATTTCGTTAACATCATTGACAATAGCGGAAATATTACAGCAAAGAAAGTGTCAGTTTTAAAATAATTAAATTTGTAGAGACGTTTCAATGTTACCTATGAAAATAAACAAACATTGATTCGTCTAGTTAGTTAGGAGTTTTAGAATAAATACAAATAAATCAATAAATAACAATTAAAATCAAATTTAAAATCATGAAGAAATTTACATTAATGGTTGTGATGTTAGCTTGTTTATTTAGAGTTAGCGCACAAGAACCTCAATTCGTTTCTAAAGAACAAACAACAAGAAGCGTTCTTATTGAGGAATTAACAGGAAGATTATGCGGTTGGTGTCCTAAAGGTCAAAAGACAGTTAATGCTATCGTGGCTAAGAATCCAGAGAAAATATTTTCAGTAAACATTCACGCACCAAGCAGTTTGTCACCAACAAGCTATCCAAACCTTAACACAACAAAAGGCGCATCATTATTCAACGCATTTATTGCCGATGGTATTCCAGCTGTAGTTATTAACCGTATGGAAGATGAAAAAGGAACCTTGATTAAAACTTATCCAGATTATTGTGCTTCATACGTTGATTCACAATTGAAAGAAGTTGCAGAAGTTAATATGGCTGGTCAAGTTGTTGTAAATCCTGTAACACGTACAGCTACTATCACAGTAGAAGCTTATTATACAGCTGATAGCAAAGTTGAAAACAACTATCTTACAGTTATCATGATGCAAGACAGCATCATCGGTTCACAATCAGGTGCTACATCAAATCCTGAACAAGTAGTTGGCAGTGAATATTGCCACATGCACACACTCCGTGACATCATCACAGACACATGGGGAGATCAAATCGCTCCAACAACAGCTGGTACATTGATTACAAAACAATATGTTTATAACATCCCAGAAACTATAGGTTCTCCAAATGGTGTTGACGTTGACTTAAACAACATTCATTTCCTCGCATTCATCACAGAAAAGAAAAACGGTTCAGCAACAGAACCTATCCTTAACGTATGTTCATTAGACAGAGTTGACGGTACAGATGAACCTATCTTCCCATTCATCAAATCTTTTGTACAAGAAGACATCATTACTTGTACAACAGAAAAGAAATTCACAGCTAATATCGTTAATGGCGGTACAGAAGTTCTTACATCAATTAAATTTGAAGTTAGCGTTGGTGAAGAAGCTCCAATAGCACAAGAATGGACAGGTGAACTTCCAGTTTATGGAAACATTAACGTTGATATGTTTGTTGACGTTCCTTTCGGTGGTGCACTCGTTAAAGTTAAGGTTGTTGAAGCAAACGGCGTTCCATTCACATTTGAAAATTCAGTAATGGGTGTAAGCGAAGAATGGATTCAAGTTGAATTAGGCGACACAGACGCAAAAGAAGAATTCAAACTCGAACTCGCACAAGACAGATTCGGTAACCAAACAACATGGCAAGTTATAGGCCATAACGATAAGGTTCTCGCTTCAGGTGGTCCATACGAAATGTTATCAGCAGCTGGTACAAAAGTTCATGAAGAATACTTTACAGTAAAAGCTGGTGAATGTATGATTTTCGTTATCGAAGACAACGTAGGTAATGGTATTACAAGCCCAACATTCGGTCAAGGTTACTACAAACTCTATGACAGCAAAGGCAACTTACTCATTGACAGCGATGGTGACTTCGGTTTCGGCGAATATCATATCATCTTCGTTCACGGTGCTATGTCAGTAGAAGATGTAAATGCATCATCATACAATGTATATCCAAACCCTGTAAAAGATGTTCTCACAGTAACAGGCGAAGATATGAAACAAGTAACAGTTTACAATGCTTTAGGTCAATTGGTTAAATCTGTAAATTGCAACGACAATACAGTTCAAATCAATGTAAACGACTTACAAAACGGTATGTATTTCGTTAACGTTATTAGCAATAACGGCACAATGACAACAAGCAAAGTTTCAGTTGTTAAATAATAGAAGTTAACAAATAATAAAAAAGGAGATGTTGCTGAAAAGTGACATCTCTTTTTTTTGAACTCAGAACTCAGAACTCAGAACTCTGAGCTATGAACTTTGAGCTTTGAGCTTTGAACTCTGAGCTTTGAACTCTGAGCTACAAACTGACAAAAACTTTTTGTCTTGTAAACTTGTAGACTTGTGGTCTTTTTTTATACCTTTGTAGGTCATTAATAAATACAAGGAAATCAGTAATAACAAATATTTAAAAAGATGAAAAAAATTACTTTATTAGTAGCGTTATTAGCAGTTTTATTTAATGCTAATGCACAAGAACCAAAGTTTGTTTCTACAGAACAAGAAAACAGAAACGTTCTTATTGAAGAATTTACAGGAAGAATGTGCGGTTATTGTCCATATGGTCAAGCATTAGTTAATCAGGTTTTGGCTCAGTATCCAGGACAGGTTTATACTGTTAATCTCCATGCTGAGAGTTCATTGTCACCAACAAGTTCTCCTAACCTTAATACAACAAAAGGTGCTGAAGTTCTCTTGGCATTCAATAATGGCGGTGGTATCCCTGCAGTTGTAGTTAATCGCGGTGAAACAATGCACCCAGTAGAAGTTTCTAAAGTTGTTCCATCAATGCTGGAAGAAGTTGCAGAATGTAATATTGGTGGTCAAGTCCTTATTAATAAAGAAACACGCACAGCAACAGTGACAGTTGAGGTATATTATACAGCAAACAGCGCTTCTACAACAAACTATCTTACAGTCATGATGGTACAAGATAGCATCTTCGGTTATCAATCAGATTATGGTCCACAATTATATGGAACTCCATTTAATCCAGAACAAATGATAGATGGTCAATATGTACACATGCATACTCTTCGTGATTATGTCACTGCAACATGGGGCGATGAAATCACAACAACAACAGCTGGTACATTAGTTACAAAAACATACACATACGAAATACCAGAAGTCATAGGTGATCCTAATGGTGTTAATGTTGATTTAAGCGACATTCATTTCATCGCTTTCGTAACAGAGAAAAAACAAGGTACAAAAACTACACCTGTATTGAATGTAGCAGGTTTGAATTGCCTTTTAGCATACGATGAAGAAATCCATCCATATTTTGGTGAAGTAAATCTTACAGGCAATGTCTCTTGCTCAACAATAAAGCCAGCAACAATAGAGGTTATCAATGGCGGTACAGCTGATATCACATCATTGAAATATGAAGTTGAAGTATGGGGCGTTACAACACAATATTCATGGGAAGGTTCTCTCCCTTCACACGAAAAAGTCATTATTGAAGAAGAATTGAATATTTATGTTGGTGAAAGAATGGTTAAGTTCCGTATAACAGAAGTTAATGGAAAACCATATAGCTATAATAAAGAAGTTAACTTGTTAAGTGAAGAGTGGATAGATGCTTATTTCCAAGGTGATGAAGACGAATTTAAAATCGATATCCTTCAAGATAAATTTGGTAGTCAAACCACATGGGAATTGATAAACTCTAATGAAGAAGTCTTGGCTTCAGGTGGTCCATATACAACACTTGCTACAAATGGCACTAAATTACACAGAACAAAAGTTAAGGTTCCAAATAATGAATGCATTAAATTCATCATTTATGATGAAGCTGGTAATGGTATCAACAATGGTGCTGGTGAAGGTTACTATAAAATCACAGATAGCAAAGGTAATGTAATCGTTGAAGGTGATGGCAAATTTGAAAAAGAAGTTCATTATACTATTTCAACAAAAGAAGGATATGCTTCTGTTGAAGAAATGACAAACGAAACATATAAAGTTTATCCAAACCCTGTTAAAGACGTTCTTACAATTGAAGGTGAAAACATTGAACAAGTGAATGTTTATAACACAATGGGTCAGTTGGTTAAATCAGTAAATAGCAATGACAATACAGTTAATGTAAATGTCAATGATTTACAAAACGGAATGTATATCGTAAATGTCATCGATGCTAACGGTGTAATATCATCAAAGAAAGTATCAGTATTACGCTAATAAATTAACAATTGACGATTGAATTAATAGAGATGTCACATCTGTGGCGTCTCTATTTTTTTAGGAATATTTAAATTGTCTTTGAATAAAAATTGTATTTTTGTAAACAAAGACAAAGCAAATAATTGTAATTAAATATTTATGAAAAAGAAACTTTTACTTTTAGTTTTATTGGTAATATCTTTTGTTGCAGTTAGAGCGCAAGAGTTTGTTACAAAGGAAGTTACAAAAAGAAACGTTCTTATTGAAGAGTTCACGGGAAAGAAATGCGTTAACTGTCCAATAGGACACATTGAGGCAAAATATATTGAGGATATGTATCCAGGAAGAGTGTGGTCCATAAATCTCCATGGCGGTTACTATTCAGCAACGACATATCCGAATTTAAATACCCAGATTTGTGATACAATAGGAACATTCTATAACCCAAATATGTTCCCATCAGCATTGGTTAATCGTCAGACATCGACAACGCTTAATAATACACAATGGCGTGCAGCTGTTGATGAACTCATCCCTCAAACAGCGGAATGTAATATAGCAGGTCAGGTTGCGATAAATCCAGTCACACGTATAGCAACAGTTACTGTTGAGGTTTATTATACATCAAACAGTGCTGAAGATGTCAATTATCTTAACGTCTTTATGTTGCAAGACAGTATCTTGGGTGATCAGACCGGCGCTTCTTCAAACCCAGATCAAATGGTAGGTAATCAATATTGTCACATGCATGTGTTACGTAGCAACGTAACTCCTTTCTGGGGTGATCCTATTGCTACAACAACAGCAGGTTCTTTAGTGACAAAAACTTACGAATATGAAATCCCTGAAGTCATTGGCAATCCTAATGGCGTTGATGTCATTTTGGAAAACCTTAGTTTCATGGCTTTCGTGACAGAGAAATATCAAGGCGGTTCATATCCTATCCTTAATGCCAATAAGTTGCATACGCTTATCGGAACAGACGAAAGCGTGCTTCCTTATATGACAGAAATACGCCCTAAATATGCAACATCATGTTCAAACTACAAGACATTTGAAATGGTGGTGCAAAACTCTGGTAAGGAAGATATCACTACAATGAAATTCGAAATTTCTATAGATAACAGAAATCCAGAGGAATATATCTGGAATGGTGTAATACCTTCAAATCAAGTACAGATCGTTGAACATGACATCAAAGTTCCACTTGGAGAACATATTGTTACAATCAAGCTTAAAGAAGCTAATGGCGTTAAGTTCAATATTGAACAATCTATTACTTACAAAAGTGAAGAATGGTCAGATGTGATAATAGAAGGCGAAGAAGAGGAATTTACTATTGAGGTAGTACAAGATAAACATGGTAACCAAATCACATGGGAAATCAGAGCTTCTGACCATACAGTACTTGCTTCTGGCGGACCTTATAAAGTATTGATCAGCGGTAGCGCGGGAACAAAGGTAAATACAGAAAAACTTGTTCTGTCATCTGGTGACTGTGTTAAATTTACTATCAATGACTCAAATGGTGATGGTATCAACTGCGGTTATGGTGAAGGCTATTATAAAATTTTTGATAGCAAAGGTAATGTAGTCGTTTATGGTGACGGTAAATTCGGTAGCCAAGCTACACACAACTTGTCAGTTATGAATGAAGATGATGTTGTTGAAGAACCAGAATATGTGTCAACAGAGGTGTCAAACAGAAATGTTATCATAGAAGAGTTCACTGGTAGAAACTGTCCAAACTGTCCTAATGGTCATATCATCTCTAGCGGTATAACAAAAGACAATCCTGATAGAGCATGGAGCATGGCAATACATTCAGGTTATTTTACACCTCAGTCTTATCCTAACTTCCAGACAAACATCAGCGCTACATTTATGGATCCATACGACGACGTAGCAGGCGGTCTTGGTTTGCCAGCAGCTCTCATCAATAGAATGACAACAGAGGCAATGCCACGCAGCCAATGGGAAGCAGCCGCTGATGAAGTTCTCAACCAAGTTGCAGAATGTAATGTGGACGGTCATGTCGTGATAAATCCTCTTACAAGAACCGCTACTATAACAGCAGAGGTCTATTATACAGCTAATAGCGCTAATGCTGCAAACTATTTGACAATTGTTATGTTGCAAGACAGCATCATAGGTCAACAAGCTTATGCAGAGACAAATCCAGCTCAATATATGGGCGGTGACCAATATTGTCACATGCATGTGCTTCGTGATGTAGTGACAGCGGATTGGGGCGATGAAATAGCTCCTACAGTACAAGGTTCTTTCATAACAAAGACTTACGAATATAAGATTCCAGAAATTATAGGCGATACCAATGGTATAATCGTCGATATGGATAACATCAGCTTCCTTGCTTTCGTTACAGAACAGTATCAAGGAGTTCCAACAAGACCAATGCTTAATGCAAATAAATTAAGTCAGGAACAAAATACATATCAAGCTATAACTCCATATATCTCAGATGTGTTGGTTGATGAAGGAATCTTCTGTTTCAATGAAAGAACATTAAAGACATATGTTAAGAATGTTGGAACAAAAGATGTGATGTCTCTTGATTTCGAGGTCGTTATCAATGGACAAGATAAGGTTAAACGTTCATGGAACGGTAAACTCTCTCCAGATGCAACAACATGCATTGAAATTGATGTGGCTCTTCCATTCGGTGATAATAAAGTTGACGTAAATATCGTCAAGGCAAATGGTACATCATTCAGCTATGGCAGAACTGTCAATGTTCTTTGTGACGAATGGGCAACTTTAAAATTGTCATGTGTTGAAACAGCAGAACTTACTATAGAAGTTATGCAGGATAAATATGGTAACCACACAACATGGGAGTTCTTGTCATCAGATAATACTGTTTTAGCATCAGATGGTCCTTATAAATATTTGCCTAATGCTAATACAGAATTACATACTTATAAAGTAACTGTAAAAGGTGGCGATTGCTATAAATTCGTGATATATGACAGTTATGGCAATGGTATCTGCTGCGGTGAAGACGGTGACGGCTATTATAGAATCCTCGATGAGAATGGTGATGTCATTATTGATGGCAGCGGCGAATTTACTAATATGGCATATAGTATATTATCTGTAGAACAAGGCGGCTCCGTAGGTGAAATATCTGCTTCAGCATATAAGGTTTATCCAAATCCTGTTAAAGATGTCTTGACAATAAAAGGCGATAGTATGAGTCAGATTATGATTTATAACTCATTAGGACAATTGATTAAATCAATAGAATGTAATAATGACAATACAGTTGAAGTGAACGTAAAAGGTTTACAAAACGGAATGTATTTCGTCAATATTATAAATGATAACGGCAGACTTACAGCAAAGAAAGTTATTGTAGAATAAGCTTAAATTGCACTAAAAAATAAAGCAGTAAAGAATTCTTTACTGCTTTATTTTTTTGTATTGGTATAATTGCCAAAAAAAGGTTTAAAGTTAATCAACCTTAAACCTTTATTTTCAATTTTCAGTTTTCAATTTTACAAAAACGCTGCCATTTGTTCTTGTAATTTTCTTGCTTCTTCAGCAGCTTTTTCAGCGAAGTCTTGTTCTTTAGAAGCGTATATGATGCCTCTTGAAGAGTTGACTAATAAACCGCAGCATTCTTTGTTGAGACCGAATTTAGCAACAGCTGCCAAGTCACCGCCTTGTGCTCCAACGCCAGGAACTAACAAGAAGTGGTTAGGTAACATTTGTCTGATTTCGCCTAATTCTTCAGGATGTGTTGCTCCAACAACATACATCATCTTGTTGTCATCAGCCCAAGTGCTTGATTTAGCGAGAACTTCTTTATAAAGTTCGTGGTCGTTTACGTTAAGATATTGGAAATCTTTTGATCCTTTGTTTGATGTAAGAGCTAATAAGATAACCCATTTGTCTTCGAAACCTAAGAATGGTTCTACAGAGTCGAGACCCATATAAGGAGCTACTGTGATAGCATCGCTTTTCATTGTTTCGAAGAATGCTCTTGCGTAGTTAGCAGATGTGTTGCCGATGTCGCCTCTCTTAGCGTCAGCGATAACGAAAATCTCAGGATAGTTAGCCTTGATGTAATTGATAGTCTTGTCTAATGTTTCCCAGCCTTTAGCACCGTAAACTTCGTAGAATGCAGTGTTAGGTTTGTAAGCTACTGTATATTGAGCTGTAGCGTCGATGATTTGTTTGTTGAATTCGAAGACAGGATCTTCACATTCCAAAAGATGTTGTGGAATCTTGTTGATGTCGGTGTCTAAACCAACGCAAAGGAATGATTTCTTTGCAAATATCTGTTCTACTAATTGTTGTTTGTTCATAATGTTATATTTTTAGTTTAAAGTTTAAGGTTTAATGTGGTTTCCAGTTGATGCATTAAACATTAAACAAATTTAATTTTCAGTTTTCAGTTTTCAATTATCAATTTTCCTTAAGTCTTTCAGCGTTTTCAGCCATCTGCAATTTCTCGATGATTTCGTTGATGTCACCATCGATGATCGACTGTAAGTTATATATTGTCAAATTGATGCGATGGTCTGTCACGCGACCTTGAGGATAGTTGTATGTTCTGATTTTGGCTGAGCGGTCGCCTGTAGACACCATTGTCTTTCTTTGTGAGGCTATGCTTTCCAAGTATTTGTTGTATTCTTGTTCATAAAGACGAGTTCTCAAGACTTTCATCGCTGTAGCGAGGTTTTTGATCTGAGACTTTTCGTCTTGACAAGAAACAACGATGCCGCTAGGGATGTGTGTCAGACGTACAGCAGAATATGTTGTGTTAACAGACTGACCACCAGGACCTGATGCGCAGAATGTCTCTTTGCGGATGTCTTTTTCGTTAAGTTCTACGTCAAATTCTTCAGCTTCAGGAAGAACTACTACAGAAGCTGCAGATGTGTGGATTCTGCCTTGAGTTTCAGTCTTTGGCACGCGTTGTACGCGGTGTACGCCAGACTCGAACTTCAATAATCCGTAAGCGCCGTCACCGATGACGTTGAATACGACTTCTTTGAAACCGCCGGCAGTACCTTCGTTCATCTCAACGAGTTCTATTTTCCAGCCTTTTGTTTCACAGTATCTTATATACATTCTGTATAAGTCGCCAGCGAAAATAGAAGCCTCGTCACCACCGCTACCTGCGCGAATTTCCATAACGGCGTTCTTGTCGTCTGTAGGATCCTTAGGGATGAGCATCAAGCGGATGTCTTCTTCAATGACATCACGTCTTTGTTCAGAAGCCTCTAGTTCCTCTTGTGCCATCTCGCGCATGTCATCGTCTTTCTCGTTCTTTAAAATCTCACGAGCCTCTTCGATGTTGGCTAAAAGGTTTTTATATTCTTTAAATGCGACAACGATAGGTTCTAACTCTTTGTAGTCCTTGTTGATCTTGACGAAACGTTTCATGTCGCCAATGATCTCAGGGTCGTTAAGTTGTTCGCCTAAGTTTTCCCATTTGGTTTTAATATCTTCTAACTTATCAATGATTTCCATCTTTGGTAGGTTAATTTTTATTAATATTCAAAAGTGCCGAATTCGCTCTTGATAGTAAGTTGTTTCTTTTCAGAATCTTCAACATGACCAACGATTTGAGCTCCGATATTGAATTCTTTTGCTATTTGAATCATTTCTTCAGCAGCTTTTTCATTGGTGTAGATTTCAAGACGGTGACCCATGTTGAATACCTTGTACATTTCTTTCCAGTCTGTTCCTGATGATTCTTGGATCATTCTGAAGAGTGGAGGAAGAGCGAACATATTGTCTTTCACAATGTGTAATTTATTTGTGAAGTGCAATACTTTTGTTTGTGCGCCGCCGCTGCAATGTATGATGCCGTTGATTTGTTTTCTGAAGTTGTCTAAGATTGGAACCATCATTGGGAGATATGTACGAGTAGGAGAGAGGATGAGCTTACCTACGTCAACGCCTTCAATCTCTGTTGGTTCTGTCAATGTATGAGGACCTGAATAGATCAAGTCTTCTGGAATTGAATGATCGTAACTTTCTGCGTATTTTTCAGCTAAGTAGTGATTTAACACATCGTGACGTGCTGATGTGAGACCATTGCTGCCCATACCGCCATTGTAGCTTGTTTCGTATGTTGCTTGTCCTGATGAAGCGAAACCAACGATGACATCACCTGGTTGGATGTTGTTTTCAATGACTTCATCTCTTCTCATACGAGCTGTCACTGTACTGTCAACGATGACTGTTCTTACGAGGTCGCCTACGTCAGCTGTTTCGCCGCCTGTTAAATAGATACCTACGCCGAGTGAACGCAACTTTTCAAGGAATTCTTCAGTACCGTTAATGATAGCTGAGATGACTTCACCTGGGATAAGGTTCTTGTTGCGGCCGATGGTTGAAGAAAGTAACATTTTATCTGTCGCACCAACGCAGAGAAGGTCGTCGGTATTCATGACGATGGCATCTTGTGCAATGCCAGACCAAACTGACAAATCGCCTGTTTCTTTCCAATAAAGATAAGCTAATGACGATTTTGTACCAGCGCCATCAGCATGCATGATGTTACAAAATTCATTGTCGTTTCCCAAAATATCAGGGATGATTTTGCAAAAAGCATTAGGATATAATCCTTTGTCTAAATTCTTTATTGCATTGTGAATGTCTTCTTTCTCTGCAGAGACACCACGAAGTTGATAACGTTTTTCTACTGACATTACTTTTACTTATTAAATATGAGTTTCATGCTGTTAGTGTCAATGTTAAAGTCCCCGAATTCTTTAAGAACTTTTTGACCCATCAGCCAATCTGTTTTCAAATTATTATAAACTGTAACTTTTATATTCTCGACACTGCGGTCTGCAATGTGCATTTCTCTGATGATGAACTGTGCTCTGTCAGCGACTGCGCCTACTTTGATGACTTTATTGGCGTCGCCTAAGAAATCGTCTTTTGTGATGATACCATCATTCAACAATTCCATAACCTTTCGTTGTGACACTCCAAACTCAAAGTTCTGATTATATGTTATGTTTTCAGTATAAGCATTGACAATGGCCTTGAATGATACAGAACCTTGTTTGTCAACGGCTATTTTTACAGCATTGTCTTCTGGAAGTATTTCTACATTTGCCATTTGATCGTCGCTGATATCTTCTCGAGGAACATAATCCTTGCTTATGACCTTGAACTCGGTTCTACGATTGAGTTGGTGGGCATATTCCTGCACTTCCTTTGGCAGTTTGTTGATATATTCTTCTGTGAGTTTTGTTCCGCCAGGGATAACGAAACTATTATACTTGTAATCTTTATGTAAGGTTCTAGGAACTCTTTCTCCGTAACCTTTAGCCTTAAGTCTGTAAGGGTCAATACCTCTAATGACCAAATAGTCACATACAGACTGAGCACGTTTCTGAGACAAGATGTCATTGTTCTCGTGTGTGTCTCTGTTGTCGGTATGAGATGCTAATTCAATGGTGATATTAGGATTGACTTGTAATATTTCGATAAGGCCTCTTAAAGAATCTTCAAATTGTGGACGTAATTCCCATCTTGACAATTCGTATAAGATGTCAGGCAATACAACAGGTGTATTAGGAATTGTACTGATTTGATAGTTCTTTACGATATCCTGACTTGTCTCGTAATCAATAGTTCTGATAGTATCTGTGAATGTAAAATAATTCTTCTTATTGATTGTCAAGACATAAGTTTCATTAGATTTGATTTGTGAGTTGGTGAACATAAATGCACCTGTTTCACTACTCTTTGTTGAGAACTTGGAACCGTTAGATCCAGTGATTCTAATATCAGCTCCTTCAACGAATTGCAAGCTGTTTTGGTTTTTGACTGTTCCTCCGAGTGTGAATAAGACAGGTGGTTCGATGAAATAATATAGATCATCATCTAAACCGTTTTTTGTATCTCTGTTACTGCTGAAAAATCCTCTTTCTTCAGTAGGATGGAATGTGATGCCATAGTCGTTGCCTATTGAGTTGAAAGGATGTTTAAGGTTAACTGGTTCTGTCCATTCACCTGACGCGTCTAATGTTGTTACGAAGATGTCTAATCCGCCCATACCACCATGGCCGTTAGATGAGAAATATAATGTGCTGTCATTTCTCAAATATGGGTAAAGTTCATCACCTTCAGTATTTACTATATCACTTAAGTTTCTTGGACGTCCGAATTTTTCGCCAGTGCTTTCTCTTTCTGATACCCAGATGTCTTTGCCACCTAATCCATTTTTTCTTTCAGAAGCGAAATATAATTTCAATTCATCGCTTGATAGGGTAGGGTGTCCGATAACGTCTAAAGAGTCGATAGTTTTGATTTCAACAGCTACAGGGTCGCTCCACATACTTCCAGAACGGGATGCTTTCATTATCTGACATCCTGATATTCTTTTCTTATGGTTTGGACAGCGTGTGAAGTATAATGTAGAGAATGACTTGTTCATAAAAGGCATGCCTTCACTTCCTGTAGAGTTGATCACATCTTCATCAACTAAAACAGCTTCTTCCCATTCTCCTTGTTTATTTTGTCTTGAAGTATAGAAATCAGCGAAGTTTTGACCTGTTATAGCGTCTTTTTCTTTTGTTACGCCACCTTCTCTTGTGGAAGAAAAGATAATTTCATTATAATTGTTTGATGTCCATGCTACGCCGAATTCAGTGGCACGTGAATTAAGTTTTTTAATGCGTGTTACTTCGTATCTTGTTGGCGTCTCAATCCATTTCTGTATGTTTTCTATATCGTTTAATGCAGCAACGCCTCTTGGGTCGTCTGGCATCAGCTCATTGTATATCGTATAATTTGCTATAGCGTCTTCATACTTCTTGTTTCTTTTAAGAGCATCTGCATAATAAAGATATATTGTTGGATTGTTTTTAGGATATTCAGTCTTCAGTAGGCGTTTGTAGTGTGATTCTGCCAACTTGCTGGCTTCAGTGAGTCTGTAGCATTCTGCAAGTTGATATGTGATATAGTCACGTGTATCTTGGTCTTTTTTCTTGCTGTTCTTTTTGTATGCTTTTTTATATCGCTCGATAGCAGTGTTATATTGCTTACGTTCATAAGCGATGTCAGCTGATTTACAAGCTTTATTCTGAGCTAGAATCGGCTGAATGCTGAATACGAATGTAATTATAAGTGTGAAAAATATTTTCCTTGTCATATATTAACCTTTTATTCAGGTGTAACGCAAATATTGTTACAAAAGTATAAAAAAAAATGATATGATTTTGAAAAATAATTAGGAATTAGGAGTTAGGAATTAGGAATGTTTTTCGAGCTTTATTGGTGTAATTTTTTATAAAAAAAAGGACTTCTGAAACTCAGAAGTCCTTTCCTTTAGCCGTTAGACTTTTGTCTTTAGCTTATTTTATTATTTCTTTTTGCTGTCTTCTAATTGAGCATCGTTTTGTTTTCCTTTGAATAATCTGTAAGCCAAAGGAGAAGCGATGAACAATGATGAGAATGTACCTGCAATCATACCAACTAACAATGCGAATACGAAACCACGGATTGTTTCACCACCGAAGATGAAGATAGCTAACAATACGGCGATAGTTGTACCTGATGTGTTGATTGTACGTAACAATGTGCTGTTGTTTGCGCTATTGAAGAGGTCTCTCCAGTTTTTCTTAGGGAATAATGTAACGTTTTCACGTACACGGTCGAAGATAACCACTGTGTTGTTGATTGAGTAACCGATGATTGTCAAAACAGCAGCGATGAATGATTGGTTGACTTCCATTGTGAATGGCAATACATTGTTGAACAATGAGTACATACCGATAACGATCAATGTGTCGTGAGCCAAACAAACGATGCTTGACAAACCATATTGCCATCTCTTGAAACGGATAGCGATGTAGATGAACATAACAACGAGAGAAATGATAACAGCAACGAAAGCTTTACGTGTTACGTCGTCAGCAACTGTAGCACCAACTTTTTGTGAGCTTAAGATACCGAGTAAAACGTTGCTCTTGTCTGAGTCTGTTGTGAATTCTTCATATGTCATTTCTGTGTTGTAC
>JAZKYV010000035.1:0-8530 GCA_045612345.1 Bacteroidales bacterium
GAAAAAATACATAAGACAATGAAACGCACATTTCAACCATCAAACAGAAAACGTAGAAACAAACACGGCTTCAGATCAAGAATGTCAACAGCCAATGGTCGTAAAGTTTTAAAAGCACGTCGTGCTAAAGGCAGAAAGAAACTCACAGTTTCTGACGAGTATTAATTCTGTTAGGCCGTACCTAATAAGATTATTTAAGGTTAAAAAATCCGATCAAAATTTGATCGGATTTTTTATTTGAGCTCTGAGCCCTGAAAGGACGAAACAGATTTAGCATTAGGCATGCATTATGGAATTGAAAGTTTAAAATTAATTTTCAGTTTTCAACTTTCAATTTTCAATTCATCGCATTGCGTTAGGGATTGAAGCGGCATCCTTTTGAAGCGAAGCGGAAAAAGATAGAGCGGAAAGCCCGACGGCGTAGCCGGAACGCCCAAATTCTACTCAAGACTTTTAGGTGTTTTAGGGGCTTCAATCTGCGACATCATATCTGGAAACTTAAACACGCAGGCTTTAGTAATACTCTTATTCAACTCATATCCTATCAAAATCAAAATACAGTTGAAAAATATCCAGATCACGAAGATGATCAAACCTCCAATAGAACCATAGAGAAGGTTGTAGGTTGAAATGTTGGAGATATAGAAATTGAACAACATCGTTCCAACGATAAACAATGCTGCAAATAAAATAGAACCTGGCGTAAACAACTTGAATTTTCTGCTACGAGGATTTCCGAAATGATAGAGCAAAGACATAGCCACTATCAAGGCAAAGATTACGATAAGCCAACGAAGCAAGTTTATCATGAATACCGTGAAACCACTATAGAAATGCATCTTGACAAAAAGCATCGGCAACAATCTCTGTCCTAAAGTTATCAGAACTATTGAAATGAGCAGCAGCAATACGAACATTATCATCACTAATATTGAATACAGCTGTAGCTTCAAGAATGGAATCTGACCGAACTCTTTGTCTCCCAAGTTAAAACCTCTGAAGAAAGAACTCACAGCGCTGGTACTGAAGTAGAACGCAAGCAAAAGACCGATTGACATAAGTCCGCCATGTTCGATAGACATAATCTGGTTTATGGTTGACGACACGCTTTCGTAAGTTCCAGGAGGCAATATGGCCTGCAAGGCTTCCAGCACATTGGCAGTCACACCTTGAAGAGGGAAATATGGTATCAAGGTAAACAAGAACAATATCGAAGGGAAGAGTGCAAGGAAAACATAGAACGCCACAGCAGCTGCACGGTCAATGAGATTTACTTGTGTGAATCCTTTAACAAAATAAACCAAGGCATCATACAACGGGACACCTTCAAATCCAGGAATGACTACTAATCTCAAAACAGATTTGATGCGTTCGACCAGATTGTTGAAATAATCCTTTATCTTAGAAATTCTTAACTTCATAACTATTTTAACAATTGCGAGACAATGATTCCTAAATAATTACCTACAGCATATCCAATAACACCTACTGTAATTCCCGTGATGATGACTTTCTTGTTTTTCATACTTTCTGCAATCATCGGGACAAACAAAGGTGAATTGATCAGAGCCACAGAAGTAATTACCATAGTATCGGAATCGACTTTAAATATCTTTGCCAATACTATTGACAATACCAAAGAACAGAAAATCACGAAAGCTATATAAGCAATGATGTTAGCGCCTGCGCGATAATCTATCGCTGTAATATCCACCATAGATGCGACTACTAGACTGAATATCAAAACGAGATACATGCCAGCGTCGTAACTTTTCTCCATCTTTCTTACAAAAGGTAAAAATGAAGCCGCAATAGATAATGTCGTCATTGTCAGAATGAGAACCAACATATCATCCACCTTGCCAGAAATAAGCAAGCTGACGCCCATTCCTACACCTATTATTAATACAGCAAGACCCAAAGCGCCTAATGTTTTAGGAAAATGTTTCTTGGTGAAAATACCAGAATAAGACAATTCAGAACTTTGAACCTTGAACTCAGAACCATCTTGGTAACCAAGTGACTCGGAGACTCGGCGACTTAAAAAAAGCCTAAACACTTTTATTCCAAACGACATCAGGAGTACCAGATAAACGAAACTGATAATCATGTCGAAAGTATGAACAAAGATATAAGTCTCAGCATCGACATTCAGAGCTATTTTAAGACTTGCCAGATTAGGTGTTCCACCGGTGTAGACACCAACCAAGAGACCAGCAATCTTTTCAAAGCCAGTTTGGTTATCATTAAAGATATAGAAACCAATGATATCAACTGTTACAACAGAGACTAATCCTATGCAAAGAGCTATGATAGCTTTCTTAAGTTTCCAGTTTTTAAAATCGCATCCGAAGAGAATCATAGGAAAAGCGAAAAGTATGGTCACGCTCGTAAGTGCATCTTGAACACCTTTCAACGAATCTCCAAGACCAAGAGGAAATATCACAAGATTAGACAGTAAAATGCCGACGATATAAAGCAACAGAATCTCCCCTATCTTATTCATAACAGCAGACTTTCTGCACAAATAAATTATTAGACAAGGAAATGTAAAATAAAATAAAAGCGATAAAATCTGAATCATAAAAAAATATTTTTGCGAAAATAATAAAAAAAAGACAACAGACAATAGAGTATAGACAATAGACATTTTTATCTTTAAACATTATCAGATGTTTTTTTGTTAATAAACCTGTAATATTGTAGTCTTATAGTCTTTTTACTATCTTTGCAAAAAACAAGAAAATGGGCGAAATTGTTTCACACGAAGGAATAGTCACCAATATCAAAGGAGATGATGTTGAGGTAAAGATTTTATCCAAGAGCGCATGCGCGTCATGTAACATCAAGACTGCATGCAATATGTCGGAAATGCAGGAGAAGATCATCACCATCAGTGCGCCAAAAGACAAAAAACTATCTATCGGTCAAGAAGTGAAAGTATGCATGGCATTAGGGCAAGCTAACAGAGCTGTCATTTTTGCATATGTAATTCCTTCGATAATATTGATTTCCATGATAGTTATTCTCAATTATCTTAAAATAGACGAAGGGATAAACGCATTGATTTCAATAGGTTCCTTGGTTCCATATTACCTCATTTTATTCCTTTTCAGGGATAAATTAAAGAGTAAATTCGAGTATGAATTTCATTAAAAAAATATATGATTTCAAAAAATAATATATTACCTTTGTACAAATTAATTATAATCTAAAAACTATTATTGTGAACGACATTTTACTCTATTCTCTCATCGTACTAGGAGTATTGGGAGGCATTTTAGCGGTTATTTTATATATAGTCGCTCAGAAGTTCAAGGTAGAAGAAAATCCATTGATTGACGAAGTCGAAGCCTCGCTTTCAGGTGCCAACTGTGGAGGTTGTGGTTTTGCCGGCTGTCGTGCTTTTGCCGAAGCATGTGTAAAGTCGGCACACGACAAAAACAATATCAATGGGTTATTATGTACCAGTTCTGACATGACAAAAGTTGCAGCGGTATTAGGTTTGACTGTTGAAGTCGCAGATCCTACTATCGCTGTTGTTCGTTGTAATGGCACATGTGAAAATGCGCCCAAGAAGACACATTATGAGGGTGCTGACATCTGTGCTTTTGCACATACCTTGTTTGCAGGAACAAGCGGATGTCCTAATGCATGTCTCGGTCTCGGTGACTGTGTAAAGAAATGTGCGTTCGATGCCATCCATATTGACAAGGAAAAATGCATCGCCGTTGTTGACGAAGACAAGTGTGTAGGTTGTGGAACATGTACCAAAGCTTGTCCTCGTGGTATCATCGAGATTCGTCCTAAAGGCAAAAACAACCGTCGCATATATGTCGATTGCGTCAACACAGAGAAAGGCGCTATCACAATGAAGAATTGTAAGGTAGGTTGCATCGGCTGTCAGAAATGTCTTAAAGAGTGTCCATTCGAGGCAATCGAGATGCGTGGCACATTAGCATACATCAATGCAGACAAGTGCAAGTCATGCCGTAAATGCGTTGACGTTTGTCCAAGAGGAAGCATTGCTGCAGTTAATTTTCCACCTCGCAAGCCAAAAATTGAAACAGAATCAGTAAATAACGAAAGTAAAGAATAAGCGTATGAATACAAAGAAAACATTTCCATTAGGCGGTGTTCATCCTGAAGAAAACAAACTTTCGTCAGACAAACCCATAATAACCTTCCCTATTCCCAAACAAGTCATCATCCCATTGGGACAATGTCTTGGCGCACCAGCAGAAGCTGTAGTCAAAAAAGGTGATGAAGTAAAAGTCGGACAAATCATCGGAACTGCAAAAGGTTTCATATCTGCCAACGTACACTCATCAGTAAGTGGCAAAGTCACCAAAGTCGATGAAATCATGGATCACACAGGATATCGCAAACCTGCTATATTCATAGATGTTGAAGGCGACGAATGGCTGGAAGGAATCGACACCAGTGACACGTTAGTTGGAGAGATAACATTATCTCGCGAAGAAATAATAAACAGAGTCAAAGACCATGGCATAGTAGGTCTCGGCGGCGCAACATTCCCAACAAGTGTAAAGCTGACGATACCTAAAGATAAGAATGCAGAATTTGTATTGATAAACGCTGCAGAATGCGAACCTTATCTCACATGCGACAATAGACTTCTTGTAGAAAAGCCTTATGAATTTTTAGTTGGCATCAAGATTTTGATGAAAGCCGTTGATGCACCTAAAGCGATAATAGGCATTGAGGCAAATAAGAAAAAAGCAGCAAAACAATTACACAAGATAATACAAGAAGATAAGTATTTCAAAGGCATTAAAGTTCAGCTCTTACAAACTAAATATCCTCAAGGTGGTGAAAAGCAACTCATCAAGGCTTGTACAGGAAGAGAAGTACCTTCTGGCAAACTTCCGATAGAAACAGGTTGCGTTGTTGTCAACGTAGCTTCAACATACGCCATTTATGAAGCTGTACAAAAGAACAAGCCTCTCATCTCTAGAGTTGTCACTGTGACTGGCAAGTCTGTCAAGAATCCATCCAACTTCATGGTAAGAATAGGAACCTCATCAACAGAACTCATCGAAGCTGTCGGAGGGTTACCTGAAAATACAACTAACATCATCAACGGCGGTCCTATGATGGGTAAGTCTGTTTCTGTCAGTGACTTCCCTGTTACCAAAGGAACATCAGGTATTCTGATGATGACAGATAAAGAAGCACAACCTCGACAAGTTGGCAACTGTCTGCGTTGCGGCAAATGCGTAAATGTCTGTCCTATGGGATTAGAGCCTTATCTCCTCAGTCGTCTAGCCAAGAATAATATGTTTGAAGAGACTGAAGCCAACTACATCATGGATTGTATAGAATGTGGTTCATGCGAATACACATGTCCAGCAAACATTCCATTGTTGGACTATATCCGTTATGGCAAGAATAAAACAGGACAATTAATTCGTTCACGTAATCAGAAATAAAAATGAACAACTATTTAATATCAGGTTCTCCTCACATCCACGGAGGTGAAAGCACCAAGAAAATAATGTATAGTGTCATCATCGCATTGATACCAGCATTCTTGTTTTCAATCTATTACTTCGGTTTTGATGCAGTACGCGTCACTTTTATATCAGTAGCGGTCTGCGTACTTGTTGAATGGCTTATCCAAAAATTCCTCATCAAAGGTCCATGTACAATAGCCGATGGTTCAGCTATAATAACCGGTATCTTATTGGCATTCAACTTACCATCTAACATTCCTGCATGGATGATCATAGTAGGAGCTATCGTTGCCATCGGTATCGGCAAGATGTCGTTCGGAGGTTTAGGCAACAATCCGTTCAACCCAGCATTGGTAGGACGTGTCTTTATGCTTATCTCCTTCCCTGTCGCAATGACGACATGGCCAACACCACGACCATTATTAGGCAACGCTTGGACTGATGCTATTACAGGGCCAACACTTTTAGGTCATCTCAAAGAAGGTGTTTCCCAAGGTATTCCTGCTAACGACTTAATGGTATTCGAAAATGTCCAAGAATTAATATATAGCGGTTCTCTTGGTGAAACCGGTTCTCTCGCCATCATCATCGGCGGCCTCATCTTGATATTAAGAAAAGTCATCGACTGGCAGACACCTGTTGTCATCATTGCCACTGTAGCACTCATTGCCACAGCATGCTGGCTCATTGACCCTGTACAATATGTCAATCCGATGATACATATCTTCAGCGGAGGTTTGTTGCTTGGCGCTTTCTTCATGGCAACAGACATGGCAACAACACCTATGACAATCAACGGTAAAATAATATTCGCTATCGGCGTCGGTGCTTTGACAATCATCATCAGATTATGGGGCGCTTATCCAGAAGGAATGTCATTCGCCATCTTGATTATGAACGCTTTTGTTCCTTTAATCAATAAAGTTTGTAAACCAAAACGTTTCGGTAAATCTGTAAAATAATTAAGATTATGGCAGCAAAAAAAGATACATTATTAAATATGTTCATCGCCTTGTTCGTGATATGCGTGGTATCAGGCGGTGTGTTGGGTATTGTTTATAGTGCTACGAAAGGACCTATCACCAAAGCTGAAAACGCAAAGAAGACAGAGGCTATTGAGAACGTACTTCCTGAGTTTCAGACATTAAAAGACGTTAATATAAAGTCAGCGGTTGAAGGTGAAGATGTAGAGATTCCATTTTATCTCGCTTATGATGCTGACAACAATTTCATCGGAGCAGCAGTGGAGACATTCACCAACAAAGGATTCAGCGGCAACGTCTCCTTGATGGTTGGTATTTTAGCAGACGGCACTGTAAATAACATCTCTGTCTTGCAACATGCAGAGACACCTGGTTTAGGTTCAAAAATGACAGAAGCCAGTTTCAAGGATCAATTCAACAATAAAAACGCTGCTTCTTTCAACTTCAAAGTCAAGAAAGACGGAGGCGATGTTGATGCCATCACAGCTGCAACTATCAGTTCAAGAGCATTCTGCGATGCTGTAAATCGCGCATTATCAACATTTGAAAACAATAAAGGAGGATTTTAATCATGGCTAACTGGAACAACTTAACAAAAGGATTCTTCAAGGAAAATCCGGTATTCGTCCTTCTCCTCGGCTGCTGTCCTACCCTTGCGACAACAACTAGCGCCATCAACGGTTTATCAATGGGTTTGGCAACAACATTCGTATTGATACTCTCAAATATGTGTATCTCTTTGTTAAAGGACTTCATCCCTAACAAAGTACACATCCCTTGTTATATAGTCGTCATCGCATCATTCGTGACTGTGGTACAGCTTCTTATGCAAGCCTATCTTCCAAGCATTTACGAGACACTCGGTTTATTCATCCCGCTTATCGTTGTAAACTGTATCGTCTTAGGCCGTGCAGAAGCTTTTGCATCTAAGAATGATGTTGGAGCATCAGCTGTCGACGGCATCAGTATGGGTTTGGGATATTCTATGGCACTCACCATCTTAGGTTCTATCCGTGAAATCTTAGGTAGCGGTTCTATCTTCGGATGGAAGTTCATCGAAGGCGACGCCATCTTGGTATTCGTCCTCGCTCCTGGAGCCTTCATCGCAATGGGTTATCTCATCGCCATCATGAACAGAATATTAAAGAAAGCCAAATAAGTTATTGACAATTAAAGATATTTAGATATGGAATACTTACTTATATTTATCTCGGCAATATTCGTCAACAATATCGTATTGACACAATTCCTCGGAATCTGTCCTTTCCTCGGCGTTTCCAAGAAAATATCTACCTCTTTAGGTATGGGAGCTGCCGTTATCTTCGTCATAACATTGGCAACAATAGTGACATGGTTAATTCAACACTATCTGTTAAATCCTTTTAACTTAGGATTCTTGCAGACCATAGCATTCATCTTGGTCATTGCAGCATTGGTACAGATGGTAGAGATTATTTTGAAAAAAATCAGCCCTTCTTTATACGCAGCATTAGGTGTTTTCTTACCACTCATCACAACAAACTGCTGCGTACTCGGTGTCGCTATCTTAGTGATTCAAAAAGACTTCGGCTTGTTAGAAGGAACAATGTACGCATTATCAAACGGTGTAGGTTTCACATTAGCATTGGTAATCTTCGCTGGCTTACGCGAACAACTCGCATTATCTGACGTTCCAAACGGAATGAAAGGCGTGCCTATCGCATTAGTGACAGCAGGTATCTTAGCATTAGCATTTATGGGATTTGCTGGACTTGTTTAATTCATAATGAATAATTAAATATAGAGTCGCACGATTGTGCGACTTTTTTTGTTTTTAGTAGAGACGTATCACGAATATGGTTTGAATACCATTGTTTTAAAAAAACGTAATATTTTCTAAAGCAGATTCTGATGCGTCTCAAGAAAATGTTTGTCATTCAACAATTCCTCTCGAGTCGGGCCACTCCGACGATTTTAAGACACAGAGTCTCTGATACACGAAGACGTCGTTTATAGATTTATAAGCGACGTCTTTTTTTATAAGTCAACGGTCAATAGACAACAGACCTCAGTATCTTAGAATCTCTACTC
>JAZKYV010000036.1:0-35863 GCA_045612345.1 Bacteroidales bacterium
ATGCCAGACCAGCCTTGAAGACGCAGCGGAAATCACAAGAACAGGACAAATGACGGAACAGCCGCACCTCGCATCGCGAGGATCACGGAAAGCACGCGGACCAGGACGGTCGACAACGCCCCCTCCGCTCGCAGAGACGCAGAAAAACCAAAAAAAATACAACACCTTATTAATTAATATATAGGGAGGGTATATTAAAAAAGTCCAGTAATAATACTGGACCTTATTTATAATAATGTATAGAGAATTGCAAAAACTATCTCATTATATTAACTTCTTTATCAAATCTATTTTATCATATGGAGGATATTTCATGGAGAAGTCGATTTTGTTCGATGATTTAAGAACTGCTCGTTTATTGCTGAACGCCAAGAAACTTTCTTGCGAGTGATATTTCCCCATACCGCTCTCACCTACTCCACCGAATGGCAAATGATCGTTTCCAACATGCAAAATAGTATCGTTGATACAAACTCCGCCAGAGGTCGTCTTCTCCAAAATGTCGAAAGCATTTTCATCTTTGCCGAAATAATAAAATGCCAATGGTTTTGGCCTGTCAACAACAAAATCCCTTACAACATCAATATCGTCAAATTCTATTACCGGCAAAATCGGACCGAAGATCTCATCTTTCATTACACTGATGTCACAGAGTCGCAAAGACGCAGAGTCACAAACTTCCGAGTTGTTAACATCCAAAAGCGTGAATTGGATATATCTTTCTTCAGCATCGCATTTACCACCATAAATAATTTTTCCTTCATCAAGGTATGATACCAATCTATTATATGCCTTGTCGTTTATGATCCTGCAATAATGATCACTTTCCTGAGAGTCTTTTCCATAAAACTTCTCGACATATTCAATAATTTTGGCAATCAATTCCTTTCTTACCGATTTATGCACGAACATATAATCAGGAGCGACGCAGGTCTGACCAGCATTTATAGTCTTGCCCCAAACGATTCTTCTTGCAGCGAAGTCGATGTTACAATCTTTATCGACTATACACGGACTCTTGCCTCCGAGTTCCAAAACGACAGGAGTGAGGTTTTTCGAAGCCGCTTCCATAACAACTCTGCCCATATCCGGACTGCCGGTATAAAAAATAAAATCGAATTTCTGGGCAAGCAATGCTTGGTTCACATCTCTATGACCTTGGATCATCGTGATATACTCTTTATCGAAAGTATCGTCAATTATCATCTGCATAACTTCCGAAGTGTATTGAGAATATGGAGAAGGTTTCAAAACAGCACAACATCCTGAAGAAATAGCTCCTACCAAAGGTGCGAACATCAAATGGAAAGGATAGTTCCAAGGCGCAATGATCAATGCCAAACCAAAAGGTTCGTACATCACGAAACTCTTTGACGGCATTAGATACAAAGGCGTCTTTACCTTCTTCGGTTTCGACCATTTTTTCAAATGTTTTATATGATCGTTAATTTCATTTAAGACAATGCTAATTTCTGTTAAGAATGCTTCTTCCTTACATTTATGAAGATCCTTCCATAAAGCTTCATAAATATCATCTGAATATTTTTCAACGGCTTGCTTCAATTTCTCCAGCCGCTTCAATCTGAAATCAATTGATTTTGTCTCATTTGTCAAGAAATATTCTCTTTGCTTCTTGACTATATTATTTATTGATTCTATTGTATTCATATTATTTATGACTAATGACTAAAGGCAAATGACTAATGACTTTATTCACATGTATTAATATGTACAAAAATAAATAAAAAATGTTTTTCAAAAATAACAACTATTTGAAGAATAACAGAAAAGGACGCGCAAGCACGTCCTTTATTTAAGATTTTATTTTTCAGATTTTATCTGCTTCTATTTCTTCCTCTGCGACCAGAGTCATTTCTATCTTTTCTTGAATCTTTTCTAGAGTCCTTTTTAGAATCTTTTTTGGAATCTCTTCTTGACTCTCTCTTGCCTTCAGACTTATAGCTTCTGTCGCCGAACTTGTCGCGGTTCTTGCGTTCTGGTCTGTCATCGTCGAACTGTTTGCGTTCTTTTTTCTTCTTTGGTTTAGGATCAGAAGTAGTAATTTCAACTCGGATTCCTTCTGTATTCTTTCTATCATCAGCGAAGCAATCAACGATAAATTGAGCTTGATCTTGATCGACATCAACGAATGAGAAGTTTTCCATCATATCGATTCTACCGATACGAATGTTTTTTGTACCTGTAACGTCGTTGATTTTTCCGATGATGTTATTAGGTTTGATCTTATCCTTCTTACCCTTACTGAAGAAAAGACGTTGCAAGCCGCTATCGTCGTAGTCTTTCTTTTCTGACTTAGACTTCTTTTCTTTCTTTTCAGGTTTAGAGTCATCGAAGTTAAGATCTTTAGCGTCTTTATAATAATCAAGGAAACGATTGAAGTTGAGAGCCACCACTCTTGTAATGAGTTCTTCTGGAGAAAGCCAGCCCAACTTTCTGAACACTATAGGAAGATAATCGGCGATGTCGTCACGCATAATGTCAACTTTTTCAAGTCTGTCGATATGATTGAAAAGTTGTTTTTCGCACACTTGTTTTGCAGAAGGCACCATTGCTCTTTCGATAGTCTGACCGAGTTGTTTCTCGATAGCTTTGATCTTATGTTTTTCGCGTGAGTGGATGAGACTCAAGCAGACGCCGGTCTTGTCGGCGCGACCTGTACGACCGCTTCTGTGGATATAGACAGCAGTTTCGTCAGGAAGGTTATAATTGATGATATGTGTAAGATCGCTGACGTCAATACCACGAGCTGCCACGTCTGTTGCGACCAAGATCTGGAGATAACGTTGACGGAAGTGATTCATCACCAAGTCGCGTTGTGCTTGTGAGAGGTCGCCGTGAAGTGAAGCAGCGTTATAACCGTCATGGATAAGGTTATCAGCGACTTCCTGTGTCTCAAGTTTTGTTCTACAGAAAACGATACCATAGATAGAAGGTGTGTAATCTATGAAACGTTTCAATGCGAGATAACGATCGTTAGCACGAATCAGATAATGGATATGTCTTACGTTAGCAGTTCCTGAATTCTTCTGTCCGATAGAAATTCTAACAGGATCTTTCATGTAATGGTTGAGTATCTTCTCGACTTCAACAGGCATTGTTGCAGAGAAAAGATGGATGTTTTTCTCAGCTGGCATATATTCGAGGATAGCGTCGACGTCTTCCTGGAATCCCATGTCGAGCATCTCGTCAGCCTCGTCAAGAACGATTGTTCTGACATTACTGAAATCAACTTTATTACGACGAATCATATCTTCAAGACGACCCGGCGTTGCTACTATGACTTGAGGTTTTTTTGCTAATTCTTTGAACTGATTTTCAATGCTTGCTCCGCCATAGACCGGCACAACCAGAATTTCCGGAATATATTTAGAAAAATTCTTAAGGTCTTTGGTAATTTGAACACAAAGCTCGCGAGTAGGACAAAGCACCAAAGCCTGAACGCAACGTTGTGATGCATCGATATTTTGGAGCAAAGGAAGTCCGAATGCTGCTGTTTTACCGGTACCTGTCTGAGCGAGGCCAACCATATCTGTTCTTTGCGACAATAAAACAGGTAATGTTTCCTGTTGGATTGGCATAGGTTCTTTGAAACCCAGCTCGTCAATAGCCCTCAGTATAGCCGGGTTCAAATTGTAATCTTGAAATTGAGACATAAAATTCTGTCGATTAATTATTATTTAATGAATTGTTGCAAAGATAATAAAAGACAACGGACTACAGACAAACGTCAACCTATTTTTTTTGAAAAGAAATCAATATGAATATATTTTTAAACTTCTAATTTTTTCTTTTTCGTATATTTGCATCTTTCATAAATTTCATTTCGATGTCAAAAAGAATATCCTCTTCATATCCGAAATCAAAATTCTTGATTCATGGTTTGCAGTTCGTAACCATAATCATCATTCTTATAACATCCTTATCATCCTGTTCAAACAAAGACAACACTATCATAGAACCAGAAGTAGTCAAGGCATTACCCGTCATCAATGTAGACAGCATTTTCGTCAGGCTTGATGAAGAAATAATAAACAAAAAAGCAGCCAGCGTCGACAAAGTATTCAGCAATTTAAGAAAGAAAGTCGGGTTTAACGGAACTGTTCTTTACGCTGAACAAGGACGTATCATCTATAACAAGGCATGGGGGTATGCCGATATCAGAAATAGACGCAACAATCTTAATGCTGATGACAGATTTCAATTGAGTTCCGTCTCAAAAATGTTTACCGCCGAAGCCATTATGATTTTAAAAAACGAAGGCAAAATAGACTACGACACCGACATCAGAGAATATATCCCCGAGTTTCCATACGAAGGCATCACCACTCGACTATTATTAAATCATCGTTCAGGTTTGCCTAGATATGAAAGCCTTGCTGACGCCCAATGGCCTGACAGAAAGAAACCTTTTTTAAATGAAGACATGATAGAATATTATGTCATTCACAAACCAAGCCCTTACTTCAAACCCAATGGCGGTTTTAACTATAGCAATGTCAACTATGCATTATTAGCATCCATCATTGAAAGGACATCTGCTATGTCATTTGCAGATTATATGAAAACCAAAATATTCGAACCACTCAGAATGGACGACTCTTACATCTATGAGATGGATCCAAACAACAATGTGTCTCAATACATTGAAGATATCGTACAAGGATATTATATGGACAGACGACGTCCTATGCAAGCTCCTAACGAATATCTCAATGGCGTCAAAGGCGACAAGATGATGATCTCCAATACCGAAGACATGTTCAAATTCATGACAGCAGTAGATTATGGCCTACTTCTTCCCGACACCATTCAAGACGAGGCTTTCAAGCCAGGAAGTCCTAAGAGCAAGAAACGCAAAGACAACTATGGCTTTGGATGGAGAATACCAAGCAAATATCCAGGATGCTACTACCACTACGGATGGTGGAAAGCTTATCGTTCATTCTTCATCAGAGACGACGTGAATGACAAAACCATTATCGTTCTGACAAACACAAGCAAAGGCCCTAGTTCAGAGCATTTCTGGAAGATAATAAACGACAAGACCAACCCTATCCCAGCAGCTTCTGTAAACATCACATATTGGGAAGCCAAAATTGGTTCACGTTTCCCTTACTCATCCTATAGGAATCGTATTATCGAAGAATAAAATCTATTCTTTGACAACGAGTTTATAACCTACGCCATGGATATTCTGCAGTTCAACTCTAGGATCGTCTTTAAACAATTTCCTAATCTTGGCGATATAGACATCCATGTTTCTGGCAGTAAAGTAATTTTCCTTATGCCAGATTCTTTGTAAAGCTATAGATCTCTCTACAATACGATTTTTGTATTCACAAAACAGGAATAACAAGTCCAACTCTCTATTTGTAAGTTTCTTCACAGTACCGTTCCTTATCAGGACATGACGAATGCCATCAAAAGTATACGAGCCCAACTCGTAGACATGCTGATTCTTGGTTTTTAAAACAGTTCTTCTGCAGATGGCATTGATACGTTCAAACAATTCATCAATACTGAAAGGTTTGCTAATAAAATCATCCGCCCCTACTTCGAATCCTTTTGACACATCAGCCCTTGAAGTCTTAGAACTTATAAAAACTATCGGAACTTCCTTATCATATTGCTTTATTTTCTCGGCTAAGGTATAACCGTCAATACCTGATAACAATGTATCCAGTATAACGAAATCAAAAGCTTCATTTTCGAAACGTTCCAATGCTTCCAGCCCATTAAGTGACAAAACAGTTGGATAACCCTTTACAATCAAATAGGACTTCAGAATAAATCCCAAATTCTTATCGTCCTCTACTAATAAGATTTTAACAGTCTTTTTCATTCAACACGTTTTATGCATTGATCATTTTAAGTTATTTTCTAAACACTACTCTCTAAAATTTTACCACTTAATCGCTTTTTCTTTACAAATATAAAATGTAAACATATCTTTTTCCAAATGAAAAATTAAAAATTTTATAGCTGTTTGTAATTTTTAACACAATTTCTTATTTTTTTTGCTTTTTTAGTTAATTTTTATTTAGAATTGATAAAAATTATATATATTTGCAGTGCGAATGATACCTATCATTCGTAAGGTTTCATAAATTTTGGTTTTTGGTTCTCGAGACCATCCTTCTCAAGGATGGTCTCTTTTTTTTATTATTTCAATACTTTTTTATGAAAATATGTTGTAACTTCGCAACATAATATAAATACTATTTATCATGGTACAAATTAGCACTAACTTGAAGCACATTAAAAATTTCATCAACGATGATCAGCTTCTACATTTTAGCAACAAAATTGAAGACACCTTCAATACCATATATAACAAATCAGGTGCTGGTAATGATTTCTTAGGTTGGACTACTCTTCCTTCTGAGATGACAAAAGAATTCATCCAAGATATTAAGGATCAAGCAGAGATACTTCGCAAGAAATCAGAAATCTTCGTTGTTGTTGGAATTGGAGGTTCCTATCTCGGAGCCAGAGCCGTCATTGAAGCCCTTTCACATCAGTTTAGTGCATTGATCAACAAAGCTGGAAACACTCAAGTAGTTTATGCTGGACATAATATGAGTGAAGAATATCTTGTAGAGTTATTGGAACTTTTGGACACAAAAGATTATTCTATGGCTGTCATTTCAAAATCTGGAACCACAACAGAACCAGCCGTAGCTTTCCGCATCTTGAAGAATCATATCGAGAACAAATATGGCAAAGAAGAAGCCAAGACTCGTATCGTTGCCATCACCGATAAGGAAAGAGGCGCGCTTAAGACCCTCGCAAATAATGAAGGCTACAAGACCTATATCGTACCTGATAATGTAGGCGGCCGTTACTCAGTACTCACTCCTGTAGGTCTCCTCCCTATAGCCGTTGCCGGCATCGACATTGAACAACTTGTCAATGGAGCCTTGGCTATGGAAAACTATTGTAAAGAAAACCAAAACAGCAACAACGTCGTTGCTCAATATGCTGTAGCACGCCAAGCTTTATATCATAACGGAAATACAAACGAGATATTGGTAAGCTATGAACCTCGTCTCCAATACATAGCAGAATGGTGGAAACAGCTTTACGGTGAAAGCGAAGGCAAAGACGGAAAAGGCATCTTCCCTGCATCCGATATCTTCACCACAGACCTTCATTCAATGGGTCAATATATTCAAGATGGTTTACGCAACTTGTTCGAGACTATCATCTCTGTAGAAAAACCGACTAAAGAAATAAGAATTCCTTTAGCAGACAACGACCTCGACCAACTCAACTACATCGCTGGCAAACGTCTGTCGGAAGTCAACCGCACAGCAGAGACCGCAACAATATTAGCTCACGTTGACGGCGGAGTTCCAAACATCACAATTCAAATCCCTGAGATATCTGCAACAACAATAGGCGAGCTCATTTATTTCTTCGAGATGGGATGCGCCTTAAGCGGATATATGTTGGAAGTAAACCCATTCGATCAACCTGGCGTTGAAGCATACAAGAAAAACATGTTCGCTCTTCTCGGCAAGCAAGGCTACGAAGAAAGAGCAGCTGCTCTCAAAGAAAGAATAAAATAATTTTAACATATCTTAACAAATATTAACATTGAAAAACAATTATAACGACATCGAAATAATGGCTCCTGTAGGCTCTTACGAAGCCTTATCAGCTGCCATTCAAGCAGGCGCAGGTTCTGTTTACTTTGGCATCGGCCGTCTTAACATGCGTTCTAAGTCAGCCAAGAACTTCACACTCGACGACCTCCATAAAATCGCTACTATCTGTAACGAGAACAACGTAAAGAGCTACGTGACAATTAACACTGTAGTCTTTGACGAAGAACTCGACGAGATGCGCCAACTCATTGACGCCGTGAAAGCCAACGGCATCTCCGCTATCATCGCATCCGACCAAAGCGTAATCCAATACGCTCGTCAAATCGGCGTTGAAGTACACATGTCAACACAATGCAACATCACTAACATCGAAGCTATCAGATATTATTCACAATTCGCTGATGTTATGGTGACTGCTCGTGAAGTGTCTGTCGACCAAGTGAAAGCTATCACAAGAAAAATCGAAGAACAAAATATCAGAGGTCCTAAAGGCGAACTCATCCGCATCGAGGTATTCTGCCACGGCGCTTTATGTATGGCAGTATCAGGCAAATGCTACCTCAGTCTCGACAACTTCAACACCTCTGCAAACAGAGGCGCTTGCGTGCAACCATGCCGCCGCGGATATACAGTACAAGACCGCGACAAAGAGATAACTCTCGCTATCGACAACGAATATATCATGTCACCTAAGGACTTATGCACCTTACCATTCCTCGACAGAGTGCTCGATGCAGGCGTTAAGATCTTGAAAATAGAAGGCCGCGGACGTTCTCCAGAATATACAAAGGTAACTGTCGGTGTATATAGCGAAGCTGTTGAAGCAATAAGAAACGGCGAGTTCACTGAAGAAAAAGTAGCAGCATGGACAGAACGCTTACGCAGCGTATATAACCGCGACTTCTGGGATGGCTACTACCTCGGAAGAAAGACCGGCGAATGGACACAACGTTACGGTTCTCAGGCAACAAAGACAAAAATATTCGTTGGTACAGTAACAAACTTCTTCGGAAAGATCAACGTCGCTGAAATCAGAATGGAAACACAAGACCTTAAAGTCGGTGACAACATTATGATTATCGGTCCTACAACAGGCGTTTACGAAGATCAGGTATCAGAAATCAGAGTCGACTTGAAATCCGTAGACGCTACAGAAAAAGGCGAGCTCTGCTCAATACCAGCAAAAGACGTGGTACGTCGCGGTGACAAAGTATACAAAGTCATTGACGCTGAAATATAATATTAACAGATGCAACAATTCAACTTACATACTCATAGCATCTTCTCCGATGGAAAATCAAGTCCTGAAGAAGTGGTCTTGGAAGCTATAAACCAAGGATTAAAAGTCCTAGGTTTCTCAGACCACTCCCCTGTTCCTTTCGAGAATTCCTTTGCTATAAAAAATGACAACGTCCAGAACTACATCTCGACAATAAAGTCTTTAAAAGAGAAATACAAAGACCAAATCGACATTTATTGCTCAATGGAGATGGACTTCATCCCTGGAATCGTCAAAGACTTCAAGAAAACTCAAAAAGAACTCGGCTTAGACTATATGATAGGTTCTGTTCATCTTGTCGGCAATGATATTGACAGACTATGGTTCATCGATGGCTCTAAGGTAGAGACTTATGACGAAGGTCTTTTCAACTATTATGGCGGAGATATCAAAAAAGGCGTCAAGACATTTTTCTATCAATATAACGAGATGATAGAGACAGAGGAGTTTGACATCGTTGGTCATTTTGACAAAATCAAGATGCACAACCGCGACAGATATTTCACCGAGGAAGACAAATGGTATCGCGATTTGGTTTTGGAGACTCTGACTTTAATCAAGGAGAAGTCTCTGATCGTTGAGGTCAACACACGAGGCATCTATAAGAAACGTAGCAGCGACTTCTATCCTGCGACATGGCTCTTGCCTATCATGCGTGAGATGAATGTGCCTGTCGTCATCAGCTCTGACGCACATAAACCAGAAGAACTTACTTTATGTTTCAAGGAAGCAGAAGAAGCCTTGAAAGCAGTAGGATATAAGGAGACAATGTGCTTTAGAAACGGAGGTTATGAGGCTATAAGTTTATAAGCCAAAAACATGTTTCAACAAATATTGTAAATTCTTAAATCAATATTTGTTTTTATCACAACGAAAAAACTAAGGTTTTTATAATATTAAAAAAAATTCGGCGTTTACTATATAAGTTTAAACGCCGAATTTTTTTCATAATCTTTATATTGTTTTTCCCTGCCTCTCGTGTAGAGGTGGGGTTTTTAATTGGACTCAGAACTTTGAACTTTGAGCTCTGAACTTTTGATTCTAAGTATAAAAAGAAAAATTTGTTCCATCATATAGACGAAACAAATTTATTCTTATTAAACAAAAACTCGTTTAAGTAAAATGCTAAATCAAAAATTAATTTTTAGCACCTTCCATGACTAACTTACCTTTGTAGTATAAGTCACCGTCAACGTAGTAAGCTCTGTGATAAACGTGGATTGTACCAGTTTCTTTGCATACTGCTAATGTTGGAGCTTCTGCTTTGTAATGTGTTCTTCTTTTAGCGCCTCTTGTGTGAGACTGTCTTCTCTTAGGATGTGCCATTTTACACTATTTTTTATTGTTAATTAATATCTTTCTTTTCTTTCAATTCTTCTAAGCATTTCCAGCGAGGATCGATTTCATCAGACTCTTCGACGATTTGATTTGCTACATTTTCAAGATATTCTATCACCTCTTGATTGCAATCTTCGATGTTTTGATGAACTCTATGAATTGGCAAGGATAAGATGATGTATTCATAAATCAAAGAAGAGACATCGAATTCGCCTTCTTCTGAAGGAATGACGATAACATCATCAGATTCCTCTTCGTATTCATGACCGTATTTCAAATATATAACAACTTCATTTTCTATTGGTTGTTCATACTCGTCATTACATCTGTCACAAGCTATGAATACATTTCCTGCAAAATTAAACGTTAAAATTGACTCTCTTTCGTGCTTTTCAACGTTCAAATTCACTTTTACACAACCTTTTTGCACTTCTGAGAACTCAAAATTCTCAAAGAACTTATCATCAATTTCGTACTCAAAATCATGGTAACCTATTGATAATCCTGCAATTGGTAATATGTAATCGTTTCCTGCTTTCATAGTATACCCCTAAAACGGGGTGCAAAGATAACAAATTTATTTCATTTTTTAAACGAAATCTTGTTATTTTTTTCCTTTAAACACGAAGCCTAAGTCCTCAACAGCTTTCTTAACAGCATCATCAGATGGTTTTCCTGTCACGACAGCCTCTTTCTTACCCAAATCGATTTCGACGTTTTCAACATTTTCCAATCCTCTGATGGCCTTCTCTACAGAAGCCTTGCAATGATTGCATGACATACCTTCGATAACATAAACCACCTGATTCGCATTTGTTTCTGATGCAACATCTTGAGACACCGCTGTGACGTCTCTACCAAAAAGCTTAAATTTTAACATAAATGCATTTATTAAAAGTAAAACCAAAATAATTCCTGATATCATCTCGAACCATGAAGCAGTCAAGGCTCCGCCTTCTATTGCGCAATGACCGCCAGTTTCACATAAAGAGTTTATCGCAAACCATTCTCTTGGCAAGAAATAATCGACGAACAAGCCACCGATAATCGAACCAAAAATAATAGATCCTAGATAGAACAGCAGCTGCTTCTTGCCTAAGGATTTCCCAACTACCAGCAAAGAAGCCACGCTCACACCAGGGCCTGCTATCAATAACACAAGCGCCGCTCCTGGCGACAAGCCTTTCATGATCAAAGCTGCTGCAATAGGAATGCTGCCCGTTGAACAGACATACATCGGAACCGCAACAGCCAAGACTATCAACATAGTCACTATTGAAGGTAAATTCAAGCTGGCGAAAAATGAATCCGGAATCAGAACTGTTATCAATGCTCCTATTATCAAGCCTATTACCAGCCACTTGCCAATATTTTGAACCAAATCTATAAAGCTATATTTCAATAGTTCAACTATTTTATTTCTTCCATTACGTTTCACCTCGCATGATTTGTTTTGTCGTACGACAATCTCGTCTTTCGAAAACCATGTCGTCACCGCTCCTCCTGCTATCGATGTCAGCAATGCCACCAAAGGACGCACTATAGCGAAAGGCAATCCCATCATGGAATAAGTGGCGATGATAGAATCAACGCCGATCTGAGGAGTGGATATCATGAACGCCACTGTCGCGCCGCGCGAAGCTCCGTCTTTTCTCAAAGATATTGCAGTCGGGATGACACCGCATGAACATAATGGCAATGGCACACCTATCAATCCTGCCAGCAAAACGGATTTAAAATTCTCTTTAGCTAAATGCTTTTCAAAGAAATTTGACGGAACAAAAACATGTAACACTCCCGCCATCAGAAAACCCAGCAAGAGATAAGGAGCCATCTGGCATAACATGTTAATAAAAGTCAACAGAGCGTTTGTCAATTCATAATTCATAATGCATAATTCATAATTAATGAGAGACGTACTAATAACAAATCAGTCATTGGTACGTCTCTACAAAATTAGTATTTTTTAGTTTTACATCCAGATTTTTTTGCGCAGCAACTGCAGTCGGAACAGGAACTTTTATCATTGCTGTTCTTTAGCTTCTTCACAACGGAATAAAGCGTATATGCTACAGCTGCACATATAATTATATAAGCGATTATTGTTTGAGTCATTTTAGTAAGATTAGAACTTTAGAACTCTAGAATTTTAGAGTTCTAGAGTTTTAGATTTTTTAAAATAACGATCCTATTTGATAGACCAAGAACGAAACGATCCAAGCCAATCCGGTGTTGTAGAATACTGTGAACAGTACGCCTTTCCAGCCTGCTTCACGGCGTACTGCCGCAATAGTTGCAAAGCATGGCGTCGACAACAAGACAAAGAGCATGAATCCGAATGCCACCAATGGAGTGAAGAGCATCTCGCCTTTTCTAGCTCCGTCAGTCCATACCTGTGTCCTCACTTTATTAACGAGCTTGCCTTCCTCTTCTTCTGATGTCTGGAACAATACTGCGAGTGTCGAGACGACGACTTCTTTAGCAGCGATACCTGTTGTCAAGCTGACGCCCATTCTCCAGTCGAAGCCACAAGGACGTACGAAAGGTTCGATGGCATGACCGAAACGTCCGATATATGAATTTTCATTCAACACGGCACCTTGTTCATATTGCAGCTGTTCTATGACAGCATTTTTTTCTTCTTCTGTTATGTCTGTCTGTGCCTCGACGAGTTCTATCTCTTGTGCTATAAGTTCAGCCTTTTCGCATGTTCTTGGGAAATATTCCAAAGCCCAGATGATGACAGAAGCAACCAAGATGACAGTAGCCATTTTCTGTAAATATTGAATACTCTTGTCCCACATATGTATCATAGTGTTACGTGCTGTAGGGACGCGATAAGGAGGAAGTTCCATAACGAACTGTTCTGACAATCCTTTGAAAGATGTCCTATTCAGCAACATAGCTGTCAAGATGGCGAAGAGTATTCCTATTGCATAAACGCTCATCAATATCAAGCCTTGATGTTTTTCGAAGAATGCTGCCACAAAAAGAAGGTAGACTGGCAGACGAGCAGAACATGACATAAATGGTGTCACTAAGATGGTCAGCAATCTGTCCTTACGATTTTCCAAGGTACGTGTTGCCATGATAGCCGGCACAGAACATCCGAATCCTATTATGAAAGGAATGAACGACTTGCCATGAAGTCCGATCTTATGCATGAGTCGGTCGACTATGAAGGCAGCACGTGCCATATAACCAGTGTCTTCCAATATTGAGATGAAGAAGAATAATATCAAGATGTTAGGCAAGAACACGAGCACACCTCCGACACCTGCTATAATGCCATCGACGATGAGGTCGCGCAAGATGCCGTCATTCATCCAGGAACCGACTAAGTCGCCGAACCATGTCACTGCAGATTCTATCCACTCTTGAGGATAAGCTCCGAGTGTGAAAGTAGCCTGGAACATAAGCCAGACAAAGAATATCAAGATAGGAAATCCCAGCCATTTGTTTGTCAGGAAATCATCGGCTCTATAAGCGTGGTTTTTGATTTTCTTCGCGCCTTTCTGATAAGTCTCTTTCAAGGCACCTCTGATGAAAGCATAACGCGCGTTTGTTATCAATGTCGAGGCATCTTCATCGTATGCCTTCTCCAGATCAGTGCGTTTCTCATTAGCCAAGGCAATGATCTCATCGCCATTTGGAAGAGCCTTTATCTCTTCTATAGTCGACTGAGAATTTTCCAGCACATTGATAGCAATATATCTAGCAGGATAAATATTGATGATGTCTTTGTTAAGTTCTATCTTCTTCTTGATAGGGACGATGGCGTCTTCAATATCGCGACCGTAGTTGATATGAATATGTTTGTTAAGATTTTTCTTCTCTTCATAAACATCAACGATAGTCTCAAGCACATCGGAGATACCTATTCCTCTCACCGCTGTGGTAGGCACTATAGGGAAACCGAGCATCTTGCCGAGGCTCTTATAATCGAAGACATCGCCTTTGGCTTCCATCTCGTCATACATATTAAGAGCCATGACGAGACGTACGTTCATGTCGATAAGCTGAGTAGTAAGGAAGAAGTTACGTTCCAGATTAGAAGCGTCGACAATATTAAGAACTATGTCAGGATTTTGTTTGGTGAGATATTCTCTTACGTAACGTTCTTCAGGAGAATATTCTGTTATGGAATAAGTACCAGGCAAGTCGACGAGATTTATGGTATAGCCTTTATGATAGAAGGTTCCGATTTTCAAGTCAACGGTGACACCTCCGTAGTTGCCGACCTTCTCGTGAAGACCAGTGGCATGGTTGAAGAAAGATGTCTTTCCTGCGTTAGGGTTACCAACCAAAGCCACAGTGATATTATTGGTTTTTTCTTTAATGACATCAGAGATGACCTCGTCGGCGATAGTGCCGTTGAAATCTGAAGAATGTGCATTGACATCATCCAAGGCAACGACTTCTATTTTATCAGCCTCACTTCTGCGTAATGAGATGTGAGCCTGAAGCACCTGATATTCCACTGGGTCCATCAGCGGCGCGTTCTTTATGACGGTGACCGTCTCGCCTTTCACGAAACCAAGTTCCATCAGTCTATGACGAAGTCCACCGTGACCATTCACCTTCACAATGACACATTTAGTACCTGTAGCCATTTCGGATAATGTTGTTGACTGTTGGCTGTTGGCTGTTGGCTGTTGGTTATATTTATATTCCATAATTCTTAATTATTATTTGCAAAAATACTCAATTCTAAAATAGTTTCTAAATATAATTGACAAGACGCATCAACAACATATTATTTATTTTTCATTGTGTTGTATGATACGTCTCTACATTTTATAAACTAATCACAAATCTCAATGTTCCGACAAGTGCGTTGTCGACAGGGACATCTAATCCTGCAGGATTTATGATATATTGAACGTCAGGTTTTACTACAAAATTATCAGTTATTTGATATTGATAGAAGAGCTCTATCGCTGTCTCAGTTTTTTTATCAGAGAGGAATGCCGATGTGAAAGCAAGTCCTGCCATGTCGAGGCTTTCTTCTGAGAACACGCCTTCGAGGTTAATACCAGCAGCGAGGTGGAAGTAGTTTTGAACTTCTGAGTTTCTGAGTTTCTGAGTTTCCGAGATGTTATTTGCGTAGCCGATTTGTACGAAAGGTTTCAAGTTGCGAGTTCCGTTGTTCCACACTTCCTGTTCTGCATTAGCGTAGAAACCATAATTCTTTGCAGCTGTATGATAGAAAGCACCGAATTTGTATGTGCCGTTATCTCTAACATAATGACCTTCGCCAATGAACAATGCGCCTTCGTCCTTACCGATTCTCCAGTTTAAGTTATAAAGGTTGTCATCTTCAAAAGATGGAATCTCTCCGTCATATACAGCAGCTTGTACATGCCAGTTGTCGTTAATCTCGTAGTGGATTTCTGCGCCGAGTCCAGTGAGAGGGAATATCGCCACGCTAAGATTTGTCGAGAAAACAGGATGAATGCCGAAAGAGCTGTTGATATATTCGCCTGCAGCGTCGATGGATGCGAAGTTCTCGTTCATATCTTGAAGTCCGACTTTGATGCTCAACTTACCGAAAGATTGTTGCAAAGAGAAATATTCCATGAAAGCGTGGTTTCCTGCTTCGATATTATTAGCTACCTGGAAGTCGCCGATGAGCATCTCGGTTGGCACGATGCCGTGTGTTGTTCCGCCGCCTACGTATAAAGACGCGCCTTTCCATAAGTTGGCATCCATTCCAATTTTGGCATAGCCGAGATAGCCGCCTCCATTCTTCAAGCCGCCTACGTTATACAAAAAGTCGCCTGTATATTCTGCATTGAAATTCAAAGGACTTCCCTGTGCGTAAATGTTATTTGTTCCCAAAAAGAGTGCTGTAAAGCACAATAATAGTGATAGTGTTTTTTTCATCAGTGATAGTTTTTAAGTTTATGATGCAAAAATACCATCTATCTAAAAAATGACGTTTCCCCTATTTTTGTGATTTTTTCAAAAAAAAGTAACTAATAATAATTAAAAAATATTTTAACACATTTTGTTAATGATAAAAAAACACTAAATTTGAACATCAATTTTTTAACACATTATCATTATGAAAATATTTATACACCTAGCGTTAGTTTGTGCGTTTTTATTCAATGGTTTTGCATTAAAAGCACAGGTTCCTGAGATAAGAGTCATCCAAGAAGAAGGAGGAGAAATCATAAAAATCCTTAACGATCATCATTGTCCTTATGACATTTCAGATAATAAGAAACATGTCGTCATCCAAGCTTACGCAGAAGCATCTAGCTATTATTGGTCAGAAGAGACTGGCGTCATTGCTTTTGACGGTTCCGGTTTCGCTGTCAACGACGATGGCGTAGTAGCTGGTTTTTTCGCCAACGAATCCGGTTATAACGTAGCAGGTCTATGGCATCCTGACACTCGTGAATGGGAGTTCTTAGGCATGAATCCTGACATTCCTGAGTTTGCAGACATCGACTACAACAGCGCATGGACTATGTCTAACGACGGCAAGAAAGTAGGCGTCATGCAATTTGACGAAGTATGGAACACCTATACTTACATATGGTCAAAAGAAGATGGCTATGTCAAACTATCTAACGGACAGTCGACAAACACAAGACCTCAAGGCATGAGTAGCGACGGCAAGGTCATCGCTGGTTTCTTTGTCGACGATATGGGTTACAGAGCTCCTTGCTATTGGAGCAACTGGGAAACTGGCAACAAGTTATTTACTATAACAAGTTCTTTAGGCGAATCTTGGGGTGTATCTCCTAATGGCGAATACGTCTGCGGCGGTTTGAAAAACAGCAAAGGCAACGCTTTTACCTATCATACCATCAAACATGAACTTACATTGATAGAAAACACTCTCACAGAAGGAGGCGGCGACATGACTGCATTATGCGTCACCGACAATGGCGATGCCTTCGGCTATATCAACAGCGCCGACAATCCTGCCGATTATAAGTTAAGACGAGGCTTCGCTTATGTCGATGGCGAACTGATGTTCTTCGAAGATTTCCTCATGACTAACGGCATCTTGGATGCTGACAGCTGGTCTGTATATAGCGTCAACAGCGTCACAGCAGACGGAAAGACATTCATTGGCGCTGCCAAGATGAAAGGCCAGGATTACACCTTCGCAGTGACTATCCCTGAAGCCGAGTGCGATGCTCCTGACAACCTCACTTATACAATTGATGAGAATTTCCACAACAGCATTACCCTCAGCTGGAATGCTCCTGAGAACCCTGTCGACGTGACATACGAAATATACACAAACTATACAGAAATAGATCCTATCTACCAAGGCATCACCGAGACATCATTCACTATCGACAATATGGAAGCTGGTTATTATAAGTTCTTGGTGAAAGCCAACTGGGGCGGCGAATGTCTGTCGAACGCATCAAACAGCGTATCACCTGTCATCTATCCTTGTGCACAAAACGGCATGTGCGAAATTACATTCAATATGCTTGACGGCTACGGTGACGGATGGAACGGTGCCTATATCGACATCATTCCAGAAAGCAGCGACTTCACATATTCTGTAGGATTGGAAAAAGAAGGTCTCGAGACTGTAACGAAAAACATATCATTATGTCCAGACAACTATACATTCGTATGGCACAGAGGTGAGTTCGATGAAGAGATAAGCTTCTCAATACTCTTCGACGGAGCTGAGATTTATAAAGCCGACACCGGCGATATCGACTATATGTTCCCAGTAAGTTTCTTAGAACATAAGATCAACTGTGCTGCAAATATCGATGAAGCAGAACAGACTTCACCATTAAACATCTTCCCTAGCCCTGTCAGCGACAAATTATATATCGAGACAGAATCCGAAATCGAGAAAGTTGTCGTTTATGATATTTTCGGAAGACAACAGACAACAGTCAACGGACAACAGTCATTGTCCATAGATATGTCTGATTTAAACAGCGGCGTTTATTTCGTTAAGATTTATACTGACAACGGAAATTTCGTTAAGAGAATTATCAAGCAATAAAAAAAAACGGACAAAGTCCGTTGTCTGTTGTCCGTTGTCTGTTGACAAAAAAAGAGCCTTGCGGCTCTTTTTTTATTACATCATACCTGGCATGCCACCCATTTGTGGGTTCATTGCTGGCATTGGGTTTTCTTCTTTATGGTTTGAGATAACGCATTCTGTTGTGAGGAGCATACTTGCGATAGAAGCAGCGTTTTCCAAAGCAACTCTTGAAACCTTAACTGGGTCGATGACACCTGTCTTCAAAAGGTTTTCGTATGTTTCTGTACGAGCGTTGAAACCGAAGTCGCCTTCGCCTTCTCTAACTTTATTAACAACTACAGAACCTTCTAAACCTGCGTTAGCAACGATTTGACGTAATGGTTCTTCCAAAGCGCGTTTGATGATAGAGATACCTGTTGTTTGGTCGTCGTTTTCGCCTTTGAGGTTTTCTATTGAGCTGATAGCGCGGATGAAGCCAACGCCACCACCTGGGATGATACCTTCTTCAATAGCTGCTCTTGTTGCGTTCAAAGCGTCTTCAACGCGGTCTTTCTTTTCTTTCATTTCGACTTCGCTTGCTGCGCCAACGTAGATAACCGCTACGCCACCAGCGATCTTAGCCAAACGTTCTTGTAATTTTTCGCGATCGTAGTCTGATGTTGTTGCTGCGATTTGAGCTTTGATTTGATTTGCGCGAGCTTCGATGTTTTCTTTTGCGCCTTGACCGTTAACGATAGTTGTATTGTCTTTTGTAACAGTGATCTTGTCAGCTGTACCGAGTTCTGCCAATGTAGCGTCTTCTAAACGGTAGCCTTTTTCTTCTGTGATAACAGTACCGCCTGTCAAGATAGCGATATCTTCTAACATTTCTTTTCTTCTGTCACCGAAGCCAGGAGCTTTAACAGCAACGACTTTCAAAGAACCACGTAAGCGGTTAACAACTAATGTTGCCAATGCTTCACTGTCGATATCTTCAGCGATGATCAAGAGAGGACGACCTGTTTGTAATGATTTTTCGAGGATTGGAAGCAAGTCTTTCATAACAGAGATCTTCTTGTCGTAGATCAAGATGAAAGGATTTTCATAAACAGCTTCCATTTTTTCTGTGTTGGTTACGAAGTAAGGAGAGATGTAACCACGATCGAATTGCATACCTTCAACAACGTCAACGTGTGTTTCGATACCTTTAGCGTCTTCAACAGTGATAACGCCTTCTTTCTTAACTTTAGCCATTGCTTCAGCGATAAGAGTACCGATTGTGTTATCGTTATTAGCTGAGATACTTGCAACTTGTTGGATTTTTTCGATGCTGTCACCAACTTGTTGTGATTGAGCTTTCAATGATTCAACTACTGTAGCGACTGCTTTGTCGATACCTCTTTTGAGGTCCATTGGGTTAGCGCCTGCGATAACGTTTTTCAAGCCTGCTGCTACGATAGCTTGTGCCAAAACTGTAGCTGTTGTTGTACCGTCACCAGCGAGGTCATTAGTTTTAGAAGCAACTTCTTTAACTAATTGAGCGCCCATGTTTTCAACTGGATCTTGCAATTCTATTTCTTTTGCTACAGAAACGCCGTCCTTTGTGATGTGAGGAGCGCCGTATGATTTTTCGATGATAACGTTACGACCTTTAGGTCCGAGTGTAACTTTTACTGCATTTGATAAAGCGTCAACGCCTTTTTTTAAACCGTCGCGTGCGTCGAGGTTGAATAATATGTCTTTTGCCATTTTATATACTTATTAAAGATTGTTAAAAAATTAAATAAAAAATAATGAGAAATCAGATGATTGCGATAACATCGTTTTCTCTCATTATCATATAGTCTTTTCCTTCTAAATGGATTTCTGTGCCAGCGTATTTGCCATAAATAACTACGTCGCCAACTTTCAATGTCATAGGAGTGTCTTTTGTACCAGGACCAACTGCCACTACAACGCCTTTTTGTGGTTTTTCTTTTGCTGTGTCAGGAATGATGATTCCGCTTGCTGTCTTTTGTTCTGCGAGAGCTGGTTCGATAACGACTCTGTCTGCCAATGGTTTAATTGATAATTGTGCCATAATTGATTATTTATTTTTTGTTATTATTATTTTCCGCTCGTCTTTTGTCAAATTGTTTGCCAAAAATCAAGGTATATCTTAAATAAAAAAAAATGTCAGAAATAGTGACATTCTGACATTTTTTTATCTTATTGCAACTGTTTTTTATTCAGCTTCTGTAGCAGCTGGCATTTGATAATCTGAAGGTGCTACTGTGTTTTCAATTTGTTGACGCATTTCTGTATCAACGTTTACGCCTGTTCCAACACCACTCTTAGGAATTGATAAACCTGAAACGAGACATAATACAACCAAAACGATTGCCAAAGTCCATGTAGCTTTTTCCAAGAAATCGGTAGTCTTACGAACACCTAAAATTTGATTTGAAGATGATAAGTTAGATACCAATCCACCACCTTTTGAATTCTGAACTAAAACAACCAACATCATCAAAGCGCTGACGATAAGGATGAATACTGAAATTGCTACGTACATTTTATTAATATTTAATTGTTAAACTTATTTTTTGCCTTTTCAATTAATTCTGCAAAGTAAACACTTTTTTCTGGATTTTTCAAACTTAATTTTTGATATACAGAAATTGCTTTTTCGACATATCCTTGATTAAGGTAAATCGTTGCTAATGTTTCACTTATGATATTTTCTTTATCAACGACACTAGCTTGCGCCACTGTCATAGGATTATAAAACTCTTGTTTAGGTCGTGAGATTTGAGGATTTTCTGCGATAAATTTGTCAATAATCTCAGTTTTTGACAAAGTTTTCTCTTCTTTATTAGACTCTTCCTTTTCTCTCTCTAATTCTATAATTCTCTGTTCTATAAGATCTTTTAACTCATCTAAGGACTTACGTTTTTCCTCCAGAAGAGCCATCTCCCTCGACAATTCCTCATGCGATTTGCTTAAATCGATTTCCGGAATCACAATAGACTCTATCAACTGTTGTCCGTTGTCCGTTGCCTGTTGTCCCTCATTCCCGAATTCATCTGGCAGGTCACATGTCTGTTTTTTCTCCTTAGCATCTGCCAAAAGATGTCTTAATGAATTTCTGTCTGGAGACATTGCCGCTGCAAGACGTAACTGCCTATTTAACCTCTTGTCTTCTGTTAAATCATAACCGACAGCAAGAAGCGCCTGCGCTACGGTAAAATATGGATACGAAGCAGTCATGGATGACAAAAGCTCTATGTCATTGTCATTTATCGACTGTGGATTATTTATAATATGCTGTAATCTCGCCTTATCCATATCACCAATTTACAACTGCTTTATTAAAAATATCTTGACATAAATCTTCAACGATCTGCTCTACCAAAACATCTTGAACAGCACTCAGATCTTGATTGCTAGGATAATCCTGATATTGAGAGAATTTCTGTTCAAAGCCCTTAGACTCGTCATATCTGTTTGTAAATCTCACATTTACAGTTACCGTCAGTCTGTTCATAGCAGCTGTCTGATCGCCAGTGATGGCAATAGGAGAAGTGCTATATCCTGTTATCTCGCCTTCCAAAGCCAAGTCGCCATTCTGCGCAACCGACTGTAAAGTGGTCTGATTTACGAACATATCGTTCAAGGCATTGGTGAGAGTGTTGCTCAACAATGGATTGACGAGCTGTGCATTATTTGGGAAATATTGTACAGAAACAGTCTTTGCCTCCGCTGGAATAGAAGCTCCTGAGAAGGTATATATACCGCAGCTATGAAGACATAGTGACAACAATACAATAAGACTCCAAGCAAATGACTTCATCAAAGATTGATTTTATATTCGTTAATTTTTCTGTACAATGTTCTCTCGCTGATACCTAATTCTTTGGCAGCGTCTTTTCTCTTTCCTTTATGTCTTTCCAAAGCCTTACAGATCAACTCCTTCTCTGTCTGAACCAATGACAATGTCTCAGTCTCTCTCACGACAGGCTTTTCTTCTTCATCATTATCTTGGACATAGACGAAAGCATCTTCTTCCTCATCCATCGGTGTGATGACAGTTGCATTTATAGGCGTAATGCTTGTTGGTTCAGGAAGATGTTGAATTGCGCCGCTATTTCTTTGTTCCGACAATTCCTTAACGGTACGACGAAGCTCAAGGATATCATTCTTCATATCGAACAACACCTTGTATAATATGTCGCGTTCAGAAAGCGGATCTTCTTCTTTGCCGCCTTTGTAAAGCGTTGGCAATGAAGTGACATTATTATTAGGAAGATAGTTCTTAAGGATATCTGGTGTTATCACTCTTTCTTCCTCTATGATAGATATCTGTTCTGTGATGTTTTTCAACTGTCTGATGTTTCCATCCCAGCGATAATTTTCCATCATAACGACAGCTTCTGGTGTAAGCTGAACTGCCGGCATACGATATTTCTCTGCGAAGTCAGCAGCGAACTTTCTGAATAACAATCTTATGTCTTCTTTACGTTCGCGCAATGCAGGAATGCGGATAGGCACGGTGTTGAGACGATAATAAAGATCTTCTCTAAACTTGCCTTTCTCTATTGCCAAAGGAATATTAAGGTTGGTAGCAGCCACTATTCTGACGTCTGTCTTCTGTACTTTTGAAGAACCGACTTTGATGAACTCGCCGTTTTCCAAGACTCTAAGAAGTCGTGCCTGTGTTGCTAAAGGCAGCTCGCCTACCTCATCGAGGAAGATAGTTCCGCCGTCAGCCACTTCGAAATAACCTTTTCTGGTGTCGATAGCTCCTGTGAAAGAACCTTTCTCATGACCGAAAAGTTCGGAATCGATGGTGCCTTCAGGAATAGCACCACAGTTGATGGCAAAATAGTTCTTGTGTTTTCTAGAACTATTATGATGTATGATTTGCGGGATGACATCTTTACCGGTTCCGCTCTCACCATTAATCAAGACGGTAAGGTCGGTGCCGGCAACTTGAACCGCAATCTCAATCGCGCGATTGAGATGCGGGTCGTTACCTATTATCTTAAATCGTTGTTTTATTGATTGGATGTCCTGAATGTCCATTTTATCTTAATGTCGCTTTAAGTTGTTGTTCTATCGCAGATTGAATCTTAGCCATAGTCTTTTCAATGACTTTGTCTGTCAAAGTCTTTTGAGTATCAAGCAAAACAAAACTCAAAGCATATTGTTTCTTGCCTTCTGGAATCTTGTCGCCTGTGTAGACGTCGAACAAACTTACAGATTTCAAGATCTTATTCTCTGCTGCAAGAGCAACGCTTTTAACTTGTTCAAAGTTCACGTTCTTATCGAGAATCAACGCCAAGTCGCGACGTACTGCTGGGAATTTTGGCAATGGTTCGTAACGAACAGCCTTAGCTTCTTTATTAGCTTTCAATAAATTATCCCAGTTAATTGTTGCATGATAGACTTCTTTCTTCAAATCAAAGAGTTTCAATGTCTTTTGATTTATCTTACCGAGAGTACATAACTCCATGCCGTTGAGAGTGTAGACCATTGAATATTCGTAATGTTTTACGTTGCCTTCACTTGCTTCAAGTTTTTCGACATCTATATTGAGTTTATGGAATACACCTAAGACATATTTCTTAAGTTCGTAGAAGTCAACATTTTGAGGCTTATTGCTCCATAATTCTTCTTTATCCTTACCTGTGATAAACAAGTCGAGGTTGCAGATTTCTGTATATGGTGACAATGAAACGCCTTCTTGTTTCTTATCGGCATCATAGAAGTATGTGTTACCGAATTCGAAGAACTTGATATCGAAAATCTTGTGGTTATGGTTGTTTTCGATGCTCTTCAAACCGCCGAATAACAATGACTGACGGAGTACGTTCAAGTCAGAGCTCAACGGATTTAATATTCTTACATTTCTATTTTCGTCGAAGCTGTCCATGTCTTTTGTGTAAGACTCTTTTGTCAAAGAGTTGTTCATGATTTCATAGAAACCATTAGAAGCCAACATGATAGAAATGTTTCTCTTTAATTTTTCTGGATCTGGCTTAGCCACTACGTTAAGAGTAGCGTTGATCTTTTCTGGAATAGCGATGTTGTCGTAGCCGTAGATACGTAAGATTTCTTCAACTAAGTCAGCTGGACGATAGACATCAACCTTGCATGTTGGGATGTCAACTGTCACTGATTCATCATTGAGTTCAACGACTTTGCAGTCTAAGTTCTTCAAGATGTTTACTGCTATTTCCTTTTCTATTTCTTGACCAGCGATCTTGTTGAGGTAAGCGAATTTAAGTTCTACGCGTACTGGAGTGAAGTCGCCATTGACGATATCTTTAACCTCTGAAGATACTGTTCCGCCTGCCAATTCCTTAATCAACAAAGCTGCGCGTTTCAATGCGTAGATTGTCATATTTGGATCGCAGCCACGTTCAAAACGGAAGCTAGCGTCCGTTTGCAATGCGTGATATTTTGAAGTCTTACGTACTGATGTTGGGTTGAAGTAAGCGCTTTCGATGAAAACGTTTGTTGTATTTTCTGTCACGCCTGACTCTGCGCCACCGAATACACCAGCGATACACATTGGTTCTTCTGCATCACAAATCATGAGGTTAGTGCTGCTGAGCTTACGTTCTACGCCATCCAATGTAACGAATGGTGTTCCTTCAGCGAGACATTTAACAACGACTTTCTTGCCTTTAATCTTGTCAGCGTCGAAGATATGAAGTGGTTGACCTGTTTCCATCAAGACGTAGTTAGAGATGTCGACGATGTTATTGATTGAACGGAGGCCGATAGCTTCTAATCTATGTTTCAACCATTTTGGTGAAGGACCTACCTTAACGCCGCTGACTGTCACGCCTGAGTAGCGAGGACAAGCCTTGGTGTCTTCAACGACGATTTCAATTTCATTGTCTGTGTTTTCAACTTTGAAATCTTCTACTGAAGGGATATTGAGATGATATTTATCTGTCTTTTCTTGATAATTGAGAGCTGCCACGAGGTCACGGTTGACACCGATATGAGATGTAGCGTCTGAACGGTTTGCTGTCAAGCCAATTTCCAAAGTGACATCTTGTTCAACAGGGAAATAGAATGAAGCTGGTTTTCCGATTTCATAATCTTCAGGAAGTACCATGATGCCGTCGTGTGACTCGCCGATTTGAAGTTCGTCTTCAGCGCAAATCATACCTTCTGAAACCTCACCACGAATCTTGCCTTTCTTAATAGTGAATGACTCATTGCCACTATAAAGTTCTGTGCCTATTGTAGCAACCAAAACCTTCTGTCCTTCTGCCACGTTAGGAGCACCGCAAACGATGTTGAGAGGCTCTTCCGCACCGACATCAACTTTTGTGATATGAAGGTGATCTGAATTTGGATGGTCAACACAGTAGATAACCTTACCTACAACAACGCCTTTCAATGCGCCTTTTATTGATTCATAAGGTGTTAAGTCTTCAACTTCAAGACCTGTTCCTGTTAATTTCTTCGCTATTTCTTCTGCTGATAATTCGCAGTTGACATACTGCTTAAGCCAATTATAAGATACTTTCATTGTAAAATCATGATTTAAAGTGCAAAGATAACATTTTATGACAAAATGTCAGAGGTTTTTTAAAGAAAAATATCAAAATATCAAAACTTCAAAATCTCAGATTTTTTTAAAAAAGTTCTGAAATTTTGAAGTTTTAAAGTTTTGAATTTCTAATCACCCAATCCTTCCCCAGTCGAAGCCGTTGGATAGGTTTCTATTGAAGAAGTCTTTTGTTATCTGATGTTCTGGTTTTGATAATGTTGGGTCGCTATCCAGCAAGAGGTTGACCATCCTTCTGGTATGCCTGATGATAGGTTCGTCTTTGACGAAGTCGCCGATTTTCATCTCTATCATTCCCGATTGTCGTGTGCCTTGTGTCTCGCCAGGGCCTCTCAGTTGAAGGTCGGCTTCAGCGATTTCAAATCCGTCGTTGGTACGCACCATCGTCTCCATCCTCTTCTTGCCTTCACCTGTTATTTTATGGTCAGTCATGAGGATGCAATACGATTGTTCTGCGCCACGACCCACACGGCCTCTCAGCTGATGCAATTGCGAGAGTCCGAATCTGTTAGCGTTCTCAATGATCATGACAGAGGCGTTTGGAACATTGACGCCTACTTCTATCACCGTCGTTGCCACCATGATATGTGCTTGATTTTTAACGAAACGCTGCATCTCGAAGTCTTTGTCCTCCGCGCTCATCTGACCGTGGACAACGCATATCCTATAATCAGGTTCTGGGAAGTCACGCAACAGCGACTCATAACCTTCTTGGAGGTTTATGAGGTCCATCTTCTCCGACTCCTTGATAAGCGGATACACGACATAGATCTGATGTCCTGCCGCTATTTCTTTTTTCATGAAAGAAAGAAGTCGAAGTCGTTGTTCCTGATAGAGATGTACTGTCTGAATAGGTTTTCTTCCTGGAGGGAGTTCATCGATTTTAGACACGTCGAGGTCGCCATATTGCGTCATGGCGAGGGTACGAGGTATAGGCGTCGCTGTCATGACGAGAGTATGCGGAGGGTATTCCGTCTTCTCCCAGAAACGAGCGCGCTGTGCCACACCAAAACGATGTTGCTCATCGACGATGCAGAGTCCAAGCTGCTTGAATTTCACAGTCTCCTCGATGAGAGCATGTGTGCCTATAACTATATTGATATCGCCGTTCTCGAGTGCCGGCAATATATTCTTACGTTCCTTTTGTTTGGTAGAGCCAGTAAGTAACGCCACCGTCACCTTCATATCACCGAGCATCTTCTTTATCGTCTCGTAATGCTGGGTGGCGAGGATTTCTGTCGGTGCCATCAGCGCTGCCTGGTAGCCGTTGTCGAGGGCGAGCAGCATCACCATGAGAGCCACTATCGTCTTGCCGCTGCCTACGTCACCTTGCAGCAGTCTGTTCATCTGGAAGCCCGTTTTCAAGTCGCTGCGGATCTCCTTGATGACACGTTTCTGCGCATTGGTAAGAGGAAACGGAAGTCGTTCGTTATAGAAAGTATTGAAATAATCTCCAACATTATTGAAGACGACGCTACGAGTATTCAGCGTCCTTTCTTTTTTATTCAGAAGTAGTTTCAGCTGAAAAAAGAAATGCTCCTCGTATTTAAGTCGCGTCGTGGCTTGGTGGATGTCGTTACTGTTCAACGGCAGATGGATCTTGTAGAAAGCAGCCTTTCTTGAAAGAAGTCTGTCCTGCATTATCAAGGAAGCAGGCAGATTTTCTGGTATCATCTCCCATGTCTGAAGCACCAGCGTCTTTATTATCTTGGCGATTTGCTTCGTTCCAAGACCTGCGTTACGCAGTTTCTCAGTAGTGTTATAAACGCCTTGCAGACTCTCTCCGACCACTCTGTCGTTAGGATCGTATTCTTCGATGTCGGGATGAGTGAATGAGAATCTGTTGTTGAAGACGTTAGCCTTGCCAAAGAGAAGATATTTCTTCCCAGGTATGAATTTGTTCTTTATCCATTTAAGGCCTTTAAACCAGACCAATTCTATAGAACCGGTCTCATCGGTGAATGTCGCGCTGATGCGTGTCATGCGAGGTTCGCCGTGAGTCTTTACGTTCGACACTGTTCCTACAAGCTGATAGTAGACTGTATCGTCATAAATCTGGTTTACCTTATGAATCTTGCTACGGTCAACATATCTGAAAGGAAAATATTCGAGCAGGTCCTTAAACGTGAAGACACCGAGTTCTTTGTTAAGAAGCTCAGCGCGTTTCGGGCCTACGCCTTTCAAGAATTCTATCTTTGTCTGAAGAATATTGACCATTTCAACGTATAAATTTTGGTTTGTAAAGATACTAAATAATTAGAATTATTTAATAAACCTAGAATAAAAAAAGACGCCACAATGTGACGTCTCTATAAATTTTCAACTTTCAGTTGTCAATTTTCAGTTTGATTAATATTCCCAAAGGTTTTGTTCAAAATCTATGATAGATTGTTTGATACGTTCTGACTCACGAAGAGCATCAACGCCTGTTGCGTATTCATTAATGCTACGATCGAACATATTATCTTCTCTGATGATATAGCTATCGAAGATTCTTTTCATAAATACGTCGTCATAGCTAAGACGAGCTGCTGAGTTTGAGCGGTTGAAGAATGGAGATGCTACCAATACCTTACGGAGGTTTTCATCGTAAGGAATCCAGCATAAACGTTGTGGAACGAGTTCACCGTCTTTCTCTACGACTCTGATTGGGCAGATAGCGATGATCTTAACGAGCATCTCTGATCTTTGTTTGTCGAAATACCATTCTTCTTTTATCTGGCAACGTTGTACTTCAGCAGAATTCATTTCTGATTCAACATTCTTAACATCGATCACATTACCGTAATCGTCTGTTGTCTGAATTTGTTGCACGCTTGTTATCTGTGACTTGATTTCTTCCCAGCTTGTTGGGTTGATCAATTCACCTGTGATTGTTTCATCTTTATAAGCTACAACGCCTGATGTTGGATCTAACAAAGCCTCTTTCAATATAGTATAGAGATTTTTGAGGTTTTTGTGAGGTGTTGTTGGGAAATAGAAGCCTTGGTTCATCTTTTGACGGAAGTCTATTTCACGCCAAATAGTTTTTTTCCACATGACATCGGCTTCTCTAACATAAGTGGAAGTCATAGGTGTTCTGACACCTGTTCCATTTTCATCATAGATTCCGTCTTGTACTGATGTTTCATTGTCAAAGAAGTTTTGAGCTGAAACTTCAGGTACGAATAAAAGACCTAATCCTATGAAACCTAATATTACAAATAATTTCTTCATTTATGCTGTTATTTTAAATTAATTCTTAAGTTCAATAGTGATAGGAGTATTAAGTATACGTTCCTCACCATCTGGAGATTTAACTCTGATATTTTCTATTGTGATACGTTGGCCACGTCTTGCACTCTTCACGAGTTCTTCAACATCTTTATTGAATTTACGACCTTGAATACCCTTGATTGGTTTAAGGTAACCGCCAACGATTGTTGACACATCATAAGAAAGAATTTGAGAATGATAGCCTTCGAAGTCGAAGTCTGGCATTGTAAGCACGAAGCCGCCTGCTGCCAAAATCTCTTCCTTAGTGAATTTATCATTTGTCTTGCCATTAAGTACAGGAACAGGGTCTGGAGTACGTTTCAAGCGGAAGTCGCAGTTATCCAAAACCATTCTCTTGCCGTCTATCATTGTCGATACTGTAACGGTAGTGGTATTGCCATCGTTGCCTGGTTTGACGAAATATTCTCCATTATTTTTTATAAGTTCGCCGTTAGTAACATCAACGCTGATTTGATTTGCTGTGAAGCCTGGAGCTGAGATTGCTATAGGGTTTTCCAAGCCTCTATACATCACGTTCATCTTAGTTGGAGTCACGTTTGCTGATGGAGGAGCTACGGTATAAGATGTATGGAATGGATAAGGTTCAATCTCGCCTGTCATAGGGTTTTTCATTTCTACGACACCGGCTATTGACTGTTCACCTTCTGCATTTGCAGGCACCTTAATCTTTATGACACCTTTTTTGCTAGACACTTCGTTAATTGCATTCTTGCCAGCTTTTGAGAAGTCTTTGACGCCTTTTGCATATTTAGCGTTGAATTCCTTGGTGTTATCTGAAGCAACGATAAACACGTCTGCTTCATAATCCTGACCTTTCAACACATAAGTTGTCTTTGGGAAGACCTTAGCTTCCAATGTATTGAATTTAAAGTCGCTTGCACCGATGTTCTTATATAACTCAGAGATAGCGTCATATTCAGCTGTTTGCACTTCGCCAACTATCTCATTGATAACAGACACAGCTGCTGGGATAATGATATGATTAAAATTCTTCATTTCCCATGTAAGAGGTTCGCCGCTTGCTGCGTAATATTGTCCATCAGTAATCAAACCGATATGATCTTCAAAGTTATCAATACCGGTTTCACCTAATGCTTTCACTAGATATTGGCGATATTCCTCTATTTTATTACGTAATATTTCAGCATTGCCTTGTTCAATCATGAAAGCTGTTACAGCGTCATGTTTGTCTTTACCGACGATATTATCGAAATTTACCTTATGGAATACGCGTCTGTTCTTTGCAGGATCAGCTTTTTCCTTATCCATGATGACAGCGTCTTCTTCTTTTTCAGGATTGAAAAGCTTTTCTTCAGTGACGCCGTTATTTTGCAATAACAAAGCGAGTTTTATATCTCTTTCGATGAAGTTGATAACCTCATCTGTCTTTGTACGTATTTCTTGAGCTTTATTCCAATACTCAGCTGTTTTTTCAGGATGCTTGTTATATTGTTGCTCAAAAGTATTGTAATAGTCTTCTATCTTCTTATCGACGCTAGAGTAGGCAGTCTCAAGACCATCGTTCACTGTTGTGAAAGCATCGATAACTTCGACAGAAACGTTCAACGCTAGCAAGGCGGTAAGAACGAGATACATCATACCGATCATCTTCTGCCTTGGGGTTTCTTTTGCTCCTGACATGTTTAATTTTTTTTATTGAGTTAATAATAGCTTAATAAAAATCTACAGTGATTATGCTTTGACATTCATTGCTGAAAGCATGTTGCCATAAACTGTGTTAAGAGCTGTCATGCGTTTTGACAAGTCAGTGATTTGATGGTTAAGAGCTTCTGTTGATGTAGCAGATGCGTTAACTTTTTCAATATATTCTGACATTGTTTTATTCAACTTGTTGTTTGTTTCAGCAACTATAATAGAGCTTTGGAGTTGTACTTCAAGAGCGCCTACTGCTTCTGTTGCTTTTTTCATAGCCTTAGCGTAATCGTTTGTTGCTGCTACAGCATTGCTGATTTCTGCCATCTGAGCTGCATTTTCGCTAAGTTTGCTGATGCCTGCGCCTAATCTTTCGAGTACTTGTTCGTTGATGTTAGCCTTAGCGAACATTTCGTCTAATTGTGTTGCAGATGTATTGTTATTTGTATTTCTTGCTTTTCTTTCTGTTGATTTTTCACCACCTTCTGCCAATTCTGGATAAACCAAGCTCCAATCTGGTTCCATGTGAGGTGCTTCAAATGATGACATGATAAAGATGATTGCTTCTACAGACAAACCAACAGCCAATATAATGTTAGCAGCTTGACCTGGTAACCAGTGGGTAAGTTTAAACAAAGCGCCAACGAGAACAATAGCTGCTCCCCAGCCATAAATATAACCCATTAAAACTTTACCTTTTTTGCTCTGCATCCAGCGAACGAACTTCTTCATAACTTTTTCTATTTTTTAAATTATAAATCTTTTTTTTACTAATCAATAAACTCTTGATGCCTTTCCCATATTATCACCTTTATTACGGCCAAGATAAGGCTGTACACAACGGAAACCGATATAACATTTAGCTGTATCTTGGTATTCGTATGTACGTGTTGTAACTTCAAGATAATATGCAATATCTTTCCAAGAACCGCCACGGACGACCTTTCTCTTCATGATAGCAGGGTCTGTGTCTTTAGCGTTGTATGTGTAGTTAGGATCCATATCCCAAGTTTGGTTATATGACAATGGATCATAAGCGCTGTTTGTCCATTCTGCCACATTACCTGCCATATCATACAAGCCCCAGTCGTTTGGTGGATAGTGACCTACTATCACAGTTCTCAAACCGCCGTCAGCTATATAATTACCGCGTAAAGGTTTGAAGTTTGCATAGAAGCATCCTCTTTCGTTGCGAGTATAAGGACCGCCCCATGGATATGGGTTGAGGTTGTTTCCTCCGCGAGCTGCCCATTCCCATTCTGCTTCTGTTGGGAGACGGAACTCTGACAACATGGTTTCACCTTTTTGTGATTTCAAGTATCTGTTAAGTTTTTCTGTACGCCAGATACAGAATGCCTTGGCTTGGTTCCAGTTGACACCGACAACAGGATAATGGTCATAAGCGACATGCCAGAAATATTTCTCTGTCAATGGGTCGTTGAATGAATATGAATAATCATAAATCCATGCTAATGTATCTGGATATACATTGATCTTGTCTTTCTTGATATAGACAGATCTGTCTCTCATACCTTGAGGACGATTTGCCAAAGCTGCATCTTGATAGTTTGCATCGTTTCTAAACTCTTTCTTTGCAGCTGATTGGAGGTCGATCCAATAGTATTCATAGTACAATTTTCTTGTGTCTATCTCTTTTCTTCCGAAGAAACGTTCTGACTCTGGCAAGAACAACTCTTCAACGAGTGTTTCGTCATTCCAATCTATTTCTTCTTCCCAGTTCAAGATTGGAGGGTCATACTCTGCTCCGGTCTTTGGATTCTGGCTTATCTGATAAGCTTCACCATTATCGCCTTCACTTAATATCTTACGTGCAATAGAATCTCTTACCCAATATACGAATTCACGATATTCGTTATTTGTGATTTCTGTCTCATCCATAAAGAATGCTGACACTGAGATTGCCTTAGGCTGTGTCACTTGGCTTGATGCGATATCTTGCCCTCCTACACCCATGGTATAACTTCCAAGTGGAACGAATACCATTCCGTATGGATCTTCATGATTGAATGGCTGAGATTGTTTTCTTACACCTACCAATTCTCCTTGGTTTGTATCGCTACAACTTACAAGAGCTAAGATAACAAAACTTAATACTAATAACTTTTTCATTATTTTATTTAATTTATACTTATTTTCTCAACTTCAACATTTACAAACTTTTGCAAATATAATATATACTATTGTCTTTTTACAAATATCTGATATTATGATAAATTCTAGGAGATTTCTCCAGATTCATCTTGAACAAATAACTTACGCATATCTCATGAGAGCCCTGCACCGCTATCCCCATTGTGTTTATGTCATAAGAATATGATATCTGAATGTCATTAAACTGGAAGCCGACCATCGCTGCCACAGACTCCTGGAAACGATAATTTATGCCGCCCCACACCTTATTATTATATAACAACCTCGCACCTGCATTAAACTGCGTAGATGCGATGTCGCTCATGATACACATTGATGGAAGAAGTTTGAACAGCGGGTTGTTGAACTGATATTCATAACCTGCCATCAAATAAAAAGTCCTATCACCGACGAAACTCGCACTTGTTGTTGCGCTCGATGATAGTTCTTTACCCTTAGATTCAAATAAACTTGTAACTGATAATCCGACATAGAAGGTTTCAGGAACCCGCCAGAACAAACCGAAGTTGGCATCTACCAGCATATCACTCTGTTCTCCTTTTGGCAAGGCCGGATCATTGTCTACCATAGGATGATAGTTGTTGAAGTCAACGCTACGGTTTACCATGCTCAATGCCAATCCTACACCTAAAGTACCAGCGCCAAGGTCTGCATGGAACGAATATCCCATATTGATATTGACATTCTCCTCAAATCCTATTTTGTCGTTCATTATTGACAATGAAGCGCCGCCTTTCAACATCGGGATCGGCATATCTCCCGAGAACAACATTGTCTTTGGCGCGACGCTATTGCCATTCATATCTTTAAATCCTGTCCATTGGTCCCTGTAGATTCCCATCACGTTAACGCCCTCACTAAGTCCGCCGAAACCAGGGTTGACACAAGCATAAGAATTACTGTAATTTGTGAACATAGGTGCCTGTTGGGCCATCATGATTCCACTGACCGCAACAAAAATAATCATCAATATGTATCTTATCTTTTGCACTTTATTTATCACTATATTTTTCTTAAACTTATATTTCTTACGTTTATTGTGTACAATAACAAATTAGAACAACCATCTTATAATATCATTGCCGTTGGCAAAAATCAAGAGCGCAAGCAATATTACAAGTCCGACAGACTGTGCTATTTCCAAGAACTTGTCGCTTGGCTTTCTTCTTGTTATTATTTCAACCAACAAGAAAAGTACATGACCGCCATCCAATGCTGGTATTGGCAAAATGTTCATGACAGCCAAAATGATAGAAAGCAATGCTGTGAGATTCCAGAATGCCAACCAATTAAAGGTATTTGGGAAAATACTGCCTATGGTTATAAATCCGCCGATACTCTTATATGCTTCTGTCTCTGGTTGGAAGATAAGTTTCAACGAATTCCAATAGTCGCTGAGTTCCTGTCCTGTCTTATTGAATCCCTTAGGTATAGCTTCGAAGAATGAATATTCTACTGTGCTGAAATTGATGGTTTCTGTATATGTTCCGATTTTTGCTTCTTTTGGTAAATGCATCGCTATTTGCAAGGTGTCGCCTGCACGAATCACGCCGAGTGTGATATCTGTATCAGCGAATTGTGCGATATTCTCAGTGAAATCCTGGAAATATGGAACTGCCACATCATTGATCTGAACGATTCTGTCTCCGATTTGCATTCCTGATTCTTTTGCCACTGAGCCTACAGAAAAGTCTTTGATGACAAATGGAACCTGATATGACAATAACAGTTCTTTAGAATTGATCATCTTTGCAACTGCATCTTCTGGAACTTCAATGCTAATCTTTTCACCAGCTCTTTCTATCTCGATGGTTTTAACGTCTTCCAAGATAAGTTCCATCTGGATCTTGCTGAAGTCCTCGATGTAATTGCCATCTAATGACAAAATCTTATCGCCGTCTTGAAGTCCGATTTCCTTAGCCAAATCGCTGGCAACGATGCCGTATTTGTTAACCTCTGCTGTTGAGATATATTGTTCGCCTTGTGAAATGAGCAATCCGGTGTAGATGAAATAAGCCAACACTACATTCATTACAACGCCGCCAATCATGATGATAAGTCTTTGCCAAGCTGGTTTGCTTCTGAACTCCCATGGCTGTGGTTCTTGTTGCATCTGGCCTAAGTTCATCGACTCGTCTATCATGCCAGCGATGCTGCAATAGCCTCCGAGAGGAATCCAACCGATACCGAATTCTGTGTGCTCTTCATCTGTACGCCAATCGTCTTGAGGAAGGGAATTAAGATCGATGGCTTCGTAAGTATAAGATTTCTTTTGGGTTATTGGATCGATATGTTCGTGGGTGATAAATTTATCAGGAACATTTTTGCTGAAGAAAGCGAAGCGCCATTTTCCATGGACTTTTTTACATCTGAAGATAGAGAACTTTGGATTGAAGAACATATAGAACTTCTCTACTCTTGTTTTGAAAATGACAGCTGCTATAAAATGACCGAACTCATGAATCAGAACCAATAATGACAATGACATCACGAGTTGTATGATTTTTATTAAGATATCCATTTTTTATAAATTAGTTTAGCTTGCAAAGATACGAAAAATAGTTTACTGAAGATTGCTTTCAAAAGAAATATAATCTTCAGGATTTAACGGCGTTCCGTTGTACCACAATTCGAAGTGGAGATGAGGCCCAGTCGAGAGGCTGCCACTGTTACCGTATATCGCGATAGCATCACCTGCATTGACAAAATCGCCATCATCTTTCAGCAGAACCGCATTATGTTTATAAATGGAGAACAAATTACCATTATGTTGTATTCCAATACAATAACCATTCTCAACAGTCCAGTCAGAATATATGACAGTACCGTCTGCAGTGGCTTTTATCACGGAGTTATTACTTGCAACCAGATCTGTGCCGAAGTGTTTTTCATCTTTGTTGAAATGCTGAGTAACTATCCCATTTATCGGAGCAAAAAATGAGACCAGCTTAAATTCCTGAGAAACGTCAGACATTATTCTGTTG
>JAZKYV010000037.1:0-24080 GCA_045612345.1 Bacteroidales bacterium
AATGAGAAACTGCAAACCGGAAAAGAGATAAGCATCTCCACTGACCAGTCTGGCGATAAGATTTACGTTGATGGCAATTATTTAGGTGTCAGTCCTATTGCCACATATTTGTCATACGGAAACCATGAAATTAAAGCCGAAAGAAACGGTAAAACTGTTTCCAAGACAATAAACGTTGCACAAAATGGCGGTGATGACAATGTGAAACTGACTTTCTTTGGAAACCAGACCATAACAGTTAAAGGTGTTACCTTTACTATGATAGCTGTTGAAGGCGGCACTTTCAAAATGGGTGCTACATCAGAACAAGGTAGCGATGCGTATAGTGATGAGAAACCCGTACACAATGTAACGCTTTCGGATTATTACATTGGCGAGACAGAGGTAACGCAGGAGTTGTGGCAGGCTGTGATGGGTAAAAATCCAAGTAATTCTAAAGGAAACCAAAAACCCGTAGAGCAAGTCTCATGGAACGACTGTCAGGAATTCATAAAGAAATTAAACCAGCTCACAGGCAAGAATTTCAGACTTCCGACAGAGGCGGAATGGGAATATGCAGCAAGAGGTGGCAATAAGTCTAAAGGATACAAATACAGCGGCAGCAATACCATAGACAATGTTGCTTGGTACGATGGTAACAGTAACAGTGGTTCGAAGACACATGACGTGAAGACCAAACAAGCCAACGAATTAGGTATCTATGATATGAGCGGCAATGTTTGGGAATGGTGCCAGGACTGGTATGGCAGTTACAGCAGAGGTTCGCAGATCAATCCTACAGGACCAACATCTGGCTCTATCCGTGTGTACCGTGGCGGTAGCTGGTTCGATCCCCGCGGGTACTGCCGAGTGTCGAATCGTAGCAACTACCTCCCTGGCTACGACATTTACCATCTCGGGCTGCGCCTTTCTCTATCTCAGAATTAACACATTTTTGTTTTTCAAGACATACGTCCGTATGTCTCTACATGAGATTCGTTTATAAAATGGCAGAGTCTTTTTTTTGTACCATAATTTCGTGTAGAGTCGCACGGACGTGCGACTTGTTGAAGATACCGAGATGTAGAGGATTTGAAACTTGTAGAGACGTATCAACAATACCTTTGAAAATAAAAGAATGTTGATGCGTCTTTGCTTTTTTGAGAGTTTTTTTATGTAGAGCCGTATCACACGACACAAATAAAATGAATAATATGTAATTGATGCGTCTTTATTAATGATATAGTGATGTGATTTTTTTATGAAAAATAAATGGAAATATAATCATCATATAATAAAAATTGTTTGTATTTTTGCAGACAGATAAGTCGTGAGTTGACGATGTAATGGGTTGTGCGAAGGTCCCTCGCCAGCATGGCATCACACTTTGGTGTAAACCTCACTCACGCATTTTAGGGACAATTAAAAAAGCATCTACGGATGCTTTTTTAATTATATATTTGATATGGCTGTAATGCAGTATTGCACTTTCTCATGAGTCCTGCGACGAATACCCACAGTCATTTTTACTTTACCAATACCTATGAGTTCATACTCCATAATCATAATTCTCTCAAATGGTTTCTGGTTTTTATTGCCTTCCTTTATTCTACTGATTGAAACTTTTTTGGCTCCAATAAGAATTGCATCAAGTTGCAATACAGCGATTGTTGAGAAATATGATTTGGCTGCATGTTCGCTGGTCTCAATGATAGAGACCATTCTAATGTTGATGTAATCTTTCAGTGATAGATTGTATCTTCGTTGAGATGGATTTTCTTCTTTCCATTTACGATAAAAATCACGGATTATCTTTTCTCTTTGTTTTATTTCTTCTGAGCTATTACCTTGTGGTATAGTTATATTGGAATTCATATTAAAATAATTTCAAAAACTTTGGTTAACGCTGCAAAATTAAAACATCGTTTTCAAATAAAAAAGTTAAAAAAAGTTAAAAATGACATTGTAGAGCCGTATCAACAATACCTTTGAAAATAAAAGAATGTTGATGCGTTTTTTCATTTGGGAATTGACAAATGATGTTTTTCTGAGACGCATCAGAATATGGTTTAGAAAATATTTCGCTGTCTTTAAAACAATAATGCTAAAACCATATTCGTGATACGTCTCTACATTGGGGTGAACAATCAAAAAAGAAACTCCTAACTCCAAACTAAAAAAATCTGTTGTCTGTTGTCTGTTGTCCGTTGTCTTTTTTTATCTTTGTAAAAAATATATCTATGAAAATCTTAGTGACATACGCTTTTGATGAGGAAGTAATTCCTTTTGAATTACAAGGTGTTGATATTACATTCCTTAGGACTGGAATGGGTAAGGTGCTTTCGGCTTTTAACTTGACGAAGGCTCTTTGTAATGATAGCTACGACCTAGTTGTTAATGTCGGCACTGCCGGCACTCTCAATCATAAGGTTGGTGATATTTTCGTATGTCATCGTTTTGTGGATAGAGACCTTGAGAAGATAGTTCTCCCTCATGTGTGTTCTGATATCTCATTCCCAGAGAATGTCGGGATAGACGTCATTGATAGATATGAGAAAGTCGGCGTCAGCAACACTGGCGACAGCTTCGTGACAGAGGTGGGCAATTTCACTGGTGATGTCATCGATATGGAGGCTTTCGCTCAGGCACAGGTTTGTAAGCTGATGGATGTGAATTTCGTCGCTGTGAAATATATAACCGACATCATCGGTCAGAATTCAAGAGAGGTTTGGTTGGACAAGCTTCGTGATGCTCGCGAGGCCTTAAAAGAATTTTTCGCATGAACTTATTAGATTGGCTTCCGATAACAAAGAAAGAGACCGACTTACGCGGATGGAGCGAAGTCGATGTCGTGATAATCACTGGCGACGCATACGTCGATCATCCTGCCTTCGGCGCTGCTGTGATAGGCCGCGTCCTCGAACATCATGGTTATAAGGTGGCGTTGATACCTCAGCCTAACTGGCGTGACGACCTCCGCGACTTCAAGAAATTCGGCAGACCTCGTCTTTTCTTCGGCATCTCCGCCGGCGCCATGGACTCGATGGTGAACCATTACACCGCCAACAAGCGCCTGCGCTCTAACGACGCCTATACTCCAGGAGGCGAAGCTGGCTTCCGTCCTGACTACGCGACTATAACTTATTCCAACATACTTAAGAAATTATATCCAGATGTTCCTGTCGTCATCGGCGGCATCGAGGCGTCTCTGCGAAGAGTGACGCATTACGACTACTGGGCTGATGAGCTGAAACCTTCTATCATGCTCGACTCAAAGGCTGACCTCGGCGTCTATGGCATGGGCGAACTGGGCATCGTGGAAATCGCCAAGGCTTTGGACGAAGGCAAGAAGATAGAAGAGATAACGAATGTTCCTCAGACATTCTTCCTTAAGAAGAAATCACAGAAGCTTAATAGCGAATGGAATGACTTACGTCTTGCGTCGCATGAGGAATGTCTCAAAGATAAAAAGACTTACGCGTCTAACTTCAAAGACGTGGAGATTGAATCGAATAAGAAAAAAGCCAATCGTCTGCTTCAAGATGTTGGCGATTATACCTTATACATAAATCCTCCTTATCCAACGATGACGGAGGCGCAGATCGACGCTTCCTTCGATTTGCCTTACACTCGTCTGCCGCATCCTAAATATGCGAAACGTGGCGTGATACCTGCTTACGAGATGATTCGTCATTCTGTCAACATCCATCGCGGATGTTTTGGCGGTTGTGCATTCTGCACCATCTCTGCGCATCAGGGTAAGTTCGTGGCTTCACGCAGCAAGGCGTCTATCATGAAAGAGGTGAAGCAGGTCACGGAGATGGAAGACTTCAAAGGCTATATCTCCGACCTCGGCGGTCCTTCTGCTAATATGTATCGCATGAAAGGCAAGGATGAGAGTCTTTGTGAGAAGTGCGTGCGTCCTACTTGTATACAGCCTAATATATGTAAGAATTTAGATACTAATCATCATCCGCTCATCGAGCTTTATAAGGAAGTGGATAAGATTCCAGCTGTTAAGAAAGCGACGATAGGTTCCGGAATACGTTATGACTTATTCTTGACTAACGAAGATCCTTCGGGCAAATTGGGTTATGACGAATACTTCGAACAGCTGATGAAACGACATGTGAGCGGACGTCTCAAAGTCGCTCCGGAACATTCCAGCGATGAGGTCTTGCGACTGATGCGTAAGCCATCGTTCAATCTTTTCGTCAAGCTTAAGAAGAAATTTGATAAGGTTAATGAGAAACATCATCTCAACCAGCAACTGATACCTTATTTTATATCAAGTCATCCAGCATGTACTTTGGTGGATATGGCTGAGCTTGCTGTCAAGACAAAAGAGTTGGGCTATAGACTGGAACAGGTCCAGGACTTTACACCAACACCGATGACATTGGCAACTGAGATATATTACTCTGGATATGATCCATATAGTTTGAAACCAATCTTTGTCGCCAAGACAAAACAAGAGAAATTAGATCAGCAGAGATTCTTCTTCTGGTACAAGCCAGAGAACCGTCAGTATGTGAAAAACGCCCTGCGTAAGATTGGCAAGGCGTTATGGATTGACAAGCTCTTTAGAAATTAACTGTCAACAGTTGATGGATATAAAAAAGGATGGTAAAATTTTACCATCCTTAATTTTTATTGTACATTGTTTATTATTCAATGACCAAGCGGAAACCAGTGTTATAGTCGCGGTAGTGGATACCTTGTTTGTAGCGAGCTGTCACTCTAGCTTGTTGAGCGTTTGTGTTCCAGCTGCCGCCGCGGAATACTTTATGTCCGGTGTAAGCATCGCCAGGAGTGATGGTGTCGCATACTGAAGAGTAGTCGTAGTACCAGTTGCTGCACATTTCCCAAACGTTACCGCTCATATCGTAAAGACCTAATGTGTTAGCTGCTTTTGCGCCGACTTCGCTGTTCTTGTCGCTGTTTTCGTCGATCCAAGCCACGTCTGTGACGACATTGCTGCCAGCGTAGATCAATTCGTAGTTAGCGTCTTTGCCGCCTCTTGCAGCATATTCCCATTGTGCTTCTGTTGGGAGTGCGAAGTTCAAGCCTGTGTATTCGTTCAACATTCCGATGAAAAGCTCGACATCATTGAAAGAAATTCTGTAAGCAGGATATTTGTCGCCTTTGCCGAATTCTTCTTCCCATTGATCGAAGTCGTCGTTTTTGTCGTTATGTTTGCCCATGATGGCTTTCCAAAGAGCTTGTGTCACTTCGTATTTATTGATATAGAATTCGCCGACTGTTACTTCGTGAGCTGGAGATTCCAAGTTTGTAGCTAAAGAGTCATTTTGTGCGCCCATCATGAAAGTTCCAGCTTCGACTTTTACCATATTGGAAATCATGTCCTTTATGGCTTGTTGCTCTTTCTGGTTCAAGTTGCCACTCCAGTTGATGTCAAAACCATTGACGGTTTCAGTTCCTGTATTGCCATTGTTGCATGACTGTAATGCTAAAATGCAACATAAAACTATTAATAACTTTTTCATAATATTATGATAATAAGTGATTTAATTCTAATGTTGAAAGATGTCGCCATAAAGTGATGGCATCCTTTTTTCGGTTGTAAAGATAATTATTTTTTTAAAGACTCGCTAATTTATTTTTCTTATATTTGTTTCGTACGATAAAATAAGAAGAGGACATATTAAAGAATATACCGATGGGAAAAATTTTTTACGTTGATGCTTGTTTGAGGACAGGTTCTAACACCAAAAAAATAGCGGATGCCATCATCGCAAAGCTTTCAGAACGATATGATATTGAGACAGTCAGATTATCTGAATATGCATTTCCTGTAGTGGATAATGATATTTTGAATGATAGAGCTAATGGCATCGTTCCGGATGAATGTGTAGAGATGGCCAGAAGTTTGGCTGCTGCTGACAGACTCGTAATTGCTGCTCCATTTTGGGACATGAGTTTCCCTAGTGCTTTGAAAGTTTTTTTTGAAAATATGTCGCTTTTCAATGTGACATTCGGAAGCAATGAAAAAGAATGTTACGGATTGTGCAAGGCTGAAAAGGTTCTTTATATAACTACAAGAGGAATGGATATCAGTACTGGCGACGATTTGGAACAGGCGACTCCTTATCTGAAGGCTATCGGAAAATTGTGGGGACTTGGAGAGCTTCATGTCATATCAGCGCAAAACATGGATTACAGCACTGAAGAGCAGAAGGCTGAGAAAGTCGAAAATGCTATAGAAGAAGGTTTGAAAATGTGTGAGGATTTTTAGTTGTTAAAATGGACAATGACTGTTGTCTGTTGTCCGTTGACTGTTGACTTAATATGGATAAGGAAACCGCTTTGAAGAAAATGCTGCATTATTGCGACTATCAAGATCGTTGCAAGAAGGAGATTTTTACAAAATTAAATACATTTGAACTTACGGATAGTGATAGAGATTTTATCATTGAATTTCTTCAAGATGAAGGCTTTATCAATGATGAACGTTATTGCCGTTCTTTTGTGAAAGGCAAGCTTAACCTTAAGAAATGGGGCGTCAATAAAATCAAGCTTTCTTTGATAACCAAAGGCGTTGATAGAGAAATCATTGACGAAGTGCTTTCAGAGATAGATCAGGATTCTTATAAGGAAGATCTTGTCAGTCTTCTTAAAAACAAGAAAATAAATGAAAGCGATCCATATAAGCGCAAGGCGAAGCTTATACGCTACGCTGTCGGTAAAGGATATTCTCTTTCGATGGTGATGGAGGTTTTGAATAGTTAGGAGTTAGGAGTTGAAGCGTCTAGGAGTTCAAAAAACATTTGTGTCTTTAAATAATAAATCATAAATTCGCAAAGATTTTTTTTACAATTTTAAAACTATAAATTATGTTAAACAAGTTATTTGGTTTTGATTCAAAGAAACACAATGTACGTACGGAGATCGTTGCTGGTATAACGACTTTTCTCACAATGTCTTATATTCTTGCAGTGAATCCTTCGATGTTTGGTCTTCTTGAAGGAATGCCAGCAGGTGCTGTGTTCACAACTACTGCCATTGCTGCTATCATTGGTACTTTGTCGATGGCGTTTTTAGCTAAGCTGCCGTTTGGCCTTGCTCCAGGAATGGGTCTTAACGCATTTTTCGTTTTCTCTGTATGTATGGGAATGGGCTATACCTGGCAATTCGCTTTGACAGCTGTATTTATTGAAGGTCTTATATTTATTTTGCTGACGATAACCAATATTCGTGAGGCTATTGTCAACGCTATTCCAAAGAATCTGCGTTATGCTGTTGGCGGCGGTATCGGTCTTTTCATCGCTTTCATCGGTATGCAGAATTCAGGAATCATCGTTAATGACGACGCTACACTCGTAGCTCTCGGCGATGTCACTTCAGGAACAGCGCTTCTCGCAATCATAGGTCTTGTCGTCACTGGAGTTCTCTTCGCGTTGAATGTCAAGGGCGCTATGCTTATCGGTATCCTAGCAACGACAATTATCGGTATTCCAATGGGCATCACCGAATTTAAAGGCGTGGTGTCAGCTCCAGAATCAATAGAGCCAATTTTCTGTAAGTTCGAATGGGAAAATGTCTTCACTCTCGATATGCTTATCGTGGTGTTTACTTTCCTCTTCATTGATATGTTTGACACAATTGGAACACTTATCGGTGTTAGCACAAAGGCTAATATGGTTGATGAGAATGGACGTATCCCTCGCTTGAAACAAGCTTTCATGGCTGATGCTATCGCAACGACAGCAGGTGCTGCTCTCGGCACTTCAACCACAACGACATACGTTGAAAGTGCAGCCGGCGTGGCACAAGGCGGCCGTACTGGTCTCACAGCTTTCTCTATAGCATGTTGCTTCGCAATAGCATTGTTCTTCTCTCCATTGTTCTTGTCGGTTCCTGCGTCAGCAACAGCGCCAGTGCTTATCCTAGTCGGTATGCTTATGATGGAACCTGTCAGAAACATCGATTTCGACGATGCGACAGAAGCAATCCCAAGTTTCATCACTCTCGTTATGATGCCTTTGGCTTATTCAATCTCAGCAGGTATCATGCTCGGAATGGTTTCTTATGTTGTCGTTAACTTATTCTGCGGCAAGTTCAAGAAACTCACTCCAGTGATGTACATACTCGCAGTGTTGTTTATTTTGAAATACATATTTATATAGTCTAAAGACTAAAGTCTAAAGTTGAAGAGCTGCTATGATTTAGCAGCTCTTTTTTTTGTATATATTTTCTTTTGAATTTCTTAAGTTCTGAGTTTCTGAATTTCTAATAAAAAATCTTTTGTCCGTAGTCTGTAGTCCGTTGACTTTTATTATCTTTGCAATATAATATATAAAAACCAATTTTTAAAAACCATGTTAGAAAGTACAGAAATTAAATTATTTGAAAATAAAAAAGTCAGAACTATTTGGGATGATGAAACTGAAGAATGGTATTTTTCAGTTGTTGATATTGTTGAAGTTCTGACAGATAGTGCTAATCCTAATAATTATTGGAAGGTTTTAAAAAACCGTTTAAAAAAAGAGGGAAGTCAGTTGGTTACAGATTGTAACCAACTGAAAATGCCATCGTCTGATGGAAAAAAATATAAAACAGATTGTATGAATGTAGAACAAGTGTTTAGATTGATACAATCTATACCATCTCCCAAAGCGGAACCTTTTAAATTATGGATGTCGCGTGTCGCTAAAGAAAGGTTGGATGAAATTCAAGACCCTGAATTAACCATCAATAGAGCGATGTATGAATATAAGGCTTTGGGATATTCGGATAATTGGATTAATCAACGTTTGAAAAGCATAGAGATAAGGAAAGAATTGACAGATGAATGGAAAAGACATGGGTTGAAAGAAGGTGTTCAATTTGCTACTTTGACGGATGTTATCTATAAAACCTGGGCTGGTAAAACAGCAAAGGAGTATAAAGAATTTAAAGGTTTGAAGAAGGAAAATTTGCGAGATAATATGACAAATAAAGAACTTGTTCTGAATATGCTCGCAGAACTTTCTACAAAAGAAATATCTGAGGCGAATAATCCGAATAATTTTGGTGATCATATTAAAAATGCTATAGATGGCGGTACTATTGCAAAAAATGCAAGAATAGAATTGGAACAAAAGACAGGAAATGCAGTGGTTAGCCCGTTAAATGCAAAAGATACTATCATTTATTTAGAAGATAGTGGTAATTAATTTCTGACAAAAAAATCTCTCGTCCCTTGTCTGTAGTCCGTTGACTTTTATTATCTTTGCATACTCAATAATTTTTAATTTCATTATGGTAACAATAGAAAACTGCAAAGAGTTAAGTAAGAGGATTGAATCCTTGAGGAGGTATCTTTGACATCGACAGTAAGTTGATGCAAATTAAAGAATTAGACGAACAAACCAATGCCGACGGTTTCTGGGATGACCCTAAAAACGGTAAGATTATCATGCGTAAGATGCGCGACGTCAAGAGCTGGGTTACAGCTTACGATGATATCGTGAAGGCTAACGAAGATCTCGGTGTCTTGTTCGAGTTCGCTAAAGAAGGCGAAGCAGAAGAGGAAGAAGTAGATAAACAATATGAAGAGACAATACGTCTCGTTGAAGAACTCGAGTTCAGAAACATGCTTCACGAAGAAGCTGACCAGATGAGCTGTGTGCTTAAGATCAACTCGGGTGCTGGCGGTACAGAATCACAAGACTGGGCACAGATGCTCATGCGTATGTATCTCCGCTATGCAGAATCTCACGGATATAAAGTAAGAATAAGCAACTTGCTCGAAGGCGATGAGGCTGGTATCAAGACTGTCACAATGGAAATCGACGGCGACTACGCTTACGGTTATCTTAAAGGTGAAAACGGCGTGCACCGTCTCGTCCGTGTTTCTCCTTACAACGCTCAAGGCAAGCGTATGACATCATTCAGCTCTGTCTTCGTGACACCTCTCGTCGACGATTCTATCGAAGTCGTCATCGATCCTTCAAAGATCTCTTGGGATACATTCCGAAGCGGTGGTGCCGGCGGACAAAACGTTAACAAGGTTGAGTCCGGCGTTCGTCTCCGTTACCAATATAAAGACCCTTACACAGGCGAAGAAGAAGAAATCCTCATCGAAAATACAGAGAGCCGCGACCAACCTAAGAACAGAGAAAACGCTCTCCGTCTCTTGAAATCTCAACTCTATGATAAAGAACTTCAACATCGTATGGAAGAGAAAAACAAGATCGAGGCTGGCAAGAAAAAAATCGAATGGGGTTCACAGATCAGAAGCTACGTCTTCGATGACCGCCGCGTGAAAGACCATAGAACAAACTATCAGTCAAGTAACGTACAAGGCGTGATGGACGGCAAGATCGATGAGTTCATCAAAGCATATCTGATGGAATACGGACAACAAAGTTAATTTAATTCATAATGCATAATAGAAAATGAGCCGTGAGTGTGAGCATTTTTTCAATGCTCGATGCCCATGGCTCATTACTTTTAAATCAGGTACTCTCACAACAGTTTTCAATTTTCAATTTTCAGTTTTCAGTTTTCAATTTTCAATTTTCAATTTAAAATATATGGTCACCTTTTCAATAGCATTAGTCATCCTCGTATTGGGATATTTCATCTACGGAAGATATATCAGCCGTATGTTCGGCATCGATGAGAGACGTGCCACTCCGGCAGTGACAAAAAACGATGGCGTCGACTATATAGAGATGCCGACATGGAAGATATTCATGATACAGTTTCTTAACATCGCGGGACTTGGTCCTATCTTCGGCGCTATCATGGGCGCGAAGTTCGGAACATCATCGTATCTGTGGATTGTATTCGGAACCATATTCGCCGGCGCAGTCCATGACTACCTCTCTGGTATGGTGTCGCTGCGTAATGATGGCGCGAGTCTTCCTCAGATCGTCGGCAAATATCTCGGAAAGAGAACCGAGAAGGTGATGATTGTTTTTACATTATTATTAATGGTGCTCGTCGTGGCGGTGTTCGTTCTACAGCCCGCACAGCTCATCGCAGGCATGACGCCTACAAGACTCAATGTGTATTTCTGGGTCGTGGTGATATTCGCTTATTATCTCATCGCTACGATATTGCCTATAGATAAAGTCATTGGAAATGTTTATCCTATCTTCGGAGGTGCCTTGATGTTCATGGCGATAGGAATATTGATAGTCCTTTTTGTAAAGCAGCCAGAACTCCCAGAGATGTGGAACGGCTTCGGAACCAAATATGAATCCGGACCGATATTCCCTATGATGTTCATCTCGATAGCCTGTGGCGCCATCAGCGGATTCCATGCTACACAGTCGCCTCTTATGGCGCGCTGTCTTAAAAACGAAAGACACGGCCGCCCTGTTTTTTACGGAGCTATGGTGGTGGAAGGTGTCGTCGCTTTGATATGGGCAGCTGCAGCGACATCGTTTTTCCAAGAACACGGAAGCAACTTCACCGCAGCGCAAGTCGTTGACTTTATTTGTAAGGACTGGCTCGGAATATTGGGAGGAATACTCGCTATACTCGGTGTCATAGCAGCGCCGATAACATCAGGCGACACTGCGATGCGTTCGGCACGACTCATACTCGCTGATATGCTGCATATGGAACAAAAGAGTATCTCTAAGAGATTGCTGCTCTGCGCTCCATTGTTCGCTGTGTCTTTGGGCTTGCTGATATTCAGTATTATAAATGCTAACGGATTCACTATAATATGGCGTTATTTCTCATGGTGTAACCAGACGCTTTCGGTCTTTACACTCTGGGCATTGACGGTATATCTCGTCCTTGAAAAGAAAAATTATTTTGTGACGTATGTGCCAGCGCTTTTCATGACATACGTCGTTACTACATACATCTGTATCGCTCCGGAAGGATTCAGCTTGCCACAGTCTTTGTCCTATGCAATAGGAACATTCTTTACGATAATGGCTGTCGCATGGTTTAATATGTGGAGGAATAATCAGTTAGGAGTTAGGAGTTAGGAGTTAGGAGTTAGGAGTTAGGAGTTAGGAATAGATGTAGAGACGTCACTCCTGTGGCGTCTATTGAATTAGGAATTAAAATGATTATGCATTATGAAATTATGCATTGATGACAAGGAATTTATAAAAAAGCATCTGAAAGATGATGTAAACAAACTGGCATTGTCGAAGTTTCCAGAAAATATTGACAAGCAGTTTGTCATCAGACAGATACAGGCGCGTCAGGTCTTGAGCAAGAAACTTCCGTCATGGGCAGAGAATGACGAACTCATATTTCCTAAGAAACTGTCGTTAGAACAATGCTCTTCTGAGCTTACCGCGAAATATAAAGCATCTTTGTCCACTGAATTAGTGGAAGAAAGATTGTCCACGAAAGAACACGAAAATACACGAAAGGAATTTAGTGCAGATTCGTGTGGATTAGTGGATAAAGAAAGAGTCTTAGTGGATCTCACTGGAGGTATGGGCGTTGATACGGCTTTTCTTTCTGATAATTTTGACAAGACGTTTTACGTGGAGATGCAAGAGGAATTATGCGAGATTGCAAAGCATAACTTCAAGGTCTTGAATAAGAATATTGAAGTCGTTAACGATAACGCTGAGCATTTCCTGACAATATGCGGTGAGGTCGATTGCATCTATCTCGACCCGGCACGTCGTGATGAATACGGCCGCAAGATGGTCTCGCTTCACGACTGCTCTCCAGATGTCGTGGAACTACATGACTTATTACTGGAAAAAGCGAAACGTGTCCTGATAAAAGTCTCGCCAATGCTCGATATCGAGATGGTGAAAAAAGAACTTAAAGACATATCGGCGATACATGTCGTTGCTGTGAGAAACGAATGCAAGGAAGTGCTTATAGAAATTCATAAATTCAGAAACTCAGAAACTCAGGAACTTGGCGTTTGGGCGACAGACTTGAGAGAAAATTGGAATTTCACTTTCTTTGAAGAAGAGGAACTCGACGCACAGTGGACTTTGGCTGATACTGTAGGAAAATACCTTTACGAGCCAGGCGTCGCTTGTATGAAAGCCGGTTGTTTTAAACTCTTATCACAGCGTTATGGCTTAGACAAACTGCATAGAAACAGTCATCTATACACCTCTGATGAATTGATCTCCGATTTCCCAGGAAGAATCTTTGAGGTTATGGAAGTCTTTCCTTTTGATAAGAAAACAAAGAAGGAAATCTCTTCGAGATGTCAACAGCCAACAGCCAAAAGCCAACAGCCAAAGGCCAGCGTCGCGACACGTAATTTCCCTCTCTCGGCGGATGAACTTAAGAAAAATTTAGGCGTGCAAGACGGCAGTGATTTTTACCTTTTTGGCACCACGATGAAAGGCGAAAAAAAAATCGTGATTCTTGCGAAAAAGAATTAATGTTTCACTAGGATTTATTGAGAAAAATGACTATTTTTGCACCCCGAAAAAAACGGGTGTAAAAATAGTCATTTTATGCTGGTTTGATAGAGACGTTTTATGAGATACGTCTGGTGTAAATGCTTGGAATAGATGATATTACCCCCCCCGTATTTGTTTGAGATAAAATATAGATTAACTAGTATAATAAAACGATTTTTTAAAAAATAACAAAAAAATGTCGTAATTTTTGCGATATGTTTTGTGAGAAAAATGTCTAGTATAAACAAAAAAATGAAGAGGAATTTAATTTTATTGATTTTTATGCTGGTCTTTTCTGCGCTTGCAACATCAGAATTAAATGCGCAGACAGATGGCTTTTTTGCAAATGTCTCAGGACAAAGAGAAAACACAGGATTAATGTCTGGCATTTCTTCAAATGGAGTAGGTCAATTCTTAAATGATGGAGAGGGCTTGTCATTCAATGATTTCACAGGTAAAGATGATGCTCCTGTAGGAAATGGAATGTTTTTGATGGCAACATCAGGTTTGTTTTATTTGATTACAAAAAGAAGAAAGGATAGTAAATAATGAAAAAGTTATTTGCAATTTTAATGGCATTGATGGTTTTAGGTTTTACACAATGCAAACCAGCTCCAGAAGGAAACGATGGAGATAATGGTGATGTTAGAATGGTGAAGGTAAGATGTGAGATACCTATGAATAATGGTAGCCGTTCTGACTTCGCTAACTTGATAACAACTGGTAAAATTAATTGGGGCCAAAATGGTGTGGTTTTGAATGAATATGTTTATGTGGCCATACATGGTAAAAACCCACAGATAATACAACTCAGTGCGAGCCTTAATGGAACAACTCCATCAGTCTTGGCTTTTGAAGGTGAAGCTGCAGAAAACGTTATCACTGAAAGCGGAGTTTACGATATCTGGTATTTCGGACATTCACATATTGCAGGTACAGCAAAATACCAAATGATAGAATCTGTAAATGTATGTACGCAAATAAAAGGTAGCATTGCTAAACAAAGTGGTAAGCTCTCTGAATTAGGATACTGTCATATAGCTACTACAAAAGTAAGTGCAAATGTTGATGAACAAGGAAATGCAGAGTTGGTACTTAACGCTGTTTTTAAAAACCAGATTGCAATATTGTTGTTGAATTTGGAAAAAGTTGATAAAAGATATGGTTTATATGGTGATGCTATAAAAGGTACAGAATATTCTTTGGATTATAATGGAGAAAGATATGAGTTGAATGTAGAATATAATCCATCTGCAAAAATAGATGTTGTTGATGCTGGGGAAGGTACATCTTATATAGCATTGTTCCCAAATGATATAGAGAATACAGAAATTAGATATCGTGATGGTAGCAGCGTCCATCAATATATTATGAATGGCGAGATAGAGGCAAATAACTTTTATTACAATGGAACTGGTGGAAATATAAATGTTTTGCCATGGGCAGAGGTTTCAACTGGTGACGTTGAGCATAATGGCCACTTTCATCACTATGTTGATTTAGGTCTGACTTCTCGTACTTTATGGGCAACTTATAATGTTGGAGCAGACACTATGTACCATTATGGCGATTATTTTTCATGGGGTGAAATAAAAACAAAAGCTGAATATTATTCAGATAATTGCGCTACTAATGGTCAAAATATTGGAGACATTTCTGGTAATGCTGCTTATGATGCCGCAACAGCAATATGGGGAGATGAATGGAGAATGCCAACTTATGATGAACAACAAGAGTTGTTTGATGAATGTGTTAAAGAGCCATTGAAGATGCCAGCAGGTTATGATGAAAATGAAATTATTCAATATGTTAATGGTTATAAGTTTACAGGACCAAATGGCAACTATATCTTCTTGCCTGCAGCAGGTTACAGAGATAGTGATGCGTATGTAGATTCGCTTGGTGTAGTTCAACCAGCTCCTGAAGGTGGTTATCGTAGTGTAGGTCAATGGGGACACTATTGGAATTCAACACCATTGCCACAGCAAGATTCTTGGACATGGTGGTCAGCTCAAGCTCTTTATTTTGACAAAGGTTGGGCGTCACATAACTATATCTATACAGCTAATCGCTTCTATGGATGTTCAATACGTCCTGTCTTGAAAAAGAAAGCAAATGAAATTAACAATGGTTCTGCAGGAAATACAATACCTGAAGAAGGAAGTGGTAATTAAAATAGATAAAGAAGACGCGGTTTGGTACCGCGTCTTTTTTTGTTGTCGAAGCTCATATCCTAAATCAAAAAAATCTTTTGTCATTCGTCTTTAGCCTTTAGTCTTTTTATTATCTTTGTACGTTTTAATAAAAATTAACAAATGGCTCAGAAACCTTCAATACCGAAAGGAACTCGTGACTTCTTGCCTGAAGTCATGGTTCGTCGTAATTATATTTTCGATACTATAAAAGGCGTTTTTAAACGTTTTGGCTTTCAGCCTATTGAGACTCCTTCTATGGAGAATCTCTCAACACTCCTCGGCAAATATGGAGAAGAAGGCGACAAACTCTTATTCCGTATCCTCAACTCCGGCGATTTCATGTCGGGCGTTCAACAGAATGGCGAGCCTCTCCAAGCAGAGAAGATAGCTGGCAAGATCTGTGAAAAAGGTCTCCGTTATGACCTCACAGTGCCTTTCGCTCGTTTCGTGGTTCAATACCGTGACCAGATCGCTTTCCCATTCCGTCGCTATCAGATTCAGCCTGTATGGCGTGCCGACCGTCCTCAGAAAGGTCGTTACCGTGAGTTCTATCAATGCGACGTCGACATCGTCGGCAGCAACTCAATCCTCAACGAGGCAGAACTCGTACAGATAGTGGATGAAGTATTCAACGCATTAAAGATTAACGTAGTCTTAAAGATAAACAATAGAAAAGTCCTCGCTGGTATCGCAGAATATATCGGCAAACCTGACGCTCTCGTCGACATCACCGTCGCTATCGACAAACTCGATAAGATCGGCATCGACGCTGTCAATGCAGAACTTGCACAAAAAGGTCTCGATGAGACAGCGATAGAAAAGCTTCAACCAATACTCTTCATGAAAGGCGACGCACGCGAGAAATTCGCTCAGCTTAAGTCATTGATGAGCGGCATCGAAGTAGGAGAGAAAGGTATCGAAGAACTTGAGACACTCTTTGATTACATCGACGATATGAACGTCGGCATCGAATATGAACTCGACCTCACTCTCGCTCGCGGCTTGAATTATTACACAGGCGCTATCTTTGAAGTCAAGGCAAAAGACGTTGCTATGGGCAGCATCTCAGGCGGTGGTCGCTACGACAACCTCACAGGTATCTTCGGATTGCAAGGCGTCTCTGGCGTCGGCATCAGCTTCGGCGCTGACCGCATCTACGACGTTCTCACAGAGTTGAATCTCTTCCCAGAAAAGAACGGCGATATCACTGAAGTTATCTTCCTTAACTTCGGTCCAAAAGAAGAACGTTACTGCCTCCCTTATCTCCAACAGTTGAGAAGAAACGGCGTCAACGCAGAGATATATCCTGACTCAGCAAAACTTCAGAAACAGATGAAATACGCTGACCAACGCGGAATCCCTGTTGTTGTCATGGCTGGCGAAGACGAAATGAATAACAAATGCTTCACCGTCAAATTCATGAAAGAAGGCCGTCAGGAAAAAGTGGCAGCAGACGAATTGTTAAATGTAATTAGAAATTAAAATATCGCGTAGAGACCACGGACGTGTGTCTTATGAAAATAAAAATAATCAAATAAAATTTTACATATGAATACACATTATATTTCAGCAGAAACATTAACATTTGCAAGAGTTAATGAAATCATCACAAAAGGTTATAAACTTGCTTTGTCAGAAGACGCTAAGGCTCGCATTCAAAAATGCCGCGACTACTTAGACAAGAAGATGGAGACACAGACAACTCCAATCTATGGTATCACAACAGGTTTCGGTTCATTGTGCAACCACAGCATCTCTAAAGAAGACCTCAGCACACTTCAAAAGAACCTCGTGATGTCACACGCTTGCGGTACTGGAGAATTCGTTCCAAAAGAAATCATCCGCATCATGATCTTATTAAAGGTTCAAAGCTTGTCATACGGTAACTCAGGCGTTCAAGTTATCACAGTTCAACGTCTTATTGATTTCTTTAACAACGACGTTCTTCCAGTAGTTTACAACCAAGGTTCACTCGGCGCATCAGGCGACTTGGCTCCATTGGCAAACTTGATGTTACCTTTACTCGGTTTAGGTGAAGTACATTACAAAGGCGAAATCGTTCCTGCTGAAGTAGTCATGAAAGAATTCGGTTGGGAACCTATCACACTCCAATCAAAAGAAGGTTTGGCACTCCTCAACGGTACACAGTTCATGAGCTCATACGGTACTTATGTATTGCTCAAGGCTTTCCGTCTTTCATATCTCGCCGACCTCATCGGTGCTGTTTCATTAGACGCTTTCGACGGTCGTATCGAGCCATTCTATGATCAAGTACATCAAATCCGTCATCACGAAGGTCAGATCAAGACAGCTGAGAGATTCCGTAACTTGTTAAAAGGCAGTGAATTGATCGCTCGTGAAAAGAAACACGTACAAGATCCATATTCATTCCGTTGCATCCCACAAGTACACGGCGCTTCAAAAGACGCTATCAAATATGTTGCATCAGTATTCATGAATGAAATCAATGCTGTTACTGACAACCCAACAATTTTCCCAGATGAAGACTTAGTCATCTCAGCAGGTAACTTCCACGGTCAGCCTCTCGCTATCACATTGGATTTCTTGGCAATAGCAATGGCAGAACTCGGTAACATCAGTGAAAGAAGAGTTTACCAACTCATCGGCGGCAAACGTGAACTTCCTTCATTCTTAGTTGCAGAGCCAGGTCTCAACTCAGGTTTCATGATTCCACAATACGCAGCAGCATCAATCGTAAGCCAAAGCAAACAATTATGCGCTCCAGCATCAGTCGACAGCATCGAGTCATCACAAGGTCAAGAAGACCACGTAAGTATGGGTGCTAACGCTGCAACAAAAGCATTACGCGTAGCTGACAACTTGGAAAGAGTACTCGCTATAGAGTTGTTCAACGCAGCACAAGCTTTAGACTTCAGAAGACCATTGAAATCATCAGAAGCTATCGAAGCATTCGTAGCACAATATCGTGAAAAAGTTGAATTCGTTAAGACTGACAAAGTTATGTACACAGAAATCGCTAAGTCAGTTGAATTCTTACAACAATACGAAGTCAATATTTAAGACACCAAGTCACCAAGTCACCAAGACACCAAGTTCAGAGTCTTTCTTAGAGACTCGGTGACTTGGCGTCTTAGCGACTTAAAATAAAGAAACATGGAATATCAAGAAGATTACAACATAGAACAAGAAGAACCTAAGAGACCTGAGATGCTGACGATCATATGTGTCTTGTCGTTCATCAATGCTGTTTATAATGGCATTTCCAACTTTATCTCTTTTGCCTTTTATGATTCCTTTCAAAAGGTTTTCGCACAGATGAGAAATGGCGAAGGAATGTTCGCTGATATGGCTGAACAGTTAGGCGACAACTGGGAGATGTTTGCACAGGCGTCATCTCTGGCGTTTTCTGTCGGTAGAGGATATTATTTCTTGGAGACAATATTATATGTGGCTTCATTCATAGGTGTCCTGATGATGTGGAGATTGCAGAAGAAAGGCTTTCATGTCTATACCATCGCTCAATGTCTGATGATCATCATGACATCAATATTCGTGACAAGTAAGATCGGAGGATTTCCATTCGGTCCTATATTCTGGACAGCAGCCTTCGTGTTTATGTATGCCTCATATTATAAAAATGTGATGAAATAATGAGAACGAAGAAACAGGATATAACAGATATTTTCCTTAAGCGTAGGAAACTTACCTTGGGTATGAAACTCGTTGGTACGTTTGCCTTTACGTATTATCTGCTATATTTTCTTCTTCTTTCAATTTTCGGCATCTATTACAGAAACGTTTACGATCCGGCTTATTCTGGCGAGACTTTATTCCAGACCGTGCTGACATCAGCAATATTATGGTTTATTGTTGGAGTCATAGTCGTGAGTCTGGTGCTTTTGTTCAGAAGACGACGTTACGGCAAGTTCTTGTTTATGATCTTTACTGTGATACTTCTTATATATCAGTTTATTACAGCAGAGAATCATATATGGGCCATTTATTTCATTGAACTAATGATGGTGCTCGTAATGGCACCTTTGAAAGTGTTTGTCACTATCAATAAGACTATCAACAAGAAGATGACAGACATAAGTCATGTAGAAGAATAATTAAAAAACAAATAGAAGATGATAAATATTACAATAGCTGGCGATCTTGGTAGCGGTAAGAGCACTGTCGCCAATCATTTGATAAACAATATTAATTACAGAATAGAATCAGCTGGATTGATATTCAGAAGATTGGCGGAGCAGCACGGAATGACTGCTAAGGAATTTAATCAGTTTATTGAAAGCAATCCTAAGTACGACAATATGGTCGACGATACCATCAAAGAGATGGGTGAGAAGGAAGAGAACATCATCTTCGATTCACGTCTCGCTTGGTATTTCGTTCCTAAGTCATTCAAAATCTATATGTATGTGGATGTTGACACAGCGACAGAACGTATCTTCAACGACAGAGACCGTATCAGCGAGTCATATTCAGATATGGCTACAGCCAAGAAGGAAATCATCGAGAGAAGGCAAAGCGAGGTGTTGAGATACAAGACATTCTATAATGTCGATATCAACAATTACAGCAATTACGATTTCATCATCGACACCAGCCATGCTGCTAAGGAAGAAGTCAATGAGCTTGTATTAGGCAGCTTCAGAGCATTCGAACAAGGCAAGGAATATAATAAGATCTGGCTTTCACCAAAGAACCTTATCGTTGAAAATGAAGTGGAAGATGCTTCAGAAGACATTGAAATAGAAAAGAGAGATGGCAAGTTCTATGTCGTCAAAGGCTTCGCTAAGGTGAGAACTGCTTTGGAAGAAGGAAAGAACTTAGTTGCTGTGAAGAAGATGGTGGAGTAAAATTCAGAATCTCAGAAATTCAAAACTTCAAAAAGTTAAATTAAAACCTCAGAACTTCAAAGTTATTTTGAGATTCTGAGGTTTTGAAGTTTTAGCTAAAGTTCAAATCCCTTCCTCGCTTCCTCAAACGCTGCTTTGTTTTCTTCGCTCACTGGATCAGCTGATGGTGACTCGAATGTCAATGGGTTGATGTAGGTGCCGTTCTTGCATAGTCTGAAGTCGAGGTGTGGACCTGTCGACATGCCTGTGCTTCCGACATAACCTATAAGCTGTCCTTGTTTGACCTTACTGCCTTTTTGTATTCCTTTGGCAAAGCCGTTGAGGTGCATATAAGTCGTTGTGTATGTACTGTTATGTTTGATCTTAAGGTAGTTGCCGCCGCCTTTGGTATCCCAGCCTTTTTCTATCACAGTGCCGTCGGCTATTGTTACGACAGGTGTGCCTGTTGCTGCCGCATAGTCGACTCCGTGGTGAGGACGTACCACTTTAGTGACAGGATGTTTTCTGGCGTTGGAGAATGTGGAGCTGATACGACGATAGTTCAATGGGGCTTTCAAGAATGCCTTGCGGAGGTTGTCGCCGTTTTCGTCGAAGTATTCGCCTTTGCCGTTCTGTACGAAATAATAGGCGTAATGTTCAGAGCCAGCGTTGTTGAGATAAGAGGCGAGAATCTTGCCCATGCCGATACATTCGTCATTTATATATTTGTTTTCATATACCACTTTGAAGGCGTCGCCTGGCTGTATGCCGAAGAAGTCGACGGTCCATTGGTAGATGTCTGATAATTCCATGGTTATGTTTTGGTCGCCGCCTGTTGCTGCTACGGCGTTCCATAATGAAGACTCTATTGTGCTTTCGATGGTTTCGATCTTGGTTGTCACTTCCTTATGTCCGATCCATGCGTTGAGCGAGTCGGTGAGGCTGAAGACTGCGTAGTCTATTTTGTTTATCTCGTAGATCCAGAAGACAGGGCGCACTATGCTGTCGCGGCTTATTAAAAAGGTGTGTTTCTGTCCTGGCTTTATCTTTCTGATGTCGAATACGCTTCTGTGTTTCTTCTCTATATGAGTGATGGTGTTGTAGTCGATGTTTTGCTTGAGCATGATGTTAGAAAGAAACTGGTTCTTTCTGATGGTGTCGACAACCACATCATAGTCGTCGATGCAGATGCCGTAGAGAAATTCCGGCTCTTTGATTACCTTGGCTTCTTGAGTATCGTCATTGCCTCTGTTTGATAACACCAAAGCTATTACGATAAAAAGAAATATGCCTCCTAAGGCACAAGAATATGTGCGGAGGTTAGCTTTAATATTCTTCTTTAAGAAATCAATGATATTCATGCTTGTAAAGTTTATAGTGTATGGTTAATAGTTTAGAGTAGTGGGGAGTGGTTAGGGGTAAGTGGATAGTGTAAAATGTAGTAATCTGTTGACTTTTGACAGTTGTCTGTAGTCATTAAAAAAAACAAGAGACGGAATTACTCCATCTCTTGTCTTGATAAGAATTTCACATTATTTATTTAATGCTTGTTTGTAGCCTGCTTCAACAGCTTTGAGGTTGAGGTTAACAACTTCTTCGCCTTTTCTTCCGAATTGTTCGCGGATACTGTTTTCGATAGTTTCCATTTCGAATCCGAGGAATGGAACAGCAGCGCCGAAGATAACCATGTTAGCTGCGCGTACGTTACCGCATTCTTTAGCGATGTTGTCAGCGTCGATGATGATAGCGTTGTGTTTCTTCAATTCAGCGTAGACTTCTTCAACTTCTGGATAGTTGTTGATGTTGATGAAAGGTTCGCTTGCAGTGATGATGACGCCGTCTTTAGCGAGCATTGGCAAGTAACGGAGAGCTTCCATTGGTTCAACAGAGATGATGAGGTCGGCTTTGCCTTCTGGGATCAAGTCTGATGCGATCTCGTTGTCTGAAAGACGGAGGTGTGACTGTACGTCGCCGCCTCTTTGGCTCATGCCGTGAACCTCAGCTTGTTTGAGATACATGTTTTTTTCTACAGCAGCGATGCCTATACAAGAAGCGATACTAAGGATACCTTGACCGCCGACACCAGCTAATATAATATCTTTTTTCATGATAGTCTTTTATTTAATGTTAATTATGCTTTTTTTGCACGCATCTTTCTGCTTAATGTTTGGATACATTCACGACGTGGGATGATGACAGATACGCCTTCGTAAGCCAACTCTTCTTTGATAACTTGAACGTTGATTTCGTGTTGGTTTGGAAGAGGTTTGATAACTCTTACGTGATCTGGGTCGACGCCTAAACCTTTACAGATGCTTTCGAGGCGACCTTCTGCTGAAGATTTCTGACCACCTGTCATACCTGTTGTTGAGTTGTCGAGGATCATGACAACGACGTTGCTGTTGTTGTTGACAGCGTCGAGCAAGCCTGTCATACCTGAGTGTGTGAATGTTGAGTCGCCGATACAAGCTACAGCTGGGTAGAGACCTGCGTCTGCTGCGCCGATAGCCATAGTGATACTTGCGCCCATGTCAACAGTACTGTTGATAGAATTGAGTGGAGGAGTAGCGCTGAGAGTGTAGCAGCCGATGTCGCCGAATACTCTGCCTTTTTCATATCCTGACATAGCTTCGTTGAGAGCTCTGAAAGAATCCCAGTGAGGACATCCGTCGCACAATTTTGGAGGACGAGCCTGTACTAATTCTGGAATAGGAGCGCCTACTTCGAATGGTCTGCCAACAGCTTTAGCGGCGATGTTAGGATTGAGTTCGCCGTCGCGTGGCAATGTGCCGTCTAAGCGGCCGTGGATTGGCTTGCCTGTTGCCAAGAGACCTTTTAATAATTCTTCAACGATTGGATAGCCTTCTTCCATGACTAAGATTTCGTCACATTCGTCATAGATCTTTTGGATCATAGCGATTGGAAGTGGATATTGGCTGATCTTAAGAACTGGATAAGGAATAGTTTCGTTGTTGTAGTTTTCTTTCAAATAGTTGTAAGCCAAACCGCAAGTGATGATACCTAATTTCTTGTCTGTTCCTTCGAAATATTTGTTGAAACCGCTCTCGTTGCTGTCTTGTTCCATAACAGCTTGTTTTTCGAGCAATTGTTTGTATTGTCTTCTAGCGATAGCTGGAAGCAAAACGAATTGACGTAAGTTTGATGGGAGAGCTACTTCGTTTTGTTGACGTTTGTCTGTGCAAACAACACCAGCGCGTGAGTGAGCCAAACGAGTTGTAACGCGTAACATGACTGGAGTTCCGATCTTTTCTGAGAGGTCGAAAGCATAACGTGCCATGTCGTAAGCTTCTTGTTGGTTTGATGGCTCGAGCAATGGGATAAGAGCGAACTTAGCGTAAGTACGTGAGTCTTGCTCGTTTTGTGATGAGTGCATTGATGGGTCGTCGGCTGCCAAAACAACCATACCGCCGTTAACGCCTGTCACTGCTGAGTTGATGAATGGGTCGGCTGCAACGTTAACACCAACGTGTTTCATACATACGAGTGAACGTTTGCCAGCGTATGACATACCGATTGCGCTTTCCATAGCTGTCTTTTCGTTAGCTGACCATAAAGCGCGGATGCCTAATTCTTTAGCTTCTTTTGAGCCTTGGATGAATTCCATGATCTCTGTTGATGGTGTGCCTGGATAAGCGTAAACACCTGAAAGACCAGCGTCGATAGCGCCTTGTGCAATGGCTTCATCTCCAAGTAATAAAATC